>NZ_CP074133.1:6852590-7194689 GCF_018316655.1 Nocardiopsis changdeensis | reverse complement strand
TTTCCGGGTCCTTCTGATTTCGGTGAAGGCGTGTGCCTCTTTCGAGGCGACCCGACCGAGTTTACATGGTCGAAGCAGTGCTTCGAACCGCTCACTTCGGAAGGGAGTTCGTCGCTGATCCCGGTCCGGTTCCGAGTCGACATCCTGTGGAGCCGCTCGCCGTCCCGTTGGCGACTCGGAGAACACTACCCCCCTCCGGGGGCCGCGGCAAACCGAACCGCCTGTGTCGCCACTCACACGCCGCATCCCCCGTCCCGCAGCGCTTCCGGCTCCCTTCGGCGATCGGCCCGCCCGGGCCCCGCTCACCGGTGGACGGGGACCGCGCGGCGCTTCGCTCACCGGGGTGACAAAACGGCGCGCTCCTCCGGGCGGCCGGCACGGCCGGGCCGGGGCGGAGGCGGTGCACACGCTCTTCTTTTTCTCGGTCGCCGCACGTCAGAGCCTTTTCGTGAGCAATTGCGGGAATCGCCGGAAAGTTCCGGGACCACCCTTGAAATCACCCTGACCCCGTTCCATGATGTGCAGCATTACCGGCCCTTCATCCGGCCGGTGACCGTGTGCCGTGGTTCGGGGGAACGGCGGGCGCGACGCGGTCGCACGTGTTCGCATCCGTGCCCTGTGCGGGCGCACCCGGAAGGACGTTCATGGACCGCACATCCCCCGAAGAGGTCGGCGCCGACTCCCCCCGGAGCCACACCAGCTGGAAGCGCTTCGCGCTGTTCTGCGTCCCCGCGGGCGTCGCCGTCGGCGGGCTGCTGGTCGCCATGGCGCAGGGCGCCCTGGCCGCCTCGTTCTCCGTGTCCGGGCAGGAGTTCAAGATCTCCGCGGACAGCCTGCACGGCGAGGGCTTCGTCCAGTACGGCTGGCTCGACCAGACCGTCCGCAGGGAGGCCGTCCCCGTCGCGGTCGCCGGGATCCGGGAGGCCGAGATCGTCGGCCTGTGCCAGTCGGTGCTCACCGAGTTCCCCATCGTCGGCGCGATCTCGCTCCGGTTGACCGCCGGCGACCAGGGCTCGCCGGTGATCGCGGAGAACCTGGTCATCGACATGTCGCAGATGGGCGGCGACGCCGAGTTCGAGAACATCGAGATCGGCCGGGACGCCGGGACCCTCGACAAGGGCCCGCGGGGCGCCGCCGGGTTCAACGACCTGTTCGGCATGCAGTCGGACGTCATCGTGGTCGAGGACCTGGAGCAGACCGCCCGGGCCGCGACCGCGGGCACGTTCCGCCTCGCCGATCTGAACCTGGGCATCAGCCTCGGGGAGGACGAGTGCTTCTGAGCCGGTGGACGGCCTGGCGCAGGCGCCGCCCGTTCGCCGGAGGGCTCCTGATCATCGCCTCCGGGGTGGTCATGGCCTCGCTGGTCGCCATGCCGGTCGAACTGATGGTGCACACCGGCGTCGGGACCGTCTCCTCGGTGCTGTTCGGGGGCATGCTCGTCGTCCTGGGGCTGGTCACCTGGTTCACCCCCGCCCAGCACGTCATCACGGGTTCCCTCGCGGGGTTCCTCGGGCTGGGCGCGCTGGTCCTGTCCAACCTGGGCGGTCTGGTGGTGGGGACGCTGCTGGCGCTGGTCGGCGGCGGCCTGGCCTTCGCCTGGCGGCCCGTGGCGCGGCCGCCGCGGCGCGGGGCCCGGCGGGACCGGTCCGGGGCCTGAGACCACCGGGGCGGGCGCCGCCCGCCCCGGTCCGTCCGGAAAACCACGGCTACCGAATGGCGCGCATCCCTGGCACAAGTCCTCTCTTAGGAGTGTTCATGTCGGTTCCGCGACCGAGATCCCGCACCTACTCCTTGCTCGCCCTGACCGGCGCCGCCCTGCTGCTGCCCGGCGGCACCGCGCTGGCCGCCCAGGCCGGTCCGACGACGGTCGAGCCGGCCGGGGCCGCGTTCTCCGCGTCCCTGTCCGGCAGCGCCACCTTCACCGCCGGGAGCGTCGTGATCACCTGCGACGTCTCGGCCACCGACCCCGGTGGCGGGAACAACCTCGTGCCCGCCGCCCCGGGCAACCACAACCCGGACGGCGCCGTGTCCGGGCCGATCAACGCGCCCACGTTCGAGGACTGCTCGACGAACGTGCTGTTCGTGGACGCGACCGTCACGGTGGCGGACCCGGTGTGGGAGATGTCCATGCAGAACGGCTCCCCGTCGGTGGGCACCATGACCGTCCCCGCGGGCGGGATCGTGGTGACCACCAGCGGCCTGGCCTCGTGCACCGCGACGGTGAGCCCCGACGCCCCGGTCGGGGTGTCGGGCACCTGGACGAACGGCTCGCCCGCTTCGACGCTGGCCTTCGACACCTCCGCCCCGGTGGTGGTGGAGGGCGGCTTCGGCTGCCCGGTGGAGGCCACGGAGTCGGGCTTCACCGCGACCTACCTGGTGACGAACGCCGATGACCCGTCCTCGCCGATCACCGTGACCGGCTGACGCACGCGGCCGGCGGCCCCCGTTCCGCTCCGGGGAGCGGTCGGGGGCCGTCGCCCGGGCGCGGGGCGTCAGCCCTCGTCGTCCATGGGCTCCTCCGACATCTCGCCGTCCATGGGGTCCTCTTCGGACATGTCGTCCTCCATGGGCTCCTCGGACATGGAGTCATCCTCGGACATGTCGTCCGTCATCCCGCCGGACTCCTCCGTCCCGTCCTCCATCGGCTCCTCGGACGTCTCCTCGGTGTCGACCGGGCCGCCCTCTCCGGTGTTCTCGCATGCGGCGACGCCGAACACGGCGACACCGGCGATGGCTCCGGCGGCGAGCAGGCGGCGGGCCCTGTGGAAGGTGGTGGGCATCTCCGGTTCCTCTTCTCTCGGTTCCCTCCCGGCCCTCGGTCCGGGCCGGGGCCGCCCCCGTGCGGGGGCGGGGTCTCAGGCCACGGTCACGGTGACGGTGTGGTGGCCGGTGGCCCCGTCCGGCGCGGGAGGCGCCTGGTCGGGGGTCTGGGTCCGGCCGGCGCGGTCGGTGGCGCGGACGGCGATGCGGTGCCCGCCCGGTTCGGCGTCCCATTCCAGGACCCACTGGCGCCAGGTGTCGGCGGTCCCCTCCGGCGCGAGGCCGGCCTCGGTCCAGGGGCCGCCGTCGATGCTGACCTCGACCCTGTCGATGCCGGTGTGCTGGGCCCAGGCGACCCCGGCCACGGTGGTGGGGCCCGGCGGGAGGTCCGCCCCCTCGCGGGGGGTGTCGATGCGGGACTGCGTCTTGACCGGTCCCCGGGCCGCCCAGCCGCGGGGGACCCAGTAGGCGTCGAAGGAGTCGAACGTGGTCAGCTCGATGTCGACGATCCACTTGCAGGCCGACACGTAGCCGTAGAGCCCGGGGACGACCATGCGGACGGGGAAGCCGTGCTCGCGGGGGAGGGGGCGGCCGTTCATGCCGACCGCGAGCATGGCGTCGCGCCCGTCCATGGCGTCGGCGACCGGGGTGCCGAGGGTCATCCCGTCCTCGGATCGGGAGACCAGCTGGTCGGCGGGGCCTCCGTCGGCGGGGGAGCGCACCCCGGCCTGGGCCAGCAGGGAGGCGAGGGGGACGCCGGTCCACCGGGCGTTGCCGATGTACCCACCGCCGACGGGGTTGGACACGCAGGCGAGGGTGATGTCGCGTTCGCGGAGGTCGGGGTGGCCGAGCAGGTCGTCGTAGGTGAGCACGAGTTCGTCGCGGACCCCGAGGCCGTGGATGCGCAGTGACCAGGCGGTGGCGTCGATGCGGGGCACGGACAGGGCCGTGTCGATGCGGTAGAAGTCGGCGGCGGGGGTGAAGTGCGGGGCGAGCCCGTCGATCTCCAGGTCGATGCCGTCCGGCAGGGGCGCGGCGCGGTCGCCGGGGACGGGCAGGGTGACGTCGGCGGGGGCGAGGCCGCCCCGGCCGGCGGGGACCAGCCGGGCTCCGGCGGCGACCGCGGCGGAGGCCGCCGCGGCGGTTCCTGCCAGGAGGACGAACCTGCGCCGGTCGAAGCCGCCCCGGCCGTCCCCGCCGGTCGGGGCGGGGGTCCGGGTGAGGAGGGCGAGGACCGCGGCGAAGGCGGCGGCGCCCGCCAGGGTGGGCAGGGCGTCGAGCGGTCCGGCGTCGGGCCGGGTGAGCGCGGCGGTGAGGCCGGCGGCGGTGAACAGGGCCGTCCCCGCGATCGCGGCGGCGCGCCTGCGGACGGAGGCGATGCCGATGAGCACGGCCGCGCAGGCCAGGAGGACGGCGATGCCGCCGAGCAGGACGGGTTTGTCCGCTGTACCGAACGTGTCCACGGCGAACTGCTTGAGGGGGAGGGGCACCAGGTCGATGACGCCGGCGCCGACCGCCTGGAGCGGTGTCGCCGCGGGGCGGGACACGAGGGCTCCGACGGCCTCGGCCGCGGCCAGGGCGGCGCCCGCGGACACGAGTCCCGCGACGGCGGCCGGGACCGCGGGGAGGCTGCTCGGTGTGTCGGTCATGCCCCTCGTTCGGAGCCGGTCCCGGGAGGGCGACACGTCTTCGGGTAACAGAAGGATCACGGATCCGCGGCCGGGGTCTCCCGGCGCCCCTCTGGTCCGAACCCCGTGGTGAACGAACAGGGAAGGCTGGTGGTCCGGTGATACGGGCGGGATCGCACCCGGCTCCGGAGGGGGCGGGGACATGGCGGGGCGACCCTCTGGCGGAGCCGCTGGGCCGGGTCGCCCTGGGCGACCTGGAGGCGTTCGAAGAGGTGTACCGGGAGCTGTCGGGGCCGGTCTTCGGGGTGGCCAGGCGGGTGCTGGTGGACACGGCGCAGGCGGAGGAGGTGTGCCAGGAGGTCTTCCTGGAGGTGTGGCGGACGGGTTCGCGGCACGATCCGGAGCTGGGGAGCGTGGCGGCGTGGGTGTGCACCATCGCCCACCGCAGGGCGGTGGACCGGGTCCGGTCGGAGCAGGCGGCGTCGGACAGGCTGTCGGCGGCGGGTCGGCTGGAGCCGGGGGCGACCCCGCACGACGCGGTGCCCGAGCAGGTGGAGAACCGCCTGGAACAGGAGAAGGTGCGCCGCTGCCTGCGGCGGCTGACCGAGGGGCAGCGTGAGGCGGTCCGCCTCACGTACTACACCGGGTACACGCAGCGGCAGGCCGCCGACCTGCTGCGGGTACCGCTGACCACCGTCAAGGGCAGGCTCCGCGACGGGTTGATCAAGTTGAGGGACTGCCTGGGGGTGACGGTGTGAGACGGACCGGGGAGCACGGGCTGACGGCGGGGTACGCCGTCCACGCGTTGGAGCCGGAGGAGGCCCGCCGGGCGGAGCGGCACCTCGCGGAGTGCGAGGACTGCCGCCGGGACCTCGCCGAGTTCCGCGAGACCACGGCCAGGCTGGCGCGCGCCGAGGCGGTCCGGCCCGGGGAGCGGGTGTGGCGGGCCCTGCGCGCCGAGGCGGAGCGGACCCGGCAGGAGCCGCCGCGCCGTACCGGGCGGGCCGGCGGGCGCGCCCGGGTCCGGAACCCGGCGCGGTGGGCCCCGTGGGGGCTGGCCGCGGCGCTGGCCCTGTTCTGCACGGTGCTGGCCGGGGCCCTGGTGTCGGCCAACGAGCGGCTGGCCGCGCAGGAGGCCCGGGCCGCGGAGATGGAGGCGCTGCTGGCCGCGTCCGACACGAACATGATGGAGGCCCCGCTGGGGGACGCCCGCGCGACGCTGTTCGCCTCGTACGACCGGGACGCCGCTGTCCTGGTGGTGGAGGGGCTGCCGCGGGCGCCGGAGGGGATGGACTACCGGATGTGGTGGTTCTCGGGCGGCGAGGTGCGTCCGGCCGGTGTGCTGGAGGCCTCGGACGGCGGGCACCACGCGGGGCTGGCCGGAGGGATGGGCTCGCCGGACCAGCTGTGGGTGTCACTGGAGCCGGAGGGGGAGAGGGCGGAGCCGAGCGGGGAGGAGCTCACCATCGACATGTGAGGCGACGTGTCGACACCGCATGTCGACACGCGGTGTCGACATGTCGACGGGGCGACCGTGTCCCGAAGTGACAAGGAACGGCGGGTGACCGCTCATCCGCGTACGGAGAAACGCTCCGCCCCGTCGCCTACGGTCGCAGTATTTCCGGGTGGTCCACGCGGCGAAGGCCGCCCGGTGAGGCGCGGAAGGCTTCGCCCGTCCCCGTACCCCCCGGAGACAGCATGGCTACCGATGGTCCGTCCCGTGTACGACACACCTTCGAGGTGGCCCGGGTCCTGGTGCGCGCGGGCGTCCTCTCGCCGGGCCGGCCGGACAGGATCGCCCGACAGCTGCGCGCCCTCAAAACCTGGGGGGCGACGATCGCGGGCGGATACGCGGCCGCCGGGGAGCGCGCCCCCGACCACGCCGCGGTCGTCGACGAGCGCGGCGAGAGCACCTTCGCGGTGATGAACCTGCGCGGGCGTGCGCTGGCCCGCTCGTTGCGGGAGGCGGGCGCGGGCCCCCGGAGCCGGGTGGGGCTGCTGTGCCGCAATCACAGCGGTTTCGTGCAGACGATGATCGCCTGCGGCCGCCTGGGCGCGGACACGGTGCTGCTGAACACGGGCCTTTCGGCACCGCAGCTGGCGGACGTGGCGCAGGCCAACGGGATCACCGTGCTGGTGGCCGACGAGGAGTTCGCGGAGCTGTGCGCGCTCATCCCGGCGCAGGTCCCGCGGCTGACGGCGTGGAGCGACTCCGGCGCCTCGGACCTGGCGTGGGGGAGCGTCCCCCTGGACGGCGACGACCAGGAGCCGCCCGGGAGCCCGGGGCGGCTGATCGTGCTGACGTCGGGGACGACGGGTACGCCCAAGGGTGCGCGGCGGCCCACCCCGCGGGGCCCGCAGGACGCCGCGTCGATCCTGTCGCGGATCCCGCTGCGGTCCTCGGACCGGATCCTGGTGTCGGCGCCCGCCTTCCACGCCTGGGGGCTGGCGGGGGTGCAGCTGGGGATGACGATGCGGGCGACCCTGGTGATGCGGCGGGTGTTCGAGCCGGAGGACGTGCTGCGGACGGTCCAGGAGCAGCGGTGCACGGCGCTGTTCGCGGTGCCGGTGATGCTGCAGAGGATCCTCGACCTGCCCAGGTCGACGCGGGCCGCCTACGACACGTCGTCGCTGCGGATCGTGGCGGTGAGCGGGTCGGCGATGAGCCCCAAGCTGATCACGGGCTTCATGGACGAGTTCGGGGACGTGCTCTACAACCTGTACGGGTCCACCGAGGTGTCGTGGGCGACGATCGCGACGCCGCAGGACATGCGCACCTCGCCGACGACGGCGGGGCGGGCGCCGCTGGGGACCCGGCTGGCGGTGGTGGACGCCGACGGGGCGGAGCTGCCGCCGGAGCGGGAGGGGTCGATCTTCGTCGGCAACGCGATGCTGTTCGACGGGTACACCAACGGCAGGAGCAAGCGGGTGGCCGACGGTCTCATGGAGACCGGGGACCGGGGGTACATCGACGCGGACGGGCTGCTGCACGTGGCCGGCCGGGACGACGACATGATCGTCTCCGGTGGGGAGAACGTGTTCCCTCGGCCGGTGGAGGAGGCGATCGTCGCCCTCCCGGGCGTGCGCGAGGTCGTGGTGGCGGGGGTGCCGGACGAGGAGTTCGGTCAGCGATTCGCGGCGTTCGTGGTGCCGCACGAAGGCGCGGTACTGGACCCGAACGAGATCCGGATGCGGGTGCGCGGGGTGCTGGGCCGGTTCTCGGTTCCCCGGGACGTGGTGTTCCTGGAGGAGCTGCCGCGCAACGCCGCCGGAAAGGTGGTCAAGCGCAGGCTTCCGTTCGACGTTCCGCGCCAGTGACGGCGGCGTCCGGGTGCCGTCCCCTCCCCGGGCGGGGGCGGCGTCCGGGCCCGGGCGTGCGGAAATGCCGGACCATGAAAGGAATCCGAATCCTTGGGGAATTGGGTTCCTTTTTTCCTTGCGTGCAAGACATTTGTGTGCTTTGACATCGGGTACGGGGTTACTACCATGTTGCCGATGCCCGACCGACCTGAAACGTCCGAGGACGATTTCCCCCTCCCCCGCGTCGATGAGCAGATGTGTTTCGCTCTCTACGCCGCTTCGCGTGCGGTCACCAACCTCTACCGGCCGCTCCTGGAGCCTTTGAACCTCACCTATCCCCAGTACCTCGTGATGATGCTGCTGTGGGAGCGGGGGGAGTGCTCGGTCAAGGACGTGTGCTCGGCGCTCCAGCTGGACTACGGCACGCTCACCCCGCTGCTGAAGCGGCTGGAGGCGCGCGGGCTGCTGGACCGCGGCCGGGATCCGCGCGACGAGCGCTCGGTGCTGGTCGCGCTCACCCCGTCCGGCGCTCGGATGCGGGAGCTGGCCGAGGGGATCCCGGAGGCGGTCGGGGAGGCCATCGACCTCCCCGAGGAGGAGTTCGAGTCCACCCGGCTGGCCCTGCGGCGGCTGACCGGGAACGTGCTGGGCGGCCGCGCCCGGATGCCCGCGCGGCTCGCCGCGCTCGCCGGGGAGGGTGCCCGCGGGGCGCCGGACCCCGGCACACAGGACTGACAGGCCCGAGAGGTGCCTGTCTCCGTCACCGCGCCCGTTCGGGGATGAACGCGGCGACGGGCGGTCCGGGCGCCGCGGGGGTCGTGCCCGGCCCGGGACCGGCGGGCGGGCCGGGGAGGGGTCCCCGGCCCGCCCGCTCCCGTTTCCCGGGGGCTCAGCAGGCGCCGGGGGTGTTCTCCCAGTACCCGGCCGAGGTCTCGGTGAGGGAGGTCGTCACGAACACGTTCCACAGGCCGAGCGGGTCGTCGGAGCCGGCGGCGTAGGCCAGGCCGAGCCGTTGGACGGCGCGGCCCGCCCGGACGTGGTCGTAGTTGGTGGCGCGCACGCACTCCCCGGACCCGGGCCCCTCGGTGGGCTCCTCCGTGGGCGGGTCGGTGGGATCGGGGCCGGGGCCGTCGGCCAGCCCCCAGAACCCCGCGGTGTACCCCGTGGAGCAGACCGAGGCGAGGAAGTACGCGCCCGCGGTGCCGCAGCCCGAGGCCGGGTCGACGGGGGTGCCGTGCCCCAGCCCGGAGACCGAGTAGTGCGCGACCCGCGCCGAGGCGGCGTCGGCCCCGCCGTAGTAGGACGCGGTGGTGGACCCCGGCAGCGACTCGGTGGCGGTGGGGGAGCCGGAGATGCCGTGGACGTCGGTCCACTGCCGCACGCTGCCGGTGCCGTTGGCGGGGGCGACGGTGGTGTCGGAGGTGCCGTGCCAGACGGCCACGCGCGGCCAGGGACCGGTCCACCCGGGGTTCTTGGCGCGGACCCTGTCGCCCCACTGCTGCGGCGTCCAGTTCCGGCCGGGGTTCATGCAGGTGAAGGCGTCGATCATGCTCGAGGCGCAGCCGGTGGGGATCCCGGCGACGATGGAGCCCCCGGCGAAGAGGTCGGGGTAGGCCGACAGCACCTCGCTCACCATGGCGCCGCCGGCGGACAGGCCGGAGGCGTACACGCGGTCGGCGTCCAGGCCGTGGGCGGACACGGTGTGCTCCACCATGGACCGGACCGAGCGGGCCTCCCCGGAGTCGCGGGCGACGTCGCCGGGCTCGAACCAGTTGAAGCAGCGGTTGGCGTTGTTGGCGGTCTTCTGCTCGGCGTAGGCGAGGGCGAACCCGCCCGTGTCGGCGGCCTGTGCCCAGCCGGAGTGCCGGTGGTAGGCGGCCGCGTCCTGGGCGCAGCCGTGGAAGAGGAGCACCAGGGGCGCGTCGGCGGGCAGCCCGTCGGGCACGTACGTGTACAGGGAGAGGTTGCCGGGATTGGTGCCGAACGAGGTGACGGGGGTGAGGGCGGCGGCGTGCGCGCGGGGCGCCAGGGCGGCCAGCAGTGCGGCGGTCGTGACGAGGACGGTGGCCACGGCGAGGGCGAGGGGCACCCGCGCCCGGCGGGCGGCGGAGTCCATGGGGGGTTGCCTCCTGGGATACGGCGTGAGCGGGGGGTTCGGCCGAACCGTTGACCGGACCCTAACGCGCGTGTGATCCATGCGACATGTAGCAGAGACCCCGATCACATGTCGCTGTCCAGTGCGAACCCCACAGGGGACTCCGGCGGCATGGCCGATGTCCACATGTCCGGGTCCGGTGGTGTGTCCCCGCCTCCTATCCCCCGGCCGCGCGCTCGGGCCTACCTTGCTGCCATGACGACGCACGAGTTCCCGGCGGATACGGCGCGGCGCGCCCCCCGGACCCCCTCCCCCCGGCCCGCGGAGCGCACCGCCCGGGTCGACCTGACCGGCAAGACCGCCTTCGTCTCGGGTGCCGCCGGCGGCATCGGCCGGGCCTGCGCCCTGCGCCTGGCCGACGCGGGCGCCTCCGTGCGTCTGGCCGACGTGGACGCCGACGCCCTCGGCGCCCTGGCCGACCGGGGTGTGGGCGAGCCGGTCGTACTGGACCTGACCGACCTCGACGCCGCCGAGGAGGCCGCCCGGGGCTGCGACATCGTCGTGAACAACGCCGGCGTGCAGACGGTCTCGCCGGTGCAGGACTTCCCTCCCGAGCGGTTCTCGTTCATCCTTCGTCTCATGGTCGAGTCGCCCTTCCGGCTGGTGCGCGGCGCCCTGCCGCACATGTACGGGCGGGGCTGGGGAAGGATCGTCAACATCTCCTCGGTGCACGGGCTGCGCGCCTCGGCCTACAAGTCGGCGTACGTGACGGCCAAGCACGGGCTGGAGGGGTTCTCCAAGGTGGTGGCGCTGGAGGGGGCCCCACACGGGGTGACCTCCAACTGTGTGAACCCGGGATACGTGCGCACGGCGCTGGTGGAGAAGCAGATCGCGGACCAGGCGGCGGCGCACGGCATCCCCGAGGAGCGGGTGGTGTCGGAGGTGCTGCTGGCACGGACCCCGCTGAAGAGGTTGATCGAACCGGAGGAGGTGGCCGAGCTGGTCGCCTACCTGTGCGGTGACGACGCGTCGTACATCAACGGGGCGTCGCTGCCGGTGGACGGAGCATGGAGCGCGAGCTGAACACGACCCCTTCCCGGCCCGGCGACGATCCGGCGGGCGTCGCCGGCCAGGCCCCCTTCCTGGACCTGCTGCTGCGCGACGCGCCGGCGGTGGAGTACGAGCGCCCGGTGCTGCGGGCCCGCGCCCAGGGCGCGGACCCGGAGGTGGTGGCGGCCCTGGAGGCGGCCAAGCTGACCGCGCTGCGCGTGCGGTCGGTGATGCGGGACCGGCAGCGCCGCGAGTCGGAGCTGAGCGCCCTGTTCGAGACCGCCAACGACCTGGCGGGGATGCGCAGCCTCGACCAGGTGCTGCGGGCGATCGTGGAGCGGGCGCGCAACCTGCTGGGCACCGACATCGCGTACCTGACGCTGAGCGACCCGGAGGCGGGCGGCACCGTGATGCGGGTGACGTCGGGGTCGGTGTCGGCGTCGTTCCAGCAGCTGCGGCTGGGCGCGGGCAAGGGGCTGGGCGGCCTGGTGGCCAAGACGGCGCTGCCGTACGTGACGGCGAACTACTTCGCCGACCCGCGGTTCGCCCACGCGGAGAACATCGACCACGCGGTGCGCGAGGAGGGCCTGGTGGCCATCCTGGGCGTCCCGTTGAAGATGAACGGCCGGGATGTAGGGGTCCTGTTCGCGGCGAACCGGCGGGAGCGGCCGTTCGCGCACTCGGAGGTGGCGCTGCTGTCGTCGCTGGCCACGCACGCGGCGATCGCGATCGACAGCGCCAACCTCATCGACGACACCCGGCGGGCGCTGGACGAGCTGCACACCGTCAACGAGCGGTTGCAGCGGCACACGGCGTCGGTGGAGCGGTCGGCGGCCGCCCACGACCGCCTCACCGACCTGGTGCTGCGCGGCGGCGGGGTGCGGGAGGTGGCGGCGGCGATCGCCGAGGTGCTGGGCGGGTCGGTGACGGTCCGGGACGTGACCACGGACGTGACGGTGACGGCGACCCCGCAGGGGTCGGTGACCGAGCGCCCGCACCAGCCGGAGCCGGACGGGGCCGTGGAGGAGGCGGTGAGGGCGGCGCTGGCGAGCGGCCGCGCGGTGCGCGCCGGGAACGCCTGGGTGGCGTCGGCCGCGGCGGGCAGCGAACCGCTGGGCACGCTGGTGCTGCGCGGGGTGGAGCTGGACGAGACCGACCAGCGGGTGCTGGAGCGGGCGGCGATGGTGACGGCCCTGCTGCTGCTGATCCGCCGTTCGGTGAGCGAGACCGAGCACCGGGTGCGCGGCGACCTGCTCAACGAGCTGCTGGAGACCCCGGCGCGCGACCCGGGTTCGCTGCGGGAGCGCGCGGCCCTGCTGCACGCGGACCTGGACGCGCCGCACGTGCTGGTGGTGGCCGAGGCCCCGGGCGCCGACCCGGGGCGGCTGCGGTCGGCGGCCACGCACGTGGCCGAGACCACCGGCGGGCTGGCCGGGAGCCGGGCGGGGCAGCTGGTGCTGGCGTTGCCGGGGACCGACCCCAGGGCCGCGGGGCGGCGTGCGGCCGAGGAGCTGGCCCTGGCGGCCGGGGGTGCCCCGGTGACGGTGGGGCTGGCCGGGCCGACGGACGGCCCGGAGCGGTTCCGGCCGGCGTTCGCCGAGGCGGCGCGGTGCGTGCAGACGCTGCGGGCGCTGGGCCGGGAGGGCGACCTGGCGACCGCCGAGGACCTGGGGTTCTCGGGGCTGCTGCTGGGCCGGGACCGGGACGTGCCGGGGTTCGTGCGGTCCGCGCTGGGTCCGCTGCTGGAGTACGACGAGCGGCGCGGGACCGTGCTGGTGGAGACGCTGAAGGCGTATTTCGCGGCCGGGGGCAACCTGTCCAGGGCCCGCACGGCGCTGCACATCCACGTGAACACGGTGTCGCAGCGCCTGGAGCGGATCGGCCAGCTCCTCGGGGAGGACTGGCAGCACCCCGACCGCGCGCTGGAGCTACAGCTGGCCCTGCACCTGCACGGTCTCCTGGACAAGGGTGTGGACCTGCTCGGCGAGCAGCCGGGCGGTTGAGGAGAACAGCGGCGTGTAGTGGTTGTCGTCGGGGAGTTCGACGGTGGCCAGAGTGTCGGGCAGGCCGGCGAGGCGCTCGGGCGTGTACAGCCCGGGCGTTTCGTCCATGAGCCCGCGCGCCGTCCACAGCAGGCGGGCGGGGACGGTGAGCCGGTGGATCGCGCCGAGGGCCTCCGTGTCGGACAGGACCTGCCCGCCGTCGACCCGCACGGCCGCCTCGTCGCAGGTGGAGCGCAGGTCGGGGGCGGTCCCGGTGAGGTCGCGCAGGACGTAGTCATCGGCCCAGGGGTTCCACCGGCCGGCGAAAGCCGGGTGCCTCTGCCAGAACGCCCGGTAGTCGTCGGGGGAGCCGAAGGTCATGCGCAGCCGGGCCATGGCCGGGCCCAGGACGGCGTCGATGTCGGTCCCGGCGGGGACGGGGAGCCCGTGGCCGCCGTCGACGAGCAGCAGCCCGGCCACCCGGTCGGGGTGGCGCACGGCGGCCAGGCAGGCCACGAACGCGCCCATGGAGTGGCCGACCCAGACGGTCCGCTCCACGCCCAGGTGGTCCAGGACGGCGACGAGGTCGTCCGTGTGGGCGGCCAGGCCGTGCGGGCCGGGCAGGGTGCCGCTGGCCCCGCGCCCGCGCAGGTCGGGCGCGTGCAGCGGGGGGCCGCCGCGGGCGGCCAGCTCGGCCGCGGTGCGGGCGAAGGAGTGGCCGTTGGCGGTGATGCCGTGGACGGCCAGGACGGGGACGCCGGGGCCGTCACCCCACCGGGTGACGGCCAGGTCGCCCCCGGGGACGGGGACGGTGTACTCGTCCCCGCCGACCGGGGTGGTGTCGCTCATGCGGTTTTCCCTCTCATTCGTGTGCGGTCCGGCGGGCGCGCAGCGCGGACCGGACCCGCCCGGGCAGCGCGGTCAGGCCGCCGGGGAAGAAGAAGACCATCAGGACGAAGAGCGTTCCGAGGATGAACAGGGGCTGGGACAGCGGGGCGGCGATCCAGTCGGGCAGGGCCGAGAAGGCCTCCCCGCCCGCCTGGCGCAGCCGGTGCTCGGCGTAGGTGTACAGCCCGGCGCCCAGTACCGCGCCCCAGCGGCTGCCCGCCCCGCCCAGGGCCACCATCACCAGCAGGGTGAGCGTGAACTCGGCGGTGGTGATGGTGGGCGTGACCCCGCCGGTGACCAGCAGGTAGACCACGCCGCCCAGGGAGGCCAGGCCGCCGCCGACGGTGAACGCCGCCAGCTTGTACGGGTAGGGGTCGACGCCCAGCACCGCGACGCGCTGCTCGTTGGCGCGGATGCCCTGCCAGACCCGGCCCACCGGGGAGGCCGACAGCCACCACACCACGACGGTCGCGAGCGCGGCGTAGGCGAGCGCCGCCCAGTACAGGTTGGCGGTGTTCATGACGCCCACGAACGCGTCGGGGACCACGGCGGTGTTGAGCGACAGGCCCTCCTCGCCGCCGGTCACCCGGCCCGGGTCGCGGGCCACCAGGATGGACCCGGCCTGGGCGAACGCCAGGGTGACCATGGCCATCGCGATGCCGTTGACCCGCAGTGCCACCGCTCCCAGCAGCAGGGACAGCAGGGTTCCGGCCAGGACGGAGACCAGCGCCGCCCACAGCAGGGGCAGCTCCAGGATCCGCATCAGGAGGGCGGCCGTGTAGGCGCCGCAGGCGAAGTACAGGGCGTGCCCGAAGGACAGCAGCCCCACCCTCCCGTACAGCAGGTCGTAGCTGGTGGCCAGGCCGCCGAACACGAGGCAGAACGCGAGCAGGTGCAGGGTGGCCGGGCTGTTGAGGGCGCCCTCGAACAGGCCGGGGACCGTCAGGGTGGAGAAGGGCAGGGTGGCCAGGACCACCAGCACGGCGGCCGGGCCGGCCCAGCGGGGGAGTCGGCGCCGCCCGCTCGCGGCCGGGGCCGCGGTGTCGTCGGCCCGGGCGGCCGCCCGGGGTTCGGTCTCGGTGATCATGCCACCCTCTCCGCGGACTTCTTGGCGGCCAGTCCGCCCTGCCGGGTGAGCAGCACCAGGGCGAGGACGATGACCACGGCGATGTCGCCGAGTCCGGCGACGGTGTAGTAGTTGGCGAACTGCTGGACCAGGGCGACGGTCACGGAGGCGATCGCGCAGCCGGTCAGTGAGGTGGTGCCGCCGATGACCACGACGATGAACGCGAAGATCAGCAGCGACATCCCCTGGGTGGGGGTGACCACGCCGTAGTAGAGGCCGCCCAGCGCCCCGGCCAGCGCGGCCGCGGCGCCGCCGATGGCGAACACCAGGGTGAACGACCTGCGCACGTCGATGCCCAGGGCGGTGACCATGGCCCGGTCCTGGACCCCGGCGCGGACGATGAGCCCGTAGCGGGTGCGGGAGTTGAACAGCCACAGGGCGGTGAACAGGGCGGCCGCGGCGAGGATGAGCAGCAGCCGGTCCCTGGGGATGCTGGCGCCCAGCACCTCGACGGTGCCCCGGACCAGGTCCGGCTTGGGGAAGGTCAGCGGGTCGGCGCCCCAGACGGCCTGGAGGAGCGCCGGGGTGGCCAGGCTGAGGCCGACCGTGGCGAGGATCTGCTCGCGGTGCCTGCCGTAGAGCGGGCGGATGACGCACAGTTCGACGAGGGTGGCGGCCAGGGTTCCGGCGGCGACGCCGAACACCAGGGCCAGCAGGAACCCGGGCCCGTCGGGGCCGGCCCCGGGCAGGAAGTTCGCCGCCCACCACGTGCCGTAGGCGCCCAGGGCGAGGAACGCCCCGTGCGCGAAGTTGAGCACGTCCATGAGGCCGAAGATCAGCGACAGGCCGGAGGCGATGAGGAAGTAGAGGGCGCCCAGGCCGAGCCCGGTGACGATGAGGAGGACCACGGTGCTCACGCGGTCGGCCTCCCTTCGGTGTCGGCGGCCGTGCCCGTGGCGGGCGCGGCGGCGGGGGCGGCCGCCGCGCGGGACACGCCCAGGAGTTCGCGGACGCGGTCGGCGTCGTCCAGGAGGTCCGGGACGGGGCCGGTGTGGACGACCCGGCCGGCGTCCAGGACGACGGCGTCGCCCCCGACCCGGCGGACCAGGGACAGGTTCTGTTCGACCAGCAGCACCGGCACCTCCTCGGCGGCGCGGGCCACCGCGTCGGCGACCTCGCGGACGATCCGGGGGGCCAGGCCCTTGGTGGGCTCGTCGACGATGAGGAGGCGGTTGTCGTTGAGCAGGGCGCGGCCGATGGCGAGCATCTGCTGCTGGCCGCCGGAGAGGGTGCCCGCGGGCTGGTCCCTGCGCGCGGCGAGCTCGGGGAACAGTTCGTGGACGAGGCCGTAGCGGTGAGGGCCGGGGCGTCGCTCGGCGATGCGTAGGTTCTCGGCGACGGTGAGGGCGGCGAAGATCCCGCGTTCCTCGGGGACGTAGCCGATGCCCCGGGAGACGATGGCGTGGGTGGGCTCGGCGGTGGTGTCGGCGCCGTCGAAGACCACCCGGCCGGTGCGGGGCACCAGGCCCAGGACGGCCTTGACGGTGGTGGTCTTGCCGACGCCGTTGCGGCCGAGCAGGGAGGTGACGCCGCGCTCGGGCATGGCGAAGGAGACGCCCTGGAGGATGTGGGAGCCCTCGATCCACACGTTGAGGTCGACCGCCTCCAGCAGCGGTCCGGCGGCGGTCACGCCCCGTCCCCGAGGTAGGCGGCCTGGACGTCGGGGTCGGCCATGGCGGAGTCGGGGTCGGTGAAGGCGAGCAGTGCGCCGTGGTGCATCACGGCCAGCCGGTCGGCCATGTCGAGGAGCACCTCCATGTGGTGTTCGACCATGAGGACCGTGCATCCCTGTTCGCGGTGCACGTCCCGGATGACGGTGGTGAGTTCGCCGACCTCCCCGGCGCTGACCCCGGCCATGGGCTCGTCCAGGAGGATGAGCCGGGGGCGTCGGGCCAGCAGCAGGGCGAGTTCGAGCTTGCGCTTGTCGCCGTGGGAGAGGTCTCCGGCCGGCGCGGCGGCGCGGTGGGAGAGGCGGACCAGGTCCAGGGCGGCGGCCGCCTCGGGGCCGCCGTCCCCGGCGCGCTTCCAGAACCTGCGGGAGTCGCCGGTGCGGGCCTGGACGGCCAGGCCGACGTTGGCGCCGACGGTGAGGTCGGCGAAGACGCTGGAGGTCTGGAAGGTACGGCCCATGCCCAGGCGGGCCCGCTTGTACGGGGCGTACCGGGTGATGTCGGCGCCGCCCAGGGAGACCGTGCCCGCGGTGGGCCTGGTGAGGCCGGACACGAGGTTGAACAGGGAGGTCTTGCCGGCGCCGTTGGGTCCGATGAGGGCGACGAACTCGCCCTCGGCGACGTGCATGGTGATGTCGTCGACGATGACGGCGCCGCCGACCGACCAGCTCAGGTGGTCCAGGGCCAGGGAGGTGGCCGCGGCCGCGCCGGGCGCGGCGGCGGTGGCCGCGCCCGCGGGGGTGTCGGTGGCCATCACCCCTCCGCGACGACGGGCTCGACGTCGGCGGCGGGGATCTCCGCGACCAGCTCGGGCTCGGCGGAGTCGCCGGACCCGACCAGCTCGACCTGGTACATGGGCTGGAGCAGGGCGTGGTCCTCGGCGCGGATGGTCAGCTCGCCCTTGACGCCGTCGAAGGTCCAGCCCTCCAGGGCGGCGACGCGGTCGGCGGTGGTATCGCCCTCGGTGGCGGCGTGGACGATCATCTGGGCGGCGGTGAAGCCGTCGGGGGTGAACAGGTCGACGGTGCCGCCCGCCTCCTCGACGCGTTCGCGCATGGCCAGGGCGGCCTCGGTGTCGGAGGCGCCGTCGAAGTAGTGGGACAGGAACGAGATGTCGCCGCCGGCCTCGCCGAAGACCGGGTAGGACGCCCTGATGTCCAGGCCGGTGACGACCTCGGTGTCGGCGAGGACGCCCTGCTGGTCCAGGGCCTGCCACATGGCGGCGGCGGTCTCCCCGGCCCAGGCGACGAACACCAGGTCGGCGTCGGCCTTGCCGACCTGCTCGGCGAAGGGGGTGAGGTCGGTGGTGTCCGCCGGGGCCAGGATGCTGTCGACCTCGGCGCCCTCCCCGCCCAGGACGGCGGTGACGGCGTCGACGTTGGCCTGGCCGAAGGTGCCCTGCTGGGCGAACACGACGACCTTGGAGCCCTCGGCGTCGTCCATGAAGCTGCCCGCGGCGAGGATGTCCTGGTAGGTCTGGCGGCCGGAGCGGAAGGTGTTGGCGTTGATGCCGGTGACGGCGTCGGTGGCGGCCGGGCCGGAGATGAAGAGGATGTCGTCCTGTTCGGCCAGCGGGGCGACCTGGACGGCGATGCCCGAGGCGGTGGACCCGGCGATGATGTCGTGGCCGGTGCCGATGAGCTCGCGGGCGGCGGAGACCGCGGCGGTGGGGTCGCCGCCGTCGTCCATGTACTCGACCTCGACGGCGCGGCCGTCGATCTCCATGGTGCCGCCGGTGGCGTAGTCGAGTCCGGCCTCCAGGCCCTGCCTGTACTGCTCGCCGTAGGTGGCCAGCGGGCCGGTGGCCGAGTAGACGATGCCGATCCTGACGGGCCCGTCCCCGCCCCCTCCCGCGGCCTCGCCGGGGCTGCCGCAGGCGGTGAGGGCGAGGACGACCGCGCAGGAGGCGGCGGTCAGGGGGGTCTTGCGCATTTCTCTTCCTCCAGTCGGCACCGCCTCGTCACGATCGCCCGCGCTGGGGGATGGGGTGCCAACCCGAAGGTAGAGCTACGGTGATCCGTTTCACATGTACATGTGACATACATTCGGGCGCGAACCGGTGTAGAGGGGCGCCATAGGGCCCTTTCGGGGACCGCGGGCCTTGACCTCAACATTTGTTGAGGAACCAGGCTGTCCTCCGACGGCCGGGCGATCCGGCCGCGGAACCGAGGGGAACGACCATGGAGCGACCCGTACTGGTGACCGGGGCGACGGGCAACACCGGCCGGCACGTGGTGGCCGGCCTGCTCGCCGAGGGCGTGCCCGTGCGTGCCCTGGTCCGCCGGGAGGACCACGGCCTGCCGGCCGGGGTGGAGGCCGTGACCGGCGACGTCACCGACCCGGAGGCGGTGGCCCGGGCGGCGGAGGGCGTCCGGGCCGCCTACCTGGTGTGGCCGCTCATGACGGCGGAGGGGGTGGGGCCGGTGGCGGCGGCGCTGGCCCGGCACGCGGACCGCGTCGTCTACCTTTCGGCGGCGCAGGCCGGTGGCGGGGACCCCGGCGAGCGGGGGTCGTGGGGCGCGGTGGAGGACGCGGTCCGGGACTCCGGGGCGGAGTGGGTCTTCCTGCGGGTGACCGGGCTGTCCGCCAACGCGCTCCAGTGGTCCGGGCGGGTCCGCACCGGCACGGTGCGGGCCCCGTACGGGGACGCGCGGCGGTCCCTGGTGCACGAGCGCGACGTCGCCGAAATGGCGGTGCGGGCCCTGGTCGACGAGGGGCACGCGGGCAGGGCCTACCTGACGACCGGCCCGGAGGCGGTGTCCCAGCGGGACCAGGTGCGGCTGCTCGGCGAGGCCGTCGGCGTGGCGGCGCGGTGGGAGGAGCAGCCCCGGGAGGAGGCGGCGGCGGAGCTCACCGCCCTGTTCGGGGACACCGGGTACGCGGAGGCGGCGCTGGAGTACTGGGCCTCGCTGGCCGAGCGCCCCGAGGAGGTGTCGGGGGACGTCGAGAAGGTGCTCGGCCGCCCGGCGCTGCCCTTCTCCCAGTGGGCGCGCGACCGCGCCGACGACTTCCGCTGACCGCGCCGCGCGGCGTCCGCCCCGGGCCCGCGCCGCGCCCGCCTCGGGCGCGGCGCGGGCCCGGCGGCGGGCTCAGCAGCGGCCGCGGTCGGACCAGGGGCCCCAGAGCGTGCCGGAGTCGGGCTCGTTGTCCTGGTTCCACCAGCGGGACTCGTACTCGCGGCCGTTGTGGCTGACCCGCTCCCCCTCCTCGTAGGTGGTGCCGGGGCTCCAGGCGGGCGCGGAGCAGGAGTGGTCGTCCCAGCCTCCGCCCTGGCCTCCGCCGTGCCCGTCGTTGTGCCCGTCGCCGTCCCCGTCCTCGGACTCCTCGTCGCGGTCGCCGCCGGACTCCTCCGAGGGGGTCTCCGACGGGGACTCCGAGGGCTCCTCCTCGGGCTCCGGGCCGGTCGAGACGGTCACCGAGACCTCGCCCTCCTCGGGCAGGATCGACCCCGGCTCGGGGTTCTGGGCGCTGACCCCGCCCGGTTCGACGGTCTCGTGGTGCTGCTCCACGACCACCGCTGTCAGGCCGACCCGGGTGAGGGCGTCCACGGCCTCCTCCTGTGTCATCCCGTCCAGCGAGGGGACGATGACGCCCTCGCTGACCCGGATGACCACCGGGTCCTCGCGGTCGCCCTCCCGGCCCGCGGCGGGCTCGGTGGCCAGGACGGTCCCCGGCAGCTGCTCGGCCGAGTGCTCCTGGACGACGTCGATGCGGGTGAACCCCGCCTCGCGCAGCAGGTCACGGGCCTCGTTCTCGGTGTCGCCGACCACGTCCGGGACGTCCGCGTGGCGGGGTCCGACGGACAGCGCCAGCATGACCGCGTCGCCCT
Organism: Nocardiopsis changdeensis; assembly: GCF_018316655.1. Taxonomy (GTDB): domain Bacteria; phylum Actinomycetota; class Actinomycetes; order Streptosporangiales; family Streptosporangiaceae; genus Nocardiopsis; species Nocardiopsis changdeensis. The sequence goes on along the minus strand of NZ_CP074133.1, from coordinate 7,174,361 downwards.
CGGCCAGGACGGCGCCCGGACCCGGCTCGCTGCCCGCCACCCCGCCCGGCTCGACGGTGTCGTGGTAGGTGTCACGGAAGCGGACCACCAGCCCCAGGCCGAGCGATTCCAGCCGCGCCTCCGCCTCCTCCGCGGCGACCCCCGCCAGGTCGGGGAGGGTGGCCTCGGGCTCGCGGGGGAACAGCGCCCACCCGGTCGCGAACAGGGCGGCGACCAGCAGCACGGCGGCCGCCAGCACGGGGACGCGGCGCCGCAGCGGCCTGCGGCGGGGTGCGGGGAGTTCGGCGGCGGCGATCGGGATGGGACGGGTGGTGTCGGCGCCGCCCTCCTCCAACGGCCGGGACAGCGACCGCATCACCTGCTCGACCAGGGTGAGGTACTGGCCCGCGTCGCGGGGCCGGTAACGCGGGTTGGGGTCGGTCGCGTTGGCGACCAGCATGTCCAGGTCCGGCGGCAGGGAGTCCACCAGCGCCGAGGGGCGCAGCGGGCGCGCCTCGCCGGGGTCGGCCGGCTCGCCGGTGATGAGCGCGTGCAGGAGCAGGCCCACCGCGCGCACGTCGGTCCGGGTGTCGGGGGCCTCGTCCTCGGCGGCGTCGAAGAGGAGCGGGAAGCCGGTGATGCCCGCCCTCCCGTCGTCGCCGACGACGACCCGGTCGGGGGTCAGGGCGCCGTGCACGATCCCCTGGGCGTGGGCGGCGTCGAGCGCCTCCAGGACGGAGGCGATGACGGTGAGCGCCCGGTGCGGCTCGTGGACGGGGAAGGCGCCGTCCAGGACCTCGGCGAGGGGTTCGCCGCGGAGGTACTCGTTGACGGCGTAGACGCGGTCCCCGTCGCGGCCGTGGTCGAGGAACCGGGCCAGGCCCGGGTGGGAGACGGCCTCCAGGTGCTGCGCCCTGCCGCGGAAGGCGTGCACGGCCGGCGCGTCGCCGACCAGCCACGGGTGCAGGACGGTGACGACGACGGTCGTCCCGGTGGCGCGGTCGTGGGCCGCGTAGGCGCTCCCCGAGGCATCACTGCGAAGGCGCTCCCCGAGGACGTAGCGTCCGTCCAGGACCGCGCCGGAGTGGGGATCGGGGGTGGGGGTCTCCATGAATCGGAATTGTACGGGCCGGAATTCCGGAATTCGGCTCTGATTTCACCCCGTACCGGTTCGCTCACCCGACCCCCCGGCGAAGGCCGGAACGGTAATGTCGGCGCTGTCCGCCCTTCCCCCGAACCGTTGCGAGGCGACCGTGCAGACCCCGCCCACCGGAAGCATCGAGGACCGCGCCCTGGGCGTCCTGCTGGGCGCCGCCTGCGGCGACGCGCTGGGCGTGCCCTACGAGTTCGGCCCCACGCTGTCCGAGCGCCGGGTGCCGGAGATGATCGGCGGCGGCCTGGGCCCCTACGCGCCCGGGGAGTACTCCGACGACACCCAGATGACGGTGTGCATCGCCCGTGCGCTGCGCGACCACGACGACCCGCTGTCCGCCGGGGCGCTGCGCGCGACCGCCGACGCCTTCCTGGAGTGGGCGAACGGCGGGGCCACCGACATCGGCAACCAGACCCGCCGGGTGATGGACGGCGCCGGGGGCGCCTTCCGCCGCCCCGAGGTCGCCGAGGTGATGGCGGCGTACGCCGCGTCCATGTTCGAGGAGGGGGTGGCGAGCGCGGGCAACGGGTCGCTGATGCGCACCGGGCCGCTGGCCCTGGCCTACCTGCGCGACCCGGAGGGGCTGGCCCGGGCCGCCGACGCCTACAGCCTCCTGACCCACGGGGACCCGCTGGCCTCGCAGGCCTGCGTGCTGTGGTGCGAGGGGATCCGCCGGGCCGTGCTGGAGGGCACCCTGGACGGCGTCCGCGACGGGGTGGAACTGCTGCCGGAGGACGCGCGCGGCCGCTGGAAGTCCTGGCTGGACGAGGCGGAGTCGGCGGCGCCGCACACGTTCGCGAACAACGGGTTCGTGGTGAGCGCGCTCCAGGCGGCGTGGTCGGCCCTCACCCGCAACCCGGAGGGGTACGTGGCGGCCGTGCACGCGGCGGTGCGGGCGGGCAACGACACCGACACCGTCGCGGCGATCGCCGGTGCGCTGGCCGGGGCCCGGTGGGGCCTGTCGGGGATCCCGGCGGGGTACGTGTCGGCGGTGCACGGGTGGCCCGGGTACCGGTCCGACGACCTGGCCGGACTCGCCCTGGAGATCCTGCGGCGGCATTCCGCGTCGTAGGTCCCTAGGCTGGGGCCGTCCGGAACACGAAACGAGGAGCATGCCCATGTCCGTGTCGTTGAACTGGGTGGACGCCGGCGAGCAGGAGCACCTGATGGCCGCCCCCGTCCGGGAGGCCGTCCGGGGCCGCGCCGAGGTGCGGGTCGCGCCGATCGACCCGAACCTGGCGGACACCGCGGCCTTCTGCACCCACTACGGGATGACACTGGAGACCAGCGCGAACTGCGTGGTGGTGGCGGCCAAGCGCGGCGGCGAGACCACCTACGCGGCGTGCATGGTGCTGGCCACCGACCGGGCCGACGTCAACGGCGTGGTCCGCCGCCACCTGGGCGCGCGCAAGGCGTCGTTCGCGCCGATGGCGGAGGCCACAGGGCTGACCGGGATGGAGTACGGCGGGATCACCCCGTTCGGGCTGCCGCAGGAGTGGCCGATCCTGGTGGACGAGGCCGTGGCGGCCACCCCGTACGTGGTGGTGGGCAGCGGGCTGCGCCGGTCCAAGCTGTGGGTGCCGGGCAAGCTCGTGGCCGCCCTCCCGGGCGCCGAGGTCGTCCCGCTCGCCCAGCACTGACCCGCGGCCCGGCCCGGGTCCCGCGGACCCGGCGGACACGTCGTGGACCTCACCCCCGATGAACCCGCCCGGCCCGGGTCCCGCGGACCCGGCGGTGCGCCCGGTTCCGGCCGGGCGGCCCGGCCCCGGGTCCCGCGGACCGGGAGCGGACACGACGCCGAGCAGCACGAGGGCCCCGCCGCGGCAGGGGAGTCCCCGGGCCCGTCCACAGGCTGTGGACGGACCCCGCCGGACGACCCGGCCCGGGACCCGCAAGCCGGGGACGGTCACGGCGCCGAGCGCCAAGGGCTCCCCACCACGGCGGGGGAGCCCTCGGGCCCGTCCACAGGCTGTGGACGGGCCCCGCCGGACGACCCGCCCCGGGACCCGCAAGCCGGGGACGGTCACGGCGCCGAGCGCCAAGGGCTCCCCGCCACGGCGGGGAGCCCTTGGCGCTGTCCACAGGCTGTGGACGGACCCGGCCGGGCGACTCAGGGCCGGTCCTCGACCTCCGCGACCCAGGCCGTCTCCACGATCACCGAGTAGTGGTTGACCAGGGGCAGCTCCACCCCCTCGGGCTGCTCGTACTCCGACTCCACCGCGACGACCTCGAAGTAGAGCGGCATCCCGGTGTCGGCGTCGAACATGATCCGGCGCTCCAGGGTCTCCTCGCCCTCCTCCTCCACCAGGAAGAGCTCGCCCTCGCGCCCGTACCGGTCCTCGGACGGGCCCGCGTAGAGCACCCCCTCGTGCCCGGCCAGCACCCGCAGCACGGCCGACTGGACCCGCGGGTCGACGGGGGCCTCGGTGTACAGGCTCTGGAGCGCGTAGAACAGGGTCGCCTCCGGCGTGTCGGCGTCGAACCCGGCCCCGTCGACCAGCTGCTCCTCCAATTCCTTCGGGTCGGTGGACAGCGTGTCCGGCTCCCAGGTGAAGAACATCCCGTCTCCGCCCTCGCCGTCCCCCCATTCGAAGCGCTCGGTGCCGTCGCCGAACAGGAAGCCCAGCGGGCCCTCGTCGCCGCCGACGTGCTCCGGCTCGCGGGGCACGGACAGCTCCACCCCGGACTCGTCGGGGGCCCGCCACACGCTGCGCTCCTCCGGCAGGATCCCCCAGCCGGCCCGTCCGCTGTCGACGTCCTGCGAGTACGTGAACGTCCACTCCGAGGTCCGCACGTACGCCACGTCCCCGTCGCGTGCGGGCGGCTCCGCCGCCGCGGCGGCGCGGGCCAGGTCGAGCAGGTACTCCCGCCCCCCGGTGCGTTCGGAGGCGGGCACGTCCAGCGGGGCGGGCGGCGGCTCCGCGTGCGCGGGCCGCCCGCTCTGGAGCGACACCGGGACGACGACCGCGACGGCCGTCAGCGCGGCGGCCACCCCGATGAGCGCCGGGCGCAGGAGGCGGCGGGACCGCGCCGGGGAGGTGCCCCCCGGCCGGTGCCCGGCGGCGATGACCTCGATCCGGGACAGCTCGCGCGCGGCCGCGTCCTCCGGATACCCGGCGGCCGGGTCGTGCCCGGCGAACAGGCGCCGGACGGCGGCGACGTCGTCGTTGAACGCGGTGTCCTTCATGGGTTCTCCTTCAGGGCGGTGCGGGCGGGGGTCCGGGGGGCGGCCACGGGGCGGCGCGCCCCGTCGGGGGGCGGATGGTCCAGGAAGCGCTCGATCCGCCGCCGCGCCCGGTACAGCCGCACACGGGCCGTGGCGGTGGTGCAGCCCAGCACTCTGGCGGCGTCGCGCACCTCCAGTCCCTCCCAGGCCAGGAGCATGATCAGCTCCCGGTCGGTCTCGCCGAGCCGCCCCAGCGCCCGCAGCGCGCTGTCGCGTTCGGCCACCGCCCCGGTCGGGTCCGGCGCGCCCGGCTCCCGGTGGTCGCCCTCGGGGAAGGGGGTCGACATCTCTCCTTGTCGCCTCAGCTCCCGGAACCGGGCCCGCACGATGTTGCGGGCCACCCCGTACAGCCACGGCAGCGGCTCGTCCCGGGGCATCCGGTCGAACCGGCGCCAGGCGACGGAGAAGGTCTCCGCCGCGACGTCGTCGGCCGCGTCCGGGCCCAGCCTCCGCAGGGCGTAGCGCCGGACGTCGTCGTAGTGGCCGGCGAAGAAGCGGGTGAACAGTCCACCCGCTCCCTCCTCCGTGTCATCGCCGCTCATCCCTCTCCTCTCGGTGTGCCTTCACCCCTCTTCTGTCGGCGGCGGGCCGTTCATTACACGCCATTTTCGAGATGTCGACAGAACCACCTGTCCGCACGTCCACATGGTGGGAAAACGCAGGTGGTGGCGGACGCGACCGGCCCGGCACTATTTACTGAACGATCGGTCTGTAATACTGTGCCGGAAGACACTCAGCCCGAGGAGAGGACCGTCAGGTGTCCGAAGTACTGCAGAGCTACGCGCTGGGATCGTGGTTCACCCCCGCCGACGGGGGCGAGCCCCTCGCCGACGCGAACACCGGTGAGACCGTCGCCCGCATGTCGCAGAACGGCCCCGACGTCTCCGCCATGGTCGACTACGCCCGCACCGTCGGCGGCCCGGCGCTGCGCGCCCTCACCTTCCACCAGCGCGCGAACCTGCTCAAGGCCCTCGCCCAGCACCTGATGCAGTACAAGGACGAGTTCTACGCGCTCTCCCACCGGACCGGCGCCACCAAGCGCGACAGCGCCGTGGACATCGACGGCGGCTTCGGCACCCTCTTCAGCTTCTCCAGCAAGGGCCGCCGCGAGCTGCCCAACTCCACGGTCATCCTCGACGGCCCCCTGGAGCGGCTGAGCCGCGAGGGCACCTTCGCGGGACAGCACGTCTACACCTCCCGGCCCGGCGTCGCGGTGCAGATCAACGCGTTCAACTTCCCCGTGTGGGGCATGCTCGAGAAGCTCGCCCCGGCGTTCCTGGCCGGGCTGCCCAGCATCGTCAAGCCCGCCGCCCAGACCGCCTACCTGACCGAGGCCGTGGTCCGCAGGGCCGTCGAGTCGGGGATCCTCCCCGAGGGCTCGCTCCAGCTGCTCGTCGCCGGGCACCGGGGGCTGCTCGACGGCCTGGGCCCGCAGGACATCGTCGGCTTCACCGGCTCGGCCGCCACCGGCGCCATCCTGCGCAACCACCCGAACGTGGTCAGCGGCGGCACGCAGCTGAACGTCGAGGCCGACTCCCTCAACTGCTCCATCCTGGGCCCGGACGTCACCGCCGAGGACCCCGAGTTCGACCTGTACATCAAGCAGGTCGTCACCGAGATGACCGTCAAGGCGGGCCAGAAGTGCACCGCCATCCGCCGTGTCATCGTCCCCGAGGCGATGGCCGACACCGTCGTCGAGGCCCTGAAGGAGCGCCTGGCCAAGGTCGTGGTGGGCGCCGCCGACCACCCGGACACCCGCATGGGCGCCCTGGTCTCCCTGGCCCAGCGCGACGAGGTCCGCAAGGCGGTCAAGGCCCTGCGCACCTCCTGCGAGCTGGTGTACGGCGACCCCGAGCTGGTCGAGGTCGTGGGCGCCGACGCCGAGTCCGGCGCGTTCATGTCTCCGATCCTCCTGCGCGCCGAGCCGGGCGCCCGGGAGCCGCACGAGGTGGAGGCGTTCGGCCCGGTCAGCACCGTCATCACCTACGGTTCGGTGGCCGAGGCCGTCGAGCTGGCCGCCCTGGGCAAGGGCTCCCTGGTGGGCTCGCTGGTCACCCACGACCCCGACGTCGCCCGCGAGGTCGTCCTGGGCGTCGCCCCCTGGCACGGCCGCATCCTGGTGCTGGACCGGGACGACGCCAAGGAGTCCACCGGCCACGGCTCCCCGCTGCCCGTGCTGGTGCACGGCGGCCCGGGCCGCGCCGGCGGCGGTGAGGAGCTGGGCGGCGTGCGCGGCGTCAAGCACCACATGCAGCGCACCGCGATCCAGGCCTCGCCGGACATGCTCACCGCGATCACCGGACACTGGACCACGGGGTCCAAGAGGAACACGGGCGACGTCCACCCCTTCCGCAAGAACCTGGCCGAGCTGCGGATCGGCGACACCATCGAGTCGGCGGAGCGCAGGGTGACCCGCGCCGACATCGACCACTTCGCCGAGTTCACCGGGGACACGTTCTACGCCCACACCGACGAGGAGGCCGCCGCCGCCAACCCGCTGTTCGGCGGGATCGTGGCGCACGGCTACCTGGTGGTGTCGCTGGCCGCGGGCCTGTTCGTGGACCCGGCCCCGGGCCCGGTGCTGGCCAACTTCGGTGTGGACAACCTGCGGTTCCTCACCCCCGTGAAGGAGGACGCGGTCATCAGGGTGACGCTGACCGCCAAGCAGATCACCCCGCGCACCAACGCGGAGTACGGCGAGGTCCGCTGGGACGCCGTGGTCACCGACCAGGACGGCGAGGCCGTCGCCACCTACGACGTGCTCACCCTGGTCGCCAAGGGCGACGAGGAGGCGTAACGGCGAAGAGGCATGGCGGTGTATCGCCGTGTCGACATGGCGGTGCCCCCGGCCGACCGGCCGGGGGCACCGCCGCGTCCGGGGCCGCACCGGGCGGCGCGCGGCCTGCGGGCACCGGTGGCCCCGCGGCCGCGGGGCCGACCGTCCGGAGGCGGCACCCCCGCCGCACGGAAGAGCGCCCCGGGGGGTGCCGACTCCTCCCGGGGCGCTGTCGTGGGACCCGCTACAGGCGGGCGATGGCCGCGGCGGGGTCCTCGATGGCGTCGGCGACGACCCGCATGAACCCGGCCGCCGCGCCGCCGTCGCACACCCGGTGGTCGAACGCGAACGACAGCTGGGTGACCTTGCGGACGGTCAGCTCGCCGTCCACCACCCACGGGCGGTCGATGATCCGGCCGATGCCGAGGATGGCCACCTGCGGGTGGTTGATGATGGCGGCGCTTCCGTCGACCCGCAGCGAACCGTAGTTGTTGAGGGTGAAGGTGCCGCCGGTCATCTCGGCCGGGGTGGCCCGGCCCGCGCGGGCGGCGGCGGTGAGCCGCTTGATCTCGGTGTCCAGCTCGGCGGTGGTGAGCCGGTGCGCGCCGAGCACGGCCGGCGCGACCAGGCCGCGGTCGGTCTGCACGGCCAGGCCCAGGTTGATCCCGTCGTACTGGACCAGCTCGCCGCGCTCGGTGTCCACCAGCCCGTTGAGCTCGGGGTGGGCGCGCAGTCCGGCCACAGTGAACCGGGCGACGTAGGACAGCAGCCCCGGGCCGTCCGGGTGGGCGGCGCGCAGGCGGACCAGCTCGGTGGCGTCGACGTCCACCCACACGGTGGCCTCGGGGATCTCGCTCCGGCTGCGCGAGAGGGCGGCGGCGACGCTCTTGCGGAACCCGCTCATGGGCATCCTGGCGGACTCGGCCAGCCCGGTGCGCGGGTCCACGGCGCCCGCCGGGACCGGGGCCGGTGCCGGGACCGCCTCGGCGGCGGGCGCGGCGGCGGGCGCGGCGACCGGGGCCCGGGCGGCCTCGATGGCGGCGAGCACGTCGCGGCGGGTGATGAGCCCGTCCTGGCCGCTGCCCTCGATGTCGGCGACGCGCAGGCCGGCCTCGCGGGCGAGCCGTCTCACCAGCGGCGAGGTCACCAGCGGGACGCGGCGCGCGGCCGGGGATTCGGGCGCGACCGGGGCCGCGGGCGCGGCGGCGGGCGCCGCAACGGCCCCGCGGGGCCGACGGCGGCGCCCCCGTGCCCCCGCCTCCGGGGTGCCGTAGCCGATGAGGACGTTGCCCGAGCCGCTCCCGGCGCGCTCCTCCTCGCGGTACCGCTCACCGGCCGCGGACACCGCGGCCGGCTCCGGCACGGCGGGCGCGGGGGCGGCGGGCTCGGAGGGGGCCGCCGGGGCCTCCGCCTCGTCGGCGACGCTGATCAGCACGGAGCCCACCGCCAGCACCTCGCCCTCGGCGCCGTGCAGCGCGTGCACCACCCCGCCGTAGGGGGTGGGCACCTCCACGATCGACTTCGCGGTCTCCACCTCGGCGATCGGCTGGTCGATGGCGACGGTGTCGCCCACCGCGACCAGCCACTTGACCACCTCGGCCTCGGTGAGGCCCTCGCCCAGGTCGGGCAGTTCGAAGGTGCGGATCGTCACTGGTCGTCCTCCCACTGAAGGTCGTCCACCGCGTCGAGGATGCGGTCGACGCTCGGCAGCTGGTGGCGCTCCAGCTTGGGCGGCGGGAACGGGATGTCGAACCCGGTGACCCGGCGCACCGGGGCGGCCAGGGAGTGGAAGCAGCGCTCGGTCACCCGGGCCACGATCTCCGAGGCGACGCTGGCGAACCCGCTGGCCTCGGCGATCACGACGGCCCGGCCCGTGGAGCGCACCGCGGCGCACACGGTCTCGTCGTCGAAGGGGACGATCGAGCGCAGGTCCACCACCTGGAGGCTGCGGCCCTCCTGGGCGGCGGCCTCGGCGGCCTCCAGCGCGGTGGGCACCGAGGGCCCGTAGGCGATGAGGGTGGCGTCGGTGCCGGGGCGGCACACCACCGCGGTGCCGATGCCCGGGCGCGAGCCGTCCCCGGGGTCGAACTCCTCCTTGGCCCAGTAGAGCTTCTTGGGCTCCATGAACACGACGGGGTCGTCGGAGGCGATGGCCTCGCGCAGCAGGTGGTAGGCGTCCGCGGGGGTGGCCGGGGTGACCACCTTCAGGCCGGGGGTGTGGGCGTAGTACGCCTCGGAGGAGTCGCAGTGGTGCTCCACGCCGCCGATGCCGCCCGCGTAGGGCACCCGGATGACGATGGGCAGGGAGACCCGGCCGCGGGTGCGGTTGCGCAGCTTGGCGATGTGGCTGACGATCTGCTCGAACGCCGGGTAGGCGAACGCGTCGAACTGCATCTCGATGACGGGGCGCATCCCGTTCATCGCCATGCCCACGGCCAGGCCCGCGATGCCGGACTCGGCGAGCGGGGTGTCGAAGCAGCGGTCCTCGCCGAACTCGGCGGTGAGGCCGTCGGTGATGCGGAAGACGCCGCCGAGGGGGCCGACGTCCTCGCCGAAGACGTACACGGTCTCGTCCTCGGCCATGGCGTCGCGCAGCGCCCGGTTGAGGGCCTGGGCCATGGTGAGCTTGGTGGGATCGGTCGCCATGGGTCAGTCGCTCTCTCTGCTCAGTTCGTCGGCCAGGACGGCGGCCTGCTCCCTCAGCTGCGGGGTGGGCTCGGCGTACACGTGGGCGAACAGTTCGGAGGGGTGGGGGTCCTCGTCCCGGGAGATGCCCTCGCGCATGGCGGCGGCGACGGCCTCGGCCCGCTCGGTGATCTCGTCCCGGCGCGCCTTGGTGAGCACGCGCTTGCGCTTGAGCAGCGCCTCCAGCCGCGTCAGCGGGTCGCGGGCGACCCACGGGCCGACCTCGTCGCTGTCGCGGTAGCGGGTGTCGTCGTCGGCGTTGGTGTGCGCCTGCATGCGGTAGGTGTGCGCCTCGACCAGCTGCGGGCCCGCGCCGGAGCGGGCGGCCGCGACGGCGGCGTCCAGCACGGCCAGCACGGCGGCGGTGTCGTTGCCGTCGACGCGCTCGCCGTTGACTCCGTAGCCGATGCCCTTGTGGGCGAGGGAGGGCGCGGCGGTCTGCCGGGCGAGGGGGACGGAGATGGCGTACTCGTTGTTCTGGACGAAGAACACGACGGGGGCCTTGAGCACGGCGGCGAAGTTCAGCGCCTCGTGGAAGTCGCCCTCGCTGGTGGCGCCGTCGCCGCACAGGGCCATCACGACGGTGTCCTCACCGCGCAGGCGGGCGGCGTGGGCGACGCCGACGGCGTGCAGCAGCTGGGTGGCGAGCGGGGTGGCCTGCGGGGCGACCCGGTGCTCGTAGGGGTCGTACCCGGCGTGCCAGTCGCCCTTGAGGAGGGTGAGCACCTCGACGGGGTCGACACCCCGGGTGACGACGGCGACGGTGTCCCGGTAGGTGGGGAAGAGCCAGTCGTTCTCGCCCAGCACGAGGGAGGCGCCGACCTGGCAGGCCTCCTGGCCGTGCGAGGAGGGGTAGACCGCCAGGCGGCCCTGGCGGACCAGGGCGCCGGCCTGGTCGTTGACGCGACGGCCGACCACCAGGGCGGTGTACGCGGCGAGGAGACGTCCGTTGTCGGGGAAGGGGAGGGTCGGGTTCTCGACCGGCCTCCCCGACTCGTCGAGCAGCTGCACCGGCTGCTCGGAGGGGAGCAGGTCCCGGTCGTCGGCCATGCCTCTGCCTCCATATGTCGAGAGTCGGATGTGTCGAAGGTGACGTGTACAGACATATGGTGAGGTTTCTTGCCATCTGTTCGCCATAGGCGTGCCGAAGTCGAGAAAACGTCGTAGATGACACTGGATTTTGTAACCATTCGTCCAGATATGTGACCCGGGACACGCCCCCGGATGGACATGTGGCCGACACTCCCGGTCACCCCCGCGCGCCCGCCCACCTGCCGGAACGCCGCGCCCCCGGGGCCCCGGGCCGGGACGGGGTCCTAGCATGCGTGGCAGGGTGTGACACGAGAGGAACGAGGTACCGGTGAGCGACGACCGCGAGACACTCACGTACGAGCTGTTCGGCACCGCGATGCGGGAGCTGGCGCAGGAGATCGCCGACGACGGCTTCGAGCCCGACATCATCCTGTCCATCGCGCGCGGCGGACTGTTCGTGGCGGGCGGCCTCGGCTACGCCCTCGGCGTCAAGAACCTCCACGTCATGAACGTGGAGTTCTACACGGGCGTGGGCACGACCCTGGACATGCCGGTCATGCTGCCGCCCGTCCCCAACGTGGTGGACCTGAGCGACAAGAGGGTCCTGGTCGCCGACGACGTCGCCGACACCGGCAAGACCCTCAAGCTCGTCCACGACTTCTGCGCCGAGCACGTCGCCGAGGTGCGCAGCGCGGTCATCTACCAGAAGTCCCACTCGCTGATCGACTGCGAGTACGTGTGGAAGCGCACCGACCAGTGGATCGACTTCCCGTGGTCGGTGCTGCCCCCGGTGGTCTCCCGCGAGGGCCAGGTCCTCGACTCCTAGCTCCGGGGCGGCGCGGGTGCGCGGCGGGCCCGTCGTGCCCCCGCGCCCGGAAGGTCCGGGACCCGGAGGACGGGCACCGGTACGGAGGCGGGCACGGGCCCCGGGCAGGGGGAGGAGGACGCGGCAGGCCTCCGATACGGGTCAGCCCCGGCCGGTCAGGACGCGGCGATGCGCAGCCGCTCGGCCAGCCACAGCGGGACGTTCACCGAGGACCGGGGGAAGTACCGCAGGTCGAGGGCGTGGTCGAAGGCGGTCGGCGGCAGGGAGAAGGCGGGTTCGCCGTCCCGGTCGTAGGAGACCCGCCACCCGGAGGACGGACCCACGACGATGTCGACCGTGAACCAGGCGCCCCGCTCCTCGACGTAGGTGGCCGAGCGCAGCACCTCCAGCGCGGCGCGCAGGTCCCGGTCCACGGGCAGATCGCGGTCGCCGTCGGGCCGGGCAGCGGTCAGGGTGCCGCCCGCGTACCCGGCCAGGGCGCGGTAGGTCAGGCGCAGCCGGGACCACTCCAGGCCCCGGGCCAGGCAGCGCATCCGGTCGGCGATGTCGTCGAGCAGGGCGACCCGGCGCGCGAGGGGGAGCCGCAGCGGCGGAACGCTGGGGCGGTCGGGCGGGCCCGGCCAGGGCGGGTCGTCGGCGGCGCGGTCGGACAGCAGGTCCGCCCAGGAGGGGCGGCGGGAGGGGGCCCGGCGGGCCATCTCGGCGCGCAGTCCGTCCACGTCGGCGGGCTCGCCGGTGGGGTGCGCGAATCCCAACTCGCGGACGTCCTCGTCCACCGGCCCGGGCATCCACTCCGGCCAGTGGTCGTAGGCGCGTTCCAGGGTGACGCCCTCGCGGGTGACGGTCAGGCGGGCGAAGAGCCACCGCCCGTCCGCGCCGCCCTCGTCCAGGCGCAGGCGCTCCAGGACCGCGTGCATCCCGGGATCGGCGGCGACGGGGACCGGGTCGTCGTGGAGGAGGCCGTGCGGGTGGGGGGCACGGTAGAGGAGGACCCTGCGGTCGGTGTCGCCGAGCAGGTGGCCGCGGACCAGGGCCGCGGCCCGGGCCAGAGCCTCCTCGGCACGGCCGTCCGGCTCGGCGTCCGCCGCCAGGGCGGTGACGGGGTCGCCGCGGCCGGGCAGTTCGCGGGCCGCGCGCATGGCGTCTCCGAGCAGCAGCATCAGGGAGCGCCCGCCGATGGCGGGGTGCGCGGCTGTGGGCCGGGAGCCGCCCGGCTCCATCTCCTCGGGCTCCCGCTCGCCGGTGAGCCCGAGTCGGCGGGCCAGCGCGAGCCCCGCGGCCGGGTCGGCGTCGTCGCGGGCGGCGTGGTCCAGGACCCCGGTGAGCGCGTCGGCGTCCAGGGTGCGCTCCCGGGCCCGGGCCGCCAGGTCGGCCACGGCCTTGCGGGCGGACACGGTGTCCGCGGGGTCGGCGGTGTCCAGGGCGGCGCGGACCACCCACTCGGTGAAGTCGTCCAGGTCGGCGCACCAGCCGACGGTGGCGGCCAGGCCGTCGTCCGCCCAGTCGTCGGGGTAGGCGGCGCGCGCCCACTCCCCGTCCCACCAGTAGGCGAAGTCGGGGCGGGGCCGCTCGGCCAGCCAGTCCCAGGGCAGCGTCTCGGGTGCGCCCTGGAAGGGATCGATGGGCCGGGTCCGGGCCCGCTCCCCGGCGCTCTCGGGGTCCTGCCCGACGAGCAGGAACCCGCCGCCGGCCACCCGGGCCAGACAGAAGCGGGATCCCAGGACCAGCCGGAAGTGGACGGCGGCGGGTCCGGGGACGCACTCGGTCAGCCCGAGCCCGGCGCAGACGGACGCGTAGGCCCCGACCCGGGCCCACAGGACCTCGGGATGGGGCAGGTCGGAGGGCAGTCCTGGCTGGTGGAACACCGTGGCGCCTTTCCTGGGGGAGCCGTCCCGCACATTGTTCCCCACCGGGTACGGGGCGACCCCGTATTGTGCCGCCGTGTCACGGCCGGTGTTTCACGTGAAACACCGTCCGCCCGAGCGGTATGCCGGGACGGACGCGGCCCCGGCCGGGAGCGGGCGCCGGGCGGGAGCGGGCGCCGGGCGGGGCGAACCGGCGCCCTCACGCACCGGTCCGCCCCCATCCTCGGGTCAGGCGTGGGTGTCCTCGGGGATCTCCGGGGTGATCGAGTAGTCCCGGAACACCGCGCGGAACCCCTCCCGCTGCGGCGAGCAGCACATGACCCCCACCCGGCAGGTCCCGCCCAGCGGCAGGTGGGCCAACCGCAGCAGCCGCCACGCGCCCCAGCCGTCGAGGTACTGGACGTTGACGGTCTCGCCGGTGCGGATCGCCCGGATGGTCACCGGGGGGAAGGAGCCCCCGGTCCGGGGCAGGGAGACCACCGACCAGTCGGAGTGGCCGCGGGTGACCACGGCACTGACGTTGAGCCCGCCGCCGACGAACTCGGTGCCGGTCTTGATCCAGTTCTCCTCGTCGGCGCGGAGCATCAGGCCGGCCTGGTCGTACTGCTCCAGGTAGTCGCCGTCGAACGTGACCTGGACGGTGAAGTCCCCGGTGGCCTCGGCGGACAGGAAGTGGCCGTCGTCGTGCACGAACCCGTAGTGGGTGTGCCGCCAGAAGTCCTTGCGGTCCCCGGTGGTCACGGTGAGGACGCCGTCCTCGACCGTCCAGGACGGGGGCTCGTTCATCCAGGCCATGTCGGTGAACACGGTGGCGCCTTTCGTTCAGGGGTGTGGGAGCGCTCCTGTGAACGTCGGTACGACCCTATGTCGACAAGGCGCCGTGGCGAGAGGGGGACAAGGCGAGGGGGAGGCACGGCGACCTATCGCCGTGCCTCCCCCCAGGGAACGGGTCAGGCGGCCTTCTCGGCCGTGTCGGCCCCGTCGTCGTCGACGTGCAGGTCGACGCCCATCTTCTCCTTGACCAGCGAGACCCCCAGGAAGGAGATCGCGGCGGCGACGACCATGTAGACGCCGATGCTCCAGGAGACACCGGTGTTCTCCAGCAGCATCTGGGCGATCATCGGCGCGAAGGCGCCGCCCAGGATCGCGCCCAGGGCGTAGCCGATGGAGACGCCGGAGTACCGGATCTCGGCCGGGAACATCTCGGCGTACAGCGCGGACTGGGGCCCGTAGCTCAGGCCCAGGGTGAGGCAGAAGACGAAGACGCCCACGAAGTACATGAGGACGTCGCCGGTGTCGACCAGGAACCACATCGGCACCGCCCAGGCGGCGAGCAGGACGTAGCCGATCTGGAAGGTGCGCACCCGGCCCCAGCGGTCGCTGACCCAGCCGCCGTACAGGGTGGAGATGAGCCAGCCGAAGGAGGCCAGGGTGGTGGCCAGCAGGACCGGCCCGCGCTCCATGCCCAGGGCGGTGGAGGCGTAGGTGGCCAGGAAGGCGATGACCAGGTAGCCGGCGGCGTTGTTGGCGAGGAAGATCAGCGCGGAGAGCACGACCTCGCGGGTGTTCTTGCGGAACAGGGTGCCCAGCGGGGCGGAGGACTTGGCGCGGCGCTTCTGCATCAGCTCGAAGACCGGGGACTCCTCCACGGACTTGCGGATGAGGTGGCCGATGATGATCAGCAGGAAGGACAGCAGGAACGGGATGCGCCAGCCCCAGGCGAGGAAGGCGTCCTGGCCGATGATCACGGTGATGAGCCAGACGACGAAGGTCGCCAGGATCATGCCGCAGGGGACGCCGATCTGCGGGTAGGCGCCGAAGAAGCCGCGCTTGTTCACCGGCGCGTGCTCCACGGACATCAGGGCCGCGCCGCCCCATTCGCCGCCGGCGGAGAAGCCCTGGAGGATGCGCAGGGCGATGAGCAGGATCGGGGCGGCGATACCGATCTGGGCGTAGGTCGGCAGCAGGCCGATGAGGCAGGTGGCGATGCCCATCATGACCAGCGTCGCGACGAGGACCTTCTTGCGGCCGAACCTGTCGCCCAGGTGGCCCGCCACGATGGCGCCCAGGGGGCGGAACAGGAAGGAGATGCCGATGGTCGCGAACGACAGGATCTGGGCGAGGCCGGGGTTGGACTGCTCCAGCGGTCCGAGGAACAGGGGCGCCAGGACGAGGCCGGCGGCCTGGGCGTAGATGAAGAAGTCGTACCACTCGATGGTGGTGCCGACCATGGTCCCGGCGAGGACCTTGCGCCTTTCCCTGCCATCCAGCGGGGCGGGTGCCGAGGCCGTGGCGTCGGATGTTGCCATTGCTGCTCCGTAATGTCTGCCGACCGGGGGTCGGTCACTGCCGGGGCCCGTGCCCGGCACCCGGGGACGGGGGGTACCGAATCGGCACAGGACGGTTGTGCCGAGACATAGGTCACGAGCCCTAGGACACTATGCCATGTGACCCACGGCATTATGAACAGCAGGGCGGAATCTTCCCTGATCAGGGCATGTGTACTGACCGAACGGTCGGTGAGTGTGCGAACACCGTCCGGCCATCGCCGCAGGCCGCGGGCCCGCGTCACCGCCCCCCGGGACAGGACCCGGAGAGCACGACGCGCAAACGCAGGCAGAGGCCGAGCAGGCGGAACGGCAGGGAGAGCTCCAGCGGGCCGAGGCCGGACGGAAGGGGGCAGTGGGCACTGCACGGGGAATCGCTCATGGTCGGACTGTACCCCCTGGGGGTATGAAGGGAACGCGAGGGGACGCACGGACGAGAGGGCTCGACGGCCCCGACCCCGGGCCCGGGCGCACGGCGGCACGCCCCCTTGTCGACACGCCGACAAGGGGACGAGGGGACACGTGGACGAGGAGACACGGGGACGGCCCGACCCTCCGATGGGGGACACTGGAACGGTGAGCACCGAGAACACCCGCCCCGGACCGCCCGCGCTGAGCGTCTCCGTCCTCGTGTTGACGCTGGCCCGCCGGGTGGAGGGCGAACTCGGCGCCGCGCTGGCCCCGCTCGACCTCACCGTCGCCCGCCTGGGCCTGCTCGGCCACATCGCCGGGGTGCCCGGCGTCTCGTTCAGCGACCTGGCCCGGATGTCGGGGATCACCGTGCAGAGCGCGCACTCGGGGGTGAAGGCCCTGGTCGCGGCGGGCCTGGTACACGACCTCACCGCCCGACCGGGGGCGGCGTCCAGCATCGAGGTGACCCGGCGGGGGCGCGAGCTGCTGGAGCGCGCGGGCCGGGAGATCGCACGGGTGGACGAGGAGCTGTTCGGGCCGGACGCGGACCCGATCCAGCAGCAGGTCGGCGCGGCGTTCCGCGAGGCGTTCTCCTCCCTGCCCCGGGACTGAACCTCCCCCACCTTCAGGGTGGCTGAAGCATGCTCTAGGCTTCAGGCAATCTGAAGGTTTTGTCACCGAGGAGCTCACCCATGGAAGACCTCCTGCTCTCGATCCACGTCCTGGCGGGCATCGTGTTCGTCGGCGGATCGGCGGTCGCCACCAGCCTGTTCCCCCGCTACGTCCCGGTCGCCGTCCCGGCGGGCGCCCCCGTCGAGGCCCCGGGGGACGGCGGCGGGCGCAGCCGCAACACGGCCCTCGCCCTGCACCGCATCACCCGCGTCTACGCGCTCATCGGCATCGTCGTTCCGGTGGTCGGCATCGCCCTGGCCCTGCTCCAGGGGCGGATGGCCGAGCTCTGGGTCAACGTCGCGATGGTCCTCACCGCGGCCGCGGGTGTGCTGCTGGCCTGGCAGATCCACCCCCGCCAGCGCGAGGCGCTGCGCGAGCCGGGGGAGAGGTCGGAGCTGGGGCGGCTGTCCATGTGGAGCGGGATCTACAACCTGCTGTGGGCGGTGGTGGTCGTGCTCATGATCGTCCGGCCGGGCTCCGCTGCCTGACCCGGTGTCCGGCGGCGGACACCTCCGGGCACCGCGGAGACGGCCCCGGGCGAACTCGATCCGGCCGACGGAACCCTCCGGGGCGCGTCCTCAAGGTCGCTCGGCCCGCGGGGGACCTGGGGCGGGCGCGCGGCCGCGCGCCGCGGGAGGGGAGGAGGCGGTACGCTCACCGCGCGACCCCGGGACCAGCGGGAACAATACCGTTGCCCGGTCGCGAGGGTCGCTGTTAGCGTCGCAGGAATGATCCCCGTGACGGAGAACGAGATCCGCGGCTCGTTCATCAACTGCTCCAAGGGCGAGGCCAAGCGCCTCTCCCTCCCGCGGGACCTGGACTCCCGGCCGTGGGAGGACCTGGACTTCCTCGGCTGGCGCGATCCGATGGCGCACGAGCGCGCGTACCTGGTCGTCGAGCGCGGTGACGGTCCGGTGGGCGTGGCCTTCCGGCTGACCGGCTCGGAGACCGGGGCCCGGCGGGCGCTGTGCTCGGTGTGCGTGACCAGCCGCCAGGGGCCCGGCGTGGCGCTCATGGTGGCACCGCGTGTGGGCAAGGCGGGCCGCGAGGGGAACACGGTGGGGCTGCACATGTGCACCGACTTCGCCTGCTCGCTGTACGTGCGCGGGCTCAAGCAGCCCGAGCCGGGCGGGCGCTTCGCGGAGACGCTCACCGTGGAGGAGAAGGTGAAGCGGCTGGAGGAGAACCTGCACGGGTTCCTGGACCGGCTGACCCGGGGGTAGACGTGTCGGCGAACGGGCATGTCGACTCACCGACACGCCCGTCCGCCTTCGGGAAGGGCCGGGGGTGCCCCTGTGCCGCCCCGTTCCCGGGGCGGCGGCTCACGCACCCCCGGTGCGGTCGGCCGCGTCCGGTGCGGGGACCGGCTCCCCGCCGCCGCGCGGCCGGCGCATACCGCCCTGGACCCGGGTGGCGGCGACCGCGAAGGCCGCGGTCGTCACCAGCGTGACGGTCGCCCACACCTGCCAGCCGCCCGCCGCCGACACGACCGGCGCCATCAGGACCGCGCCGAGGATGAAGATGCGGCTCACGAAGTGGTTGAGGCCGAAGGCGACCCCCTGCACGTCCGGGTGCACCGACTCCTCCGCGTACTCCGAGAAACTCGCCATCCACGGCCCGAAGACGGTCCCGAGGGCCACCCCCAGGCCGGTCAGCAGCACGACGACGAGCCATGCCGGAGCGCCCGCGCCCGCGCTCATCGTCAGCACCAGCGCCCCCAGCAGCAGCGTGGCCGCCACCGCCCCGTAGACCAGGAACGGCTTGCGCATCTGGAGCCTGTCGGAGAACCGGGCGAAGGCCAGCGAGGCCAGCAGGTTGCTCGCCCAGAAGCACATCACGACCGCGGACGCCATGCGCACCGAGATCCCGAAGTGCTCGGCCACCATCGCCTGCCCGTAGGCGTTCATGGTGGCGAGCAGCACGTAGAGCAGCGACATCGCGGCCACGTGCGCCCAGACGACCCGGTGCCCCAGCAGCATCCGCAGCCGGTTCCCGGAGGGTGCCGGGGCGCCCTCCCGGGTGGACCGCT
Organism: Nocardiopsis changdeensis; assembly: GCF_018316655.1. Taxonomy (GTDB): domain Bacteria; phylum Actinomycetota; class Actinomycetes; order Streptosporangiales; family Streptosporangiaceae; genus Nocardiopsis; species Nocardiopsis changdeensis. Next base: position 7,155,380 of record NZ_CP074133.1, on the reverse strand, counting down.
CGCTGAGCCTGATGGTGCGCCGCAGCTCGGGGGACAGGTCGCGCAGGGTCAGGGCGACGATCGTGGCGCCGACGCAGGCCAGGCCCGCCATCAGGAAGATCTGCGAACGCCAGGAGTGGCCGAACAGGTCGAGCGTCAGCACCGCGACGGCCGCGGCGAAGAAGTTCGCCCCGACCGGCCCCCAGCTCCAGAACGCGAACGCCTGCGCCCGCCCCATCCGCGGCGTGAAGTCGCGGATCAGCGGCTGCGTCCCCGCCATCGCCACGCCCTCGACGAAGGCGAGCAGGATGCGCGCGGCGGTGAAGTGCACGACCGTCTGCGACATCGCCATGAACAGGCACGCCGCCGCGGACAGGAACATGAACGGCACCAGGATCCGCACCCGGCCGAACCGGTCCACCAGCTCTCCGCCCAGGTACCCGGACACCGCCCCGAAGAGCAGCGACGCCGCGGTGATCTGCCCGTAGGTCTGGAGGGACATGCCGATGTCGTCCAGCAGCAGGGGCAGGACCGGGGCGAGCTGCCCCTCGTAGGCGGAGATGAACAGCGCCAGGACGACGACGGCCAGCAGGAGGCGGCGGCGGGCTCCGGTGGGGTACTCGTGCAGGAGTCTTCGGTGCGAGGACACGGGACCGACCCTTCTCTAAATCCTGGACACCACGTCCAGGAATGGTCGAGGTGTCCAGAAGATAAGCACAGTGACCGGCGCCACACAACCCCCTGCGCCGCCCCTAGTCCGAGAAGGAGTCGAAACCCGACGCCCAGTAGCGCCCGCGCCGGGACAGCTCGACCAGCGTCTCCACGACCTGTTCGGTGTCCGGCCGGGGGGCGGGGGACTCCAGCCACCACAGCAGCACCGCGACCTGCTCGCCGACCCAGGCGCGGGCGATGACGCGCAGGTCGACGCGGGGGCGGGCGCCCTGGGCCCGGACCCGCTCGGCGAAGATGCCGTAGGCCGTCGCGGTCCACGCGTCGGTCAGCGCCCGCAGCCCCCGCCCGTCGCCCTCCCCCCGCAGGATCAGGCGGTACACGTCCGGCTCCTCCGCCGCGTGGCGGAAGAGCTCGGCCACCGGCCGCCCGGTGAACCCGACCCCCTCGCGGTCCAGCGGCGCCATCCGTTCGCGCAGCTCGTCCAGGACGACCTCGACCACGTGGTCGTACAGCGCCTCCTTGTCCCGGAAGTGCGTGTAGAACGTCGCCCGCCCGACGTCCGCGGCGGCGGCGATGTGCTCCACCTTGACGCCGGCGTACCCGCGTTCGAGCACCTGGGAGACGAACGCCGCCCGCAGCGCGGCGCGTGTCCGGAGTATCCGGCGATCCTCATGTGTCATGGGGCCTTTCTAGCAACCCCTCGACCGCTGGACACATCCTGGACATTGTGTCTAGTATCTCGATGCTCGCTCATCGACCTCTGGAGGGCCCGTGAACCTCGGTACCTACCTCACCCGAAGCGCGACCCACTGGCCCGAGGCGGAGGCCCTGGTGTCGGGGGACCGGCGCTGGAGCTACCGCGCCCTGGAGGAGGACGCCAACCGGCTGGCCTCCGCGCTCCTGGCGCGCGGCTGCGTCCCCGGCACGGCGGTCGCCACGCTGGCGAACAACCGCGGGGAACTGGTCGTCGCCGAGATGGCGATCTGCAAGGCGGGGTGCCTGCGCGTGCCGATCAGCGCACGGCTGGCGGCGGCCGAGATCGAACACGTCCTGCTGGACGCGCGGGTGCGCCTGGTGTTCGTGGACGCGGCCAACCTCGACACCGTGCGCGCCATCGTCGCCGCCCGCGCCCCCGACTGCCTCGTCGTCTCCTTCGACGACGGCGACCCCGCCTACGCCTCCCTCCTGGCGGAGGGGGATCCGGCCCCTGTGGCCGTCGACCTCGACCTCGACGCCCCGGCGGTGCTCAACTTCACCTCCGGCTCCACGGGCACGCTCAAGGCGGCCGTCCAGACGGTCGGCAACCGGCTGTCCAACATGCGCAAGCTGGCCATGAACCCGCAGGGGTCGGTGGGCCGGGACTCGGTCTACCTCGCCCCCGGCCCGATCACCCACGCCAGCGGCATGGGCATCCTGGGCTGCCTCTTCCGCGGCGCCGCCGTCGTCGTCCTGCCGAGCTTCGAGGTCGAGTCCTACCTCGACGTCCTCGAACGGGAGGGCGTCACCCACACCTTCCTGGTGCCGGTCATGCTCAACCTGGTGCTGGCCTCGCCGACCGCGCGCGACCGCGACCTCTCCCGCCTGCGCAGCGTCACGATCGGCGGCGCACCGGTGAGCCCGGCCCGCCTGCGCGACGCCGTCGGCCTCTTCGGCCCCGTGGTCAACCAGGGCTACGGACAGGGCGAGACCACGAGCGCCATCACCTTCCTCACCTCCGAGGACGTGGTGCGGGGGATCGAGTCCGACCCCGAACTCCTGCTCTCCTGCGGGCGCCCCGTCTTCGACACCGAGGTCCGCGTCGTGGACGACGCGGGCGCACCGCTCCCGGCCGGAGAGGTCGGGCAGATCGTGGCGCGCGGCCCCGACTGCGTGCGGGAGTACTTCCACGCCCCCGAGGCCACCGCGGAGACGTTCCGCGACGGCTGGGTGCACACCGGGGACCTCGGCTACCTGCGGCACGACGGCTACCTGTTCATCGTGGACCGCCAGAAGGACATGATCATCTCCGGCGGCTACAACGTCTACTGCACCGAGGTGGAGGCCGCCCTCTACGAGCACCCCGCCGTCTTCGAGGTCTGCGTGGTGGGCACGCCGGACGAGCGGTGGGGCGAGACGGTCAAGGCGTTCGTGGCGCTCCACCCGGGCCGGGAGGCCTCCGGCGACGAGCTGCGCGAGTTCTGCGCCACCCGGCTGTCCAGGGTCAAGCTGCCGCGGGTCGTTGAGTTCGTCCGACAGCTGCCGCGCAACCGCAACGGGAAGATCGACCGGCGCGCGCTCCGGCAGCGCGAGTGGGCCGGCGCCGAACGAAAGGTGGGGTGAGGGAACCATGGCCTTCTCACTGCGACCGACCTACGGGGACCGTCCGCACCTGGACGGGCTGGTCACCCGGCTCCGGGACTACCTGGACGGCGAACTCGCCGAATACGAGGCCGGCCTCGGCCTGGAGCACGAGACACCGCTGGAGCGGTCCGTACTGGAACCGGTGTGGCGGCGCAGCCGCGAGCTCGGCTTCTACGGCGTCCACCTGCCCGAGCACCTGGGCGGACAGGGGCTGTCCTTCACCGAGCTGGCAGCCCTCAAGGAGGAGGTGGGCGCCTCCGGCCGCGTCCTGGCCACCAGCGTGCTGGGCGACATGGGCGGTCCGCTGCGCATCGGCGCGATCTTCGAGCACGCGACCGAGTACCAGATCGAGAAGTACCTGCTGCCGGTCGTGCGCGCCGAACGGGCCTGCTGCTTCTCCATGACCGAGGACGACGCCGGCTCCGACGTGCGGCGCATGCGGACCACCGCGACCCCGGTTCCGGGCGGCTACCGGATCACCGGCCACAAGGTGTTCAGCACCGGCGGTACCTTCGCGGACTTCTCGATCCTGGTCGCCCGGATGGACGGCGCCGAGGAGGTCTACTCCGCGTTCCTCGTGGACCTCAACTCGCCCGGCTGCCGCGTCACCCCCGGCCGGGTGCCCCTGTCCGGGCAGAACATCGAGAGCGACGTCGTCCTGGAGGACTGCTTCGTCCCCGCGGAGAACCTGCTCGGCGAGGAGGGCCAGGGGCTGCGGATCAGCCTGGGCCGGGTCACCGCCAACCGGCTGCTGCACTGCCCCACCGCCCTGGGAGCGGCGCGGCGCGCGCTCGGCCTGGCCCTCGACTTCGCCGCGACGCGCCGGGTCTCGGGCGGCCTCCTGCTGGAGAAGCAGGCGATCCAGCACACGCTCGCCGACATGGCCACCGACTACTACGCGGCCCGTTCGATGACCTACGACGCCCTCGCCGCGCTCGACGCGGGCGAGCGGCCCCGGATCGAGTCCTTCATGTGCAAGCTGTTCGTGGCCGAGCGCGCCTTCGAGATCGCCGACCGCGCGGTGCAGATGCACGGCAAGGCCGGGATGGTGCGCGGGGCGCCGGTGGAGGTGATCTGGCGGCAGCTGCGCATGTTCCGGGTGCTGACCGGGGCTTCGGAGATCCAGCGCAACGGCATCGTCCGCGACCTGGTGAAGTCCGTGGGAGGTGCGGCATGACGCGCCCCGGAGACCCCCTCCCCGCCGAGGACGGGCAGGACCTGCGCGACGCCGGACGCGGCTTCCTGGGGACGCTCGAACCCGCCGTGGTGACCGACGCCGCCGGCGGCACGGTCTACGACGCCGACGCGTACGCGTTCCTGGACGGGCCCGCGCCCGCCACGGCCCATCCCGGCCTGTGGCGGCAGAGCGGGCTGACCGCGCGGCACGGCCTGTTCGAGGTCACCGAGGGCGTCTACCAGGTCCGCGGGCTCGACCTGGCCAACATGACCCTGGTGGAGGGCGCGACCGGGGTCGTCGTGATCGACACCCTGACCTCGGCGGAGACCGCCGCCGCGGCCCTGGCGCTCTACCGTTCGCACCGCGGCGACCGCCCGGTCACCGGTGTGATCCTCACCCACCCGCACGCGGACCACTTCGGGGGCTCGGCCGGAGTCCTCGCCGGGGCCGCCCCCGGAGTCCCCGTGCTGGCGCCCGAGGGGTTCATGGAGCACGCGGTCTCCGAGAACGTCCAGGCCGGCCCGGCGATGGCCCGGCGGTCCGGCTTCATGTACGGCACCGCGCTGGAGGCGTCGCCCGACGGCCACCTGGGCTGCGGCCTGGGACAGCGGCTGTCCACCGGCACCATCGGCCTGGTCGAGCCCACGGACTCGGTCACCCGCACCGGCGAGGTGCGCGTGATCGACGGCGTCGAGATCGAGTTCCAGCTCACGCCGGGGACCGAGGCCCCGGCGGAGATGAACATGTACCTCCCCGCCCGGCGGGCGCTGTGCCTGGCCGAGAACGCCGTGCACACGATGCACAACATCCTCACCCTGCGGGGGGCCCAGGTCCGCGACGCCCGCCAGTGGGCGCGCTACCTCACGGAGGCCCTGCACCTCTTCGGCCACCGCACCGAGGTCGCCTTCGCCACCCACCACTGGCCCACCTGGGGCGCCGACCGGATCGAGGAGTTCCTGACCGGGCAGCGCGACCTGTACGCCTACATGCACGACCAGACCGTGCGGCTGATCAACCGGGGCCTGACCCCGCGGGAGATCGCCGAGCAGCTCACCCTGCCGCCCGCGCTGGAACGGCGGTGGGCCAACCGCGGGTACTACGGATCGCTGAGCCACAACGTCAAGGGCATCTACCAGCGCTACCTCGGCTGGTACGACGGCAACCCCGCCCACCTGTGGGAGCACCCGCCGGTCGAGGAGGCGAAACGCTGGATGCGCCTGCTCGGCGGCGTTGACGCGGCCCTCGCGCACGCGGACTCCCTGGTCGGGGAGGGCGACCTCCGCTTCGCCGCCACCCTGCTCGACCACGCGGTCTTCGCCGACCCCGGCCACGAGGGGGCGCGGCGCCGCCTGGCCGACGTCTACACCGCGCTCGGCCACGGCTGCGAGAACGCCACCTGGCGCAACGCCTACCTCACCGGGGCCCGCGAGCTCCTCGGCGGCCCGGCCCCCCGCCGCGGCGGCGGTGGCCGCGGCATGCTGGCCGCGCTCGACGTCGGATCGCTGCTCGACTCCCTGGCCGTGCGGGTCGACGGGCCCGCCGCCTGGGACCTCGACCTGCGCGTGGACCTGCGGCTGACGGACCAGGACCGCGTCTGGCACGTGCGCCTGGCCAACGGCGTGCTGGTGCACCACCCCGGCGACACCCCCGACCCGCGGGCCGACCTGGTGGTCACCACGACGAGGCGGGGGCTGGTCGGCCTCCTGGCGGGCCGGGGGCGGGGGGACGCCGTGTACGAGGGCGACCCCGGGGTGCTCCGCACGCTGTTGGGCGTCCTGGAGGCACCGGACCCGGAGTTCGGAGTGGTGGTGCCCTGACGCGGACGCGGACATGCGGGCATGTCGACAGGTCGTCATGCCCGCATGTCGGGGAGTCGGCGCCGCCGGGGCGGTCAGCGGCCGCGGCCGTCCAGGGCGGCGACCTCGCGCACCGCGCCGGCGACGGCCCGGAAGTCCTTCCGGAGGATCGCGCCGTGGTTGCTCGGCACCTTCGCGAAGAGCCGGATGTTCTCGTTGCGCTCGTACACCGCGTCCATGCCGGCCCGGATGACCTCCTGCTCGTCGCCCTTGCTCCCGAAGGACGTCCCCGAGGCGAGGACGTACCGCGTCGGCACGGTGATGGAGTCCAGGACGGCGCCCAGCTCCTTCTCCCCGCCGAGCAGGCCGAGCTCGATGTTGCTCTGCGCCATCTGCTCGGCGTTCATCCGGGGGAGCAGCCCGGTGGGGCGCAGCAGCGGCCCGAGCAGGGCGACCCGCCGGAACATCACGCGGATCCGCTGCGCCATGGCCTCGTCCATCCAGTCGTAGGGCTGGGCGCCGTCGACCATGACCGCCCCGATCGCGCGTTCCGGGTTCCGGGCGGTCCAGTGCGACGCGACGTAGGCGCCGTAGGACCAGCCCACCACCAGCGCCCGCTCCACGCCCCGGGCGTCCAGGACCGCGGTCACGTCGCGGACGGCGGCCTCGAAGGAGTAGTCCGAGGAGGTCTCGGACCTTCTGCCGCGGGCGCGCTCGTCGTAGGTGATGTGCCGCCACTGCGGGCCGAGCTCGGCGATGGTCCGCCGCCAGTAGCCCTGGGTGGCGAACTGGCCGTTGAGGTAGACCACGGGGGTGCCGGTCCCGCCGGTGTCGGTCACGGCCAGGGCCGTGTCGTCCACCGGCACCATGCCGGTCCAGGGGGTCTCGGTGCGGATTCCGTTGTCGCCGGTCATGTTCCTTCTCCTTGTGTCTTCGTGCGGTGTGCGGTGCGGGGGTGTGCCGGTCGGGGTGCGGGCGGGTGGGCCGCCCGCACCGGGTCGGCGTTTCAGAGGCTGCGGGCGGTGATGTCGCCCATGTCGGTGGTGGCCCGGATGTCGAGCTCGGTGGTGCCGTCGTTGCGGAGCCCGTTGTCGATGCGGCCGAGGCCGGTGCCGGCGTCCAGCGAGGCGGACACCCCGGCGGCGGCGGTCACCGAGATGTCGCCGGAGCCGGTGCGCAGCACGACCGCGCCCGCGGCGGCCTCGTCGATGCGGATGTCGCCCCGGTCGGTCCGGATCTCGGCCGGGCCGGTGAGGCGGCCGACCTCGACGTCGCCGTCGAGCACGGCCAGGCGCAGGGCCGCGGCCTCGTCGATCTTGGTCTGCCGGTAGGCGCCCTCGAAGACGACCTCGCCCAGTCGGCCGACCCCGCGCAGTTCGGCGCCGCCGGTGCGGCCCTCGACCCGGGAGCCGGAGGGGACCTGGACGGTGACCTCCAGGGCCCCGGTCGGGCCCAGCAGGCGGTTCCCGGTTTCCGGGGTGAGGATCCGCAGCACGCCGTCGTCGTAGGTGACGGAGGTCTGCTCGGCGGCCTTGGCGTCGCGGCCGCGGCCGGCCTTGGCGGGCCGGACCTCGACGGTGCTGTCGGAGCGGTCGGCGGCGATGATCTGGACGCGCCCGGCGGGGATGTCCAGGACGACGGAGACCGGGGTGGTGGTGTCGAACTTCTCCATGGTGCTCTCTCCTTGCACTCGCTGTTTCCGATGATGGAAACGCTACGTTGCATTCGCGAATCTGGCAACACTCTCGTTGCCAAGAGATCGAGTATTAGCAGGTAGATACGGCATATTCTTTGCAATGAGATGTCGATTAACGCAACAGAACAGCCTCCTCGTGTTGCATTGATTGAAGCCGAACGCTACGCTGGGCCCATCAGCGGACAGAAAGGGGCCCACGGTGCCGGGAGGCAGGCTCACCCAACAGGAGCGCCGGCGGATCGCGCAGGGGCTGGCCGACGGCCTCGCCTACGCCGAGATCGCCCGCGACCTGGACCGTCCCACCTCGACGGTCACGCGCGAGGTGATGCGCAACGGCGGCCCCGCCGCCTACCACGCCGACCTGGCCCAGCGGGCCACCGAGCGCCGCGGGCGCCGGCGCAGGAAGGCCGAACCGGGGGGCCGCTCCTCCGGCCCGGGCGCCCGCGACGACGCCGCGCTGGCCGAGTACGAGGAGAAGTTCACGGCCATCTTCGTGCAGCAGGGCCTGCCCACGATGACGGCCCGGGTGCTGACCTGCCTCTTCACCGCCGAGGCCGGGAGCCTCACCGCGGCCGAGCTCGTCGACCGGCTCCAGGTCAGCCCGGCGTCGGTCTCCAAGGCGGTCACGTTCCTGGAGGGCCAGGGCCTCCTCCGCCGGGAGCGGGACGAGGGCCGCCGCGACCGCTACTTCGTCGACGACGACGTGTGGTACCAGTCGGTGATCGCCAGCGCCCGGGGCACCGCCGAGCTCGCCGAGACCGCGCGGCAGGGCGTCGACCTGGTCGGACGCGGCAGCGTGGCCGCCACCCGGCTGGAGAACGTCGCGCGCTTCAGCGACTTCATCAGCGAGAGCATCCTGCGCGCCGCCGAACAGGTCCGCGACGTCCTCCACACGAAGCCCCCGGCGGCCCCGGACGAGCCGGCCCGGGAGGAGCGGGACCGGGACTGACCGCCCGGGGGAGCGGGGCGACGGCGGCGGGGTTGACCTTGCGGTTACTGGAGGGCGCACACTCGTCGCATGCTCTCCATCAAGGACTTCAGCGAGATGTGCCGCCTCTCGCCGCAGACGCTCCGCTTCTACCACGCCGAAGGCCTCCTGGTCCCCGCCGAGGTCGACGAGCGGACCGGGTACCGCGGGTACGAGTTCGCGCAGATCGAGACAGCGATGACGGTCATGGCCCTGCGCGGGGCCGGGATGAGCGTCAAGCTCGTACGGCGGGCCCTCGACGAGCCCGCGTCCGCCGCCGACCTGCTGCGGGAGCACACCGAGGAGCTGCGGCTGAAGCGCGCGGCCGAGGACGACGCCATCGCCACCGCGCGTGAGCTGCTGACCGCCCGGCCGACGGTGCGCCGGGGCACCGCGCCCGGCCGCGCCGTGGTGACCGCGGTGGCCCCCGACCCCGAGTCCCCGCCCACCGAACTGGAGGACGACGTCTGGGGGCCGACCATGACCTCCGTCGCCGCCACCGCTCGCGGACTTGCCGCGCTGGTGGAGGAGCACGGCGGCCGGGTCGCCGGCCCGGCGTGGGCGTCCATGACCCTGGAGACCGAGGAGCAGCTGCACCGGTACCACTCGGCCGAGGGCCCCGTGTGGCGGGTCGACGTCCCCGTCGCCGGGGACACCGCAGCGCTCGCGGAGCACGCCGAGGTCCGGGCCTTCGAGTCCCGCGAGGAGCTGTCCGTGTTCCTCCCGGGCGCGCAGTCCATGGCCAAGTACGGCACCGCCCTGTCGATGCTCGCCTCGCACCGCGTCGAGGGCATGATCATCGACATGTCGGCCATCCGCCTGGTCCTCCACGACGACGGCGTCGAGACCGCCGTCCGCCTGGCGCCCCTGGCCGACTACCTGGAGGAGGGGGTCCCCGCCTAGGCCGTCAGCCGGACGGCCGCTCCGGCGCCCGCAGCCCCGCCTCCCTCCCCAGGAGGCCGGCCCGGGTGCGGTTGCCGAGGTCGAGGCGGATGAGCAGGCGCGACACGTACCCCCGTACCGTCGACTCCGCCAGGAACAGCCGCGCCCCGATCTCCGCGTTGGTCATCCCCTCCGCCAGGCACCCCAGGAGGTCGCGGTCCCGCGGGCCCAGCCCCGCGACCAGCTCGCGGGCGCGCGCCGACACCCCGGACCGGCCCGTGAACCCGCCCGCGACCTCCCGGGACAGCACCGCGTGCCCGCCGGCCGCCACCCGCACCAGCCCCACCAGGTCCTCCATGGGGGTGGACTTCACCAGGAACCCGGCCGCGCCGGCCTCCAGGGCGCGTGCCACGTGGGAGTCGTCGGCGAACGTGGTCAGCGCGACCACCGCCGGGGGATCGGGCAGGGCGGCGATGCGCTCGGTGGCGGCGATCCCGTCCACCCCCGGCATCCGCAGGTCCATCAGTACGACGCGCGGCCGGTGCCGGAGCACGGCCTCCACCGCCTCCGCCCCGTCGGCCGCCTCGCCCACCACGCGCAGGTCCTCGGCCGCGCCGAGGATGACCCGCAGGTGCTCGCGGACCATCGGCTCGTCGTCCACGAGCACCACGTCGATCACCGTTCCTCCTCCGTTCCCTCCCCGGGCAGGGGCACCACGGCCGCCACCAGGAATCCGTCGCCGTCCCGCCCGGCGCGCAGGGACCCGCCCAGCATCTCCACCCGGTGCCGCAGCCCCTCCAGGCCGGTCCCGGTCCCCTCGATGAGGGGGCCGGTCCGATCGTCCTCCACCGGGTTGGCCGCCTCCACCAGCACCGCGCCGCGCTCGCGGACCACCCTGAGCCGGACCGCCGCGCCGGGGGCGTGCTTGCGCGCGTTGGTCAGGCACTCCTGGACCACCCGGTGCAGGGCCCGCGCCACATGGGGCGGCAGGCCGGCGAGGTCGTCCGGAACGTCCTGCTCCACCGCCTGCCCCGCCTCCCGGGCCTCGTGCACCGGCTCCAACGGGTCGGGGACGCCGGCCGCCGGTCCGAAGGACACCGGCGGGTCCGGCCGCACCGAGGCCGGGTCGTTCAGCACACCGACGATCTCGCGCAGCTCGTCGACGGCCCGCCCGCCCGCGGCCCGGATGCGGTCGGCGACCTCGCGCACCCCGGGGTCGGCGGACACGGCGGCCAGCGCCCCCGCCTGGAGAACGATCAGGCTGACCTGGTGTGACACCACGTCGTGCATCTCCCGGGCCAGCCGCCTGCGCTCGTCGACGCGGGCCCGCTCGGCCAGCAGCGCCCGTTCGCGCTCCTCCTGCCGGGCCCGTTCCCTCCGCGCCTGCGCCAGGCGCCCGTACAGGGCCAGGGCCGCGCCGCCCAGCACCGGCGAGGAGGCGTTGAGCGCCTCCAGGAACGCGAACCCCTCCGTCCCGCGCACGACGGCGATGAACACCGCGTAGCCGACGAAGGCGGCCGCCCCCACCGCCGCCCCGCGCGGACCGCGCGCCCACCTCACCAGGTTCGCGGCGGCCCACGCCAGGACGAGGACCGGCCACACCAGGCCGCCCACCAGGGCCAGCTCCCGCCAGGCCCCGCCGGCCAGGTACGGGAGCACCGCCAGGACCACCGCCGCCGCGGCGACGGCGCCCGGGAACCGGGGGCCCAGGGGCACCAGCACCGCCGACGCGCCGGCCATGGCCGCGGCGCCGGCGAGGACCGGGAGCGGCCCGGCCCCGTCGATGACCGCCAGGCAGAACACGCCGTTGGCGACGGCGAGGAGCCCGAAGGCGCAGGCGAGCAGGACCGCCCCGCGCCGCGCGGGCCGCCCCCTTCCGGGCGGCGGGGCCGGGGGAACCGCGTGGTCGTCCATGCCCCCACCGTAGGCGGCGGGCCCCCGCCCGGACCCGCCCGGGAGGGGATCGACGACATTCGTCGTCTCCCTCCCCGCATTCGGCGCTGCCGCCGCCACGTCCCCGGACGGTTGCCTGGTGGTGACGGACGAAGGACGACGGAGGGCGGACGACGTGATCGAAGTCGAGGACCTGAGCAAGCACTACGGCCGGACCCGGGCGGTGGACGGTCTGACGTTCACCGCGCCCTCCGGCCGGGTCACCGGGTTCCTGGGCCCCAACGGCGCGGGCAAGAGCACGACCATGCGGATGATCCTCGGGCTGGACCGGCCCACCGGCGGCCGGGCCGCGATCGACGGGCTCCGCTACCGGGACCTGCCCGACCCGCTCCGGGCGGTGGGCGCCCTGCTCGACACCGACGGGATACCGCCCGGCATGACCGCCGCGGGGCACCTGCGCTGGGTGGCGGCGGCCGCGCGCCTGCCCGACCGGCGGGTGGACGAGGTGTTGGGCGCGGTCGGGCTGTCCGGGGTCGCCGGGAAACGGGTGGGCGGCTTCTCGCTCGGCATGCGCCAGCGGCTGGGCATCGCCACCGCCCTGCTGGGCGATCCCGGGACCCTGGTGCTCGACGAGCCGGTCAACGGGCTCGACCCGGAGGGGGTCCGGTGGGTGCGCACGCTGATGCGGTCGCTGGCCGCGGAGGGGCGCACCGTACTGGTCTCCAGCCACCTCATGGGGGAGATGGCCGAGACCGCGGACCGTGTGGTCGTCATCGGCCTGGGGCGGCTGATCGCCGACACCACCGTGGCGGACCTGGTCCGCAAGGGTGCGGGCGGCCGGGTCCGGGTCAGCGGGCCGCGGCCCGGGCCGCTCGCCGCCGTCCTGCGCGACCACGGCTGCACGGTCGAGACCGATGCCGGGGACGGGACCGCCGACCTGCTGGTCACCGGGGCCGAGGCCGCCGGCGTCGGAGAGCTGGCCGCGAGGTACGGGCTGGTGCTGCACGGGCTGACGACGGAGCGGCCCAGCCTGGAGGACGTGTTCATGGAGCTCACGGGCGCCGACGCGGACCACGTGTCCGCGCCGGTGGCCCGGACGGGAGGGAAGCGATGACCGCCGGGGTAGGGGAGAACGCACGGGGGACGCGGACGCGACCGGGCCCGGGGTTCGGGCCGGTGCTGCGGTCGGAGTGGCGCAAGTTCCTGGCGACGCCCGCCAACCGGCTCGTGCTGGTGCTGGCGTTCGTGCTGACGGTGGGCGTCACCGTGCTCATGGTGGTGTTCGGCGACAGCGCCGCGATCGCCCGCGAGCAGGCGGAGGGCGAGTACGCCGTCATCTTCTTCGCGGGAGGGTTCGGCACGTTGGCCTTCGCCGGCCTGGCGGGTGGCATGGTGGCGTCGGAGTTCCGCGGTCCCGCGGTGTGGACGCTGGCCGCGTCCCCCCGCCGGTGGCGCCCGCTGCTGGCCAAGCTGGTCATCGTGGCGGCGCTGGCGCTGGTGGTGGGGCTGGCCGTGGCCCAGGTGAACTTCCACGTCAGCCAGGCCGCCCTGCGCGCGGCGGGGGAGCCGACGCTGAGCCTGGGCGCGCCGGGGATGCTCCGGGCGACGCTGGTCTACATCCCGCTGGGGATGGCGGTACAGGCGGTGCTCACGGCGTGCGCGGCCGCGGTGCTGCGCAGCGCGGCCGGGGCGTTCACGGCGGTGTTCCTGGTCAACCTGCTGCCGGTGGTCACGGCCCCCTTCCTGGGGGAGTGGTGGATGGAGAGCGTGCCCCGGTTCACCTACGGCGCGGCGACGGAGAGCGTCGCGGGCATCGCGGTCCCGGGAAGCGAGGGGTACCTGCCCACCGCGGCCGCCGTGCTCGTGCTGGTGGCGTGGGTGGCGGTCTTCGTGGCGGTCGCGGTGGCGGTGTTCGAGCGCCGGGACGTGTGACCGGGGAGGACGGGGGTCAGCCGGCCGCGGGGGCGCCCGCGGCCGCCCGGTCGCGCAGGCGCGCGACGGCCGCCTCCGTCGCCTCGTCGGCGGGCAGCATGACCAGCACCTGCTGGTCCCGCGGGGACGCCTCCAGGACCTCCCGGTGCAGGCGGAGGACCCCGGCCGAGGGGTGCGCCAGGGTCAGCACCCCGCGTTCGGGGAGCCTGTGGCTCTGGAGGCGGTCGGTGAACTCCGGGCCCGCCACCGGGGCGAGCTCGGCGCCCATCCATTCCGCGGACTCCCGGGACGGCGCCGTCCACAGGTCGAACGCCTGCTCGTCGGCGACGGCGCCCCAGTCGGGGAACAGCTCCCGCGCCCGGGGGTCGGTGAACACGTACCGGGTCAGGTTGGGGAACCCGCCGTCCGCCCCCGCCCCCTCCAACAGGCCGGTCTCCGCGAACACCGCGTCGAACCCGCGCGTGCGGGCCAGCAGGTCGCCCAGCCGGTTGGTCACGGCCGCCACTCCCGGCTCCAGCAGCCCCAGCGTCCGCAGGACGGTCGGCGCGACCTCCCGGTCCGGCGGCGCGGGGCGGTTGTGGGAGGGGCACCCGCCGCCGGTGATCTTGGCCAGGTAGAGCAGGTGCCCGCGCTCCGAGCCGTCGAGTCCGAGCGCGTCGCCCAGCGCGTTCACGACGGCGGGCGACGGGTTGCCGTCGCGCCCCTGCTCGATCCGGGTGAGGTATTCGACGCTGATCCCCGCCAGCGAGGCGAGGTCCACCCGGCGCAGCCCGGGGGAGCGGCGGCGGTGGCGGGCCGGCAGGCCCAGCGCCTCCGGCTGGATGGCGTCGCGCCTGGCCCGGATGAAATCGCCCAGAGGAGTACCCATGCCGCGATCCTAGGGCGGGCCCGCCCGGCGGGTCACGGCCTCAGCGTGGCCCTGTGGGGGCCAGCCTGACCACGGCCTGTTCACGTCCGCCGCCGGGGCGGATCGTGGTCGGCATGGACAACACAGCACACGCTTTCAAGCTCGTGATCGTCGTCGGCAGCGTCCGGGAGGGCCGGTTCGGCCCCACGGTCGCCTCCTGGGTCGCCGACAGGGCGGACGCCCACGGGGCCTTCGAGGTGGAGGTCGTCGACCTCGCGGACTTCGACCTCCCCCTGGCCCTGCCCGCCGTTCCGCCGAAGATGGCGGGCGACGCCTACCCCTTCCCGGACTCCCTGGCCCCGTTGACGGAGGCGCTGTCGGGGGCGGACGCGTTCATCCTGGTCACCCCCGAGTACAACCACAGCTACCCGGCCTCGCTGAAGGCCGCCATCGACTGGCACTTCACCCAGTGGGCGGCCAAGCCGGTCGGCTTCGTCAGCTACGGGGGAGCGGCGGGCGGCCGCCACGCGGTGCTGCACCTGGAGAACGTGCTGACGGAGCTGCACGCGGTGACCGTCCGCGACGGCCTGAGCTTCCCCAACTACTTCTTCACCTGGGAGGACGGCCTCCCGCGGGACCCCGAGGCCGAGGGGTACGCCAAGGCGATGCTGGAGCAGCTGGCCTGGTGGGCCGGTGCGCTGCGGGCCGCCCGTGCGGCGGCCCCCTACCCGGGGTGAGGGGCGCCGGGCGGGGCCGCGGCCCCGCCCCCCTTCCCGGGTCAGGGCCGGGCGATCCCCGTCCGGTAGGCCCAGACCACCGTCTGCAGCCGGTCCCGGGTGCCGATCTTGGCCATCGCCCGGGTCAGGTGCGACTTCACCGTGCTGGTCTCGATGAACAGCGCCCCGGCGATCTCCGCGTTCGACATCCCCTGTGCCAGCAGCCGCACGATGTCCGCCTCCCGGGCGGTGAGCAGGCCCCGCGCGTCCGGGTCCGCTCCGCCCGGGGGCCTGCGCCGGGCGAACTCGGCCATGACCCGGCGGGTCACCGCCCGGTCCACCAGCCCCTGCCCGCTCGCGAGCCGCCGGACCGCGTCCACCAGGTCGTCGGGGTCGGTGTCCTTGAGGACGAACCCGGCGGCCCCCGCCTCCAGCGCCCCGAACACGTACTCGTCGAGGTCGAAGGTGGTGATCACGAGGATCTCCGGCGGCCGCTCGCCGGGCCGCCGGGCCGACCGCTCCAGGATCTCCCGGGTCGCCGCCAGCCCGTCGCCACCCGGCATGCGCACGTCCATGCAGACCACGTCGGGCCTGAGCCGGGACGCCAGCTCCACCGCCGACGGGCCGTCCCCCGCCTCGCCGACCACCTCGATGCCGTCGGCCATGTCGAGGATCACCCGGAACCCGGCCCGGACGATGGCCTGGTCGTCCACCAGCAGAACCCTGATCACCGCTCGCCCCCGTTCACCGGCATCTCCCACCGCACCCGCCATCCTCCGTCACCGGTGGGCCCGGCCTCCAGCGCCGCACCCACCACCTGGGCGCGTTCTCGCATGCCCAGCACGCCCAGCCCGCGGTGCTCCCGCCCGGTCGCGCGGGCTCCGCCCGGCCCGTTCCCCACCTCCAGGACGAACCCCTCCGCCCCGTACCGGAGCAGCACCCGCACCCGTGCCCCGGCGGCATGGTCGCGGGCGTTGGTCAGCGACTCCTGCACCACCCGGTAGGCGGTGACGTCGGCGATCGGCGCCAGCCCGTACGGCTCGCCCTCGCGCACCACCTCGATCTCCGTTCCGAGTTCGCGCTCGGCGCCGACCAGCCGGTCCAGGTCGGCCAGCCCGGGCACGGGCGCGCCCTGTTCGGCCCCGGCGCCGCCGTCCTCGGCGGGGTCGCGCAGCGCGCCGACCACCGAGCGCAGGCCGGCCAGGGTCTCCCTGCCCTGGGACCGCACCCAGGCCATCGCCTCCCGGGCGGCCTCGTCGTCCCGGCCGATCAGCCGCTCCGCAGCCCCGGCCTGCACGACCATGCCGGACAGGTGGTGGGCGGCGATGTCGTGCAGTTCGCGGGCCATCCGGGCGCGCTCGGCCCGGATGGCCGACTCGGCGCGTTCCCGCTGGGCGCGGGCCTCCTCCGCGGCGCGCGTCCGCAGCAGGCCGAGGTAGCGGCGCCGGGTGCCCACGTAGGCGCCGACCAGGGCGGGGAGCACGAACGTGGGGACACCCGAGGCCAGCAGCCCCAGCCACGGCACCGCCGACCCCTCGGGGACCGGCGGCAGGTCCGCGGGCGGCGCCAGCAGCCCTTGCACCGGTCCGCCGACCAGCCAGTAGAGGACGACGGCGCCCGCGACCGCCCCGAGGAGCCGGGGCACGGGCAGCAGGGTCCCGCAGGTGTACGCGGCGATGAACAGCGCGAGCCCCTGGACCCCGACCTCCGGCGGCAGCAGCGCCATGACCGGCAGTTGGAGCGCCGTCCCGCCGACCAGGCACACGACCGGGTACCGGCGGCGCACGGCCAGCAGCAGCGACTGCGCGGCCATGGCGGCGGTGAGGACGGCCCCCGCGGCCGCGGAGAGCGCCACCGCGTCCACGTGGACCAACGAGAACAGCAGCAGCCAGAGCATCCCGACCGAGGCCGCCGCGACGGCCGCCGCCAGGGCCGCGTCCCTGCGGGCCCGCCCGCGCAGCCCCACCCGGTCCAGCAGCGCGTCCGCCAGTTCGCCCGCCCCGGAGAACGGCGGTGCCGGAACCGGCACCGCCGTTCGCGCGGCGGGGCCGTGGTCCTGCTCGCCCATCGGGTCCCCCTTCACTCGTCCGTGGACATGATCCCCGCCCGCCCCCGGGACCTCAGTACGTCGGGTCGAAGGAGAGCAGCCCGAAGGACAGCGCGAACCACGCCGTGCCCGCCAGTGCCGCCAGTACCAGCGCCCCGGCCGCGTACCGCTTCCACCCGGCGCGGCGCCGGACGTCACCGGCCAGCGACCACGCGGCGGGGACGACCCCCAGCGCGCCGAGCAGTTGCAGGCCGTGGAGGCCCAGCAGCACGGCCGCGGGCACCTCGTTCATCCCCATCAGGAACGACAGGACCAGCACCCACCCGACCGCGGCGGCCAGGGCCGAGGCCGTGCCGGCCCGGGTGAGGACCCGGGCGGTGCGCCCCGCCCGGTCGCGCGCGGGCAGGGACAGGCTCCGGCGCACCACCGCGCCGACCGGCCAGGAGAGCACGGCCACGAGCAGGACCGCCAGCGAGAAGGCCAGGACCGCCGGTGCCGCGACGTGTCCGGGGCCGGCGCGCAGGAACGCGGACGCCGGGTCGGTCCCGAGCGCCTCCACCCGGCCGTCCTCGGCGCGCATGGACAGCGTCCGGTGCCCGCCGACCTCCCTCCACAGCCACGGCTCGACCTCCTCGTACACCTGGGGGTGGCCGCTCGCGGTGCCGGGGGTGACCAGGATGGTGCCGTCCCCGCGGTCCCGGACCTCCAGCCCGCCGACGAGGTCGAGCACCGACAGGAAGTTGCTCTGGACGGCGCGGGTGCCGATGTAGCTCCCGTCCGCCATCGCGGCGTGTTCGGCGGCGGTGTCGGTCCCGGCCGCGGGCCCCTCCTCCCGGGGCAGGTAGCGGTCCATGAAACCGCCGGTGATCTCCTCCCGCAGGTAGTACCCCTGCCCGTCCGGGTACCCGCCGCCGTTGAAGGACACGAAGACGCCGGTGCCGTCTTCGGGGTGGATCTGCAGGTGGGAGTGGAAGTACATGCTGTCCCCTCCGTGCCCCAGCGCGGGCCGCCCGTTGCGGTCCTCCCGGTAGAACCCCAGGGCCATGCGCGGCCCCGCGGCGAGCGTGCCCAGGGAGTCCTCGCCCAGGGCCGGGGAGTGCATGAGGTCGAGGGTGTCCCCGTCCAGCCCCAGCCCCTCGAGGTCGCCCAGGTGGGCGAGCATGAACCGGGCCATGTCGGGGGCGGAGGTGGTCAGCGCCCCCGCGGGGGCGTCGGGGACGGTCTCGAACTCCCCTGCGGGCCCGGTGTCGTCGGTGTACCCGGAGGCCAGCCGGTCCCGGAACCCCTCGGGGAGCGGCTGGGCGAAGGTGGAGGAGTCCATGCCGAGCGGCTCGAACACGGTCTCCGCGACGTACTCCTCGAACGGCTCGCCGGCCGTGCGCTCGACGATGTACCCGGCCAGCGCGTTGCCGTAGTTGGAGTAGGCGGGCACGGTGCCCGGCGGGTACACCTGCTCGGGCGGGTCCTCGACCAGGTAGGAGCGCAGGTCGGGGGAGTCCTGGCCGCTGAGGAACATGCCCTTGATCCGCTCCTCGAACCCCGGGGTGTGCGTCAGCAGGTGCCGCAGGGTGACCGGCTCGTCGAACCGGGTGGGGAGGGTGAAGTCGAGGTACTCGTTCACGTCGGTGTCGAGGTCGAGGGCGCCCTCCTGGACCAGCCCCATCACCGCGGTCGCGGTGACGAGCTTGGACACCGAGGCGACCCGGAACAGGGTCTCCTCCGGGTCGACCGGGACGGGTCCGCCCCCGTCCGCGCCGGTGTCGGCGTACCCGTAGCCGCGGACGGTGAGGATCTCCCCGTCGTGGACGACGGAGACGACGGCGCCGGGGATGCCCGAGACGTCGAGGGCCCCGGGGACGACCCCGTCGAGCCAGGCGTTGACGTCCTGCTCGGTGAGCTCGGCGGTGGGCGGCGCCGCCGCGGGCGCGGGGGCGCCGTCGTTCGGGGCGCCGTCCCCGTCCGCGGGCGCGGCGCAGGCCGAGGCGAGCACGGCGAGGGCGGCGGCCGCGGCCGCCAGGGGGACCGGGGCGCGGCGTGCGCGCGGCGGTGCTGTGGTCTTCGCGGGGATCACGGACCCCTCCTTCCGGTGGTGTGGTCCCAGCGTCGCGAAACCGGTGCCCCGGGCACATCGGGCGCGGATCGTCACCGTGGTTGCGACCTTCGTCGGAGGCGCCGCCTCCTCGGGTCGATCCGCCGCTCTGTCCACCCACCGCTCTGTCGACGCGTCCCCTTGTCGACTCGTCGCCGTGTCGCCTCCTCGACCCGGCGACACGGCGATCCGCCGCCCCGCCGGCGGAGCGGCCTCACCTCACCGGACGAGGTCCTTGAGGTAGGCGGCGGTACGGCTCCCGGGCACGGCGGCCACCTCGGCGGGGGTGCCCGCGGCGACCACCCGGCCGCCCTCGTCACCGCCGCCGGGCCCCAGGTCGACGACGTGGTCGGCGGTGGCGACGATCCGCATCTCGTGCTCGGCGGCCACCACGGTCGCGCCCGCGTCGATGAGGTCGCGCAGCCGCTCCATGAGCACGTCGGCGTCGTGGGGGTGCAGTCCGGTGGTGGGCTCGTCCAGCAGGTAGACGGTGTCGGCGACGGTGCGGCGCTGGAGTT
Organism: Nocardiopsis changdeensis; assembly: GCF_018316655.1. GTDB lineage: Bacteria > Actinomycetota > Actinomycetes > Streptosporangiales > Streptosporangiaceae > Nocardiopsis > Nocardiopsis changdeensis. The sequence continues at coordinate 7,135,829 of NZ_CP074133.1, read as the reverse complement.
CGGCGGCGAGCTTGATCCGCTGCGCCTCCCCGCCGGACAGCTCGGTGGCGGGCTGGCCCAGCCGCAGGTAGCCCAGGCCGACCGCGCTCAGGGTGTCCAGCGAGCGCGCCACGGAGGGCACCCGGGCGAAGAACTCCAGCGCCTCGTCCACCGACAGGTCCAGGACCTGGGCGACGGTGAGCCCCCGGTAGGCCACCCGCAGGGTGTCGGGGTTGTAGCGGGCGCCCCCGCAGTCGGGGCAGGGGGCGTAGGTGCTGGGCAGGAACAGCAGCTCCACGGACACGAACCCCTCGCCCTCGCAGGTGGGGCACCGCCCCTCGGGCACGTTGAAGGAGAACCGCCCGGGCCCGTACCCGAGCGCCTTCGCCTCGTCGGTACCGGCGAACAGCCTGCGCACCGTGTCGAACAGCCCCGTGTAGGTGGCCGGGTTGGAGCGCGGGGTGCGGCCGATGGGCTTCTGGTCCACCCACACCGCCCGTCCGCGTGCGGCGGCGTGCTCCCCGATCGCGCCGAGCAGGGTGGACTTGCCCGAGCCGGACACACCGGTGACGGCGGTGAACACTCCCAGCGGCACGTCGACGTCGAGCCCGCGCAGGTTGTTGCGGTCGATCCCGCGCAGCTCCAGGGTCCCGGAGGGGGTGCGGCCGATCCGTTCGGGGACGGGGGGATCGAAGAGGTAGCGGCGGGTCACCGACTCCCCGACCTCCGCCAGTCCGGGCACCGGGCCGCTGTAGAGCACCCGGCCGCCGTCGGCCCCCGCCCCGGGCCCCACGTCCACGACCCAGTCGGCTCCCCGCACGATGTCCATGTCGTGCTCCACGAAGCACACGGTGTTGCCGCCGTCGCGCAGCCGCCGCAGGATGCCCGACAGGGCCTCGCAGTCCGCCGGGTGCAGCCCGGCCGACGGCTCGTCCAGCACGTACACCACCCCGAACAGGGCGGTGCGCACCTGCGTGGCCAGCCGGATGCGCTGGAGTTCCCCGGTGGAGAGGGTGGGGGCGGGGCGGGCGGTGCCCAGGTAGCCCAGGCCCAGCTCCACCAGGACCCCGACGCGGGCGGTGATGTCCTGGACGAGGGCGCCCGCGGGGCCGGGGTCGTCGTGCCAGGGGGCGAGCAGGTCGGCCAGCGCGGAGAGCGGCATCCGGGCCAGCTCGTCGATGCTCCGGCCCGCGAAGGTCACGCGCAGCGCGGCGGCGTTGAGCCGCCGCCCGTCGCACCCGCGGCAGGCCCGCTCGTCCATGAAGGACCGGGCGCGCTCCCTGCGGGCCTCGCTGGCCGAGGACGCGTACGCCTTGAGGACCAGCCGCCGGGCGCTGCTGTAGGTGCCCTGGTAGGGGCGCTGCACCCGGCCCGCCTCCCGGACGGGGTGCACGGTGACCACCGGCTGTTCGTCGGTGAACAGGATCCATTCGCGCTCCTCGCGCGGGAGCTCGCGCCAGGGGCGGTGGACGTCGTACCCGAGGGTGTCGAGGATGTCGCGCAGGTTCTTGCCCTGCCAGGCGCCGGGCCAGGACGCGATGGCGCCGTCGGCGATGCTCAGGGACGGGTCGGGGACCAGCGACCCCTCGGTGACCTCGTACTCCACGCCCTCCCCGTGGCAGACGGGGCAGGCGCCGACCGCGGTGTTGGGGGAGAAGGAGTCGGAATCCAGATGTTCGGCCCCGGGCGGGTAGGTCCCCGCCCGGGAGAAGAGCATGCGCAGTGAATTGGAGACCGCGGTCAGGGTGCCCACCGTGGACCGCCCCGAGGGGACCGAACGGGCCTGGGCCAGGGCCACCGCGGGCGGCAGCCCGGTGATGCCGTCGACGTCCGGCGCGGGCAGCTGCTGGAGGAGGCGGCGCGCGTACGGCGCGACCGACTCCAGGTAGCGGTGCTGGGCCTCGGCGTACAGGGTGCCGAACGCGATCGAGGACTTGCCGGACCCGGACACCCCGGTGAACGCGACGAGCGCGTCGCGGGGCAGGGAAACGTCCACGGCGCGCAGGTTGTGCACCCGCGCGCCGCGGACCCGGATGTGGGCGTCGGTGTTCTCCATGCTCAGAGGATTACCCGACGCGGCACCGTTCCCGGTCCGCGGCCCGCCCGGGGGCCGCGGACCCGGGGGTCAGCCGGTGTAGTTGGGGTCATCCGCGATGGGCGGGGCCGGGGCGGCGCTGGGGGTGTCGGGGTCCCACGGGTCCTCCTGCGGCGCCTCGGGGGGCGCGGGGGCCGGGTCGCTCGGGTCGGCGGGCGCGTTCCCCTCCTCCGTGGGCGGGTCGGTCGGAACGCCGGGGTGGCCTCCCTCGCCGGGGGTCGGGGCCGGGGTGGCGACGGCGGCCGGCTCGGCCGGGGCGTCGTCCGACGCGAGCGCCGGGGCGGCGCCGAAGAAGGCCGCCGCCATGGCGGCGACGATGAGCATCCGGGACTTCACTCGCATGGTCGACCTCTTGTCGTTCTCGCTGTCGGGTGTTCGGGGGTCCGCTCGGTGAGCGGTCATTCGGTGATCTCGACCGGGGTTCCCAGCGGCAGGCGCTCGGCCATCCAGGTGATGTCGTCGTTGGACACGCGGATGCAGCCGTGGCTGACCTCGCCGCCCAGGCCCGACTCGTCGTCGGTGCCGTGCACCGCGAGCTGTCCGGGCCCGCCCGCGAAGGTCTCCAGGGTGTCGGAGTGCCCGCTGAGCCCGAAGGCATAGGCGCCGTAGGCGCCCCCGGGGTCCGAGGGTTGGAGCAGCTCGGTGAAGTAGTACTCACCGGGCGGTGTCGGGGTCTCGCTCGTCCCGATGCCGATCGGTCCGGTCCGGAGCTCCTCCCCGCCCTCGACGACGGTGAAGGAGAACTCCGACATGTCGATCTCCACGCGGAACTCGGTGGCGGTGAGTTCGACGTCGTCGGCCTCGATCCAGCCGGTGGAGCCGTTGGGCCGCACCGGCAGCAGCACCTCCAGCCAGTCGCCCCGGACCTGCCGGACGAGGAAGGTGCGGTCCGCGCCGAAGTCGTTCGGGCTGGCGAGGGTGTGCACCACCTCGCCGCCGTCCGGCTCGGAGCGGACCTCGACCTCGTCGCCGACGGCCGTGGCGATGTAGGAGCCCTCGGGTGCCGCGGGCTCCTCCGCCCGCCCGGACGTGCCGGAGGGTTCCTCCGGGGAGTCCGGAGCGGACGAGCAGGCGGTGGCCGCGGCCAGGGCCGCGGCGGCGGCCAGGGCGGGCAGGGCCACGGAGGCTCCGCGGGGCATCAGGGATCGGCGCATGGGGTCCATCCGGTCGGGTGGTCCGGCCGGGCTCTCCGTGCCGGACGCCATGAAGAGTGGACGAGGAATGTGAAGAACCCGTGTGGCCGCCGTGTGCGTCCTGTGTTCCGACCTGGGGAGACCTCTTCCGGCCCCGCCGCGCCGGCGGGCGGCGCCCGTACGATCGTCCGTGTCGGGGGCCCTCTCCCCCCATCGGTGAACGGAGGTCCTCCACGTGTGCGCGCATGTCCTGGTGGCCGAGGACGACGTGAACCAGGCCGAGCTGATCCGGCGCTATCTGGAGCACGAGGGCCACGCGGTCCGCGTGGTCCACAACGGTCGCGCCGTGCTGGAGGAGCACCACCGCGACCGCCCCGACCTGATCGTGATGGACGTGATGATGCCGGTGATGAGCGGCCTGGAGGCGTGCCGGGTGCTGCGCGCGGAGTCCGACGTGGCGGTGCTGCTGCTCACCGCGCGCTCCACGGAGGAGGACCTGCTGGCCGGGCTCGACCTGGGCGCCGACGACTACGTCACCAAGCCCTACAGCCCGCGCGAGCTGATGGCGCGGGTGCGCACGCTGCTGCGGCGTTCGCGCACCCCGGTCCGGGACGAGGAGCGGGTGCTGAACGCGGGGCCGATCACCGTGGACCCGGCCCGGCACGCGGTGCTGGTGGACGGGGAGCCGGTGGAGTGCACCCCGGTGGAGTTCCAGCTGCTGCGGGCCCTGGCCGCCCGGCCGGGCCGGGTGCTGAGCCGGGCCCAGCTGCTGGAGCTGATCCACGGGATCAGCGGGTACATCACCGAGCGCACCATCGACGTCCATGTGAAGAACCTGCGCCGCAAGATCGAGCCGAACCCGCGGCGACCGGTCCGGCTGGTCACCGTCTACGGGGTCGGCTACAAGCTGGTGGGGCCCGAACGTGGCCGCTGAGCGCCGGCGGGCCCGGCGGGGCCGCTCGGGGCGGAGCCGGTCCGGACGGCGGGTCTCGCTCCGGCACGGCCTGCTGTTCCGCCTGTTGACGGGCTCGGTCCTGGTGGCGGTCTGCTCGATCACCGCGACGGCCTGGCTGTCGGTGCAGCGGACCTCGGAGTCCATCAACGTCCAGCAGGGGGAGACCCTGGCGGTGGACACCCACATCCACGACACCCTCGTCGGCTACGCGGCGACCCACCGGGGGTGGGAGGGGGTCGAGGAGACCGTCCGGGCCCTGGCCGGGGAGACCGGCCGCCGGATCGTCCTGACCACCGAGGGCCGGGCCGTGATCGCCGACTCCGCCCTCCCCGCCGCGGAACCCCCGCAGGGGGCCGCCGGGGACGCCCCGCCGCTGCCGCCCCGGACGTCGTCGGTGGTGGACGCGCTGGCGGTGGACGTGACCCTGGCCGCCGGGAGCGGAGACCGCATCGACCCGCGGGCGGTGGGCCCCTTCGCCCTGACCGACCACGAGCGCGCCCTGCTGCGCGCCGACGCGGAGCAGGGCGCGGACTGCCTGCGGACGCTGTACGGAGTGGCGGCGGAGGCGGTGACCGGGCCGACGGGGCGCCCCGTGGTCGAGACGGAGCAGGCCGACGCGTACATGTGGGACGACTGCGGCCTCGACGCCCTGGACCGGCCGGTGGGGGGCGAGGAGGAGGCCCTGGCCGACCTGAACGCCCTGGCCGCCGACTGCGCGCCCGACTCCGGGACGGACCTCGTGTACGCCATGGACGGCCGCACCGGGGGCCTCGTGATCACGGGACCCCCGTCGGCCGACCCTCCTGAGGCGGCGGACGATGCCCGGGCCCCGGCCGCTCCGGAGGACCCCGCCAACGTGTCGCCGTCGGAGGACCCGGGCGCCGCCCCGCCCGAGGAGGGGGCGGGGGGAGACTCCGGGGCGGAGGAGCCGCTCCCCGGCGGGGAGCCCTCCATCGCCCCGGAGGCCCCGGCACCGGGTGAGGAGGTCCCGTGGGAGGTCCCCCAGGACCCGCAGGACCCCTGGGAGCCCGCACCGTCCCGCGCCCCCGACCCCTCCGGCGCCGGGAGCCTGACCGGGTCCCGGGTCGAGGTGCCGCCGGAGGCGGCGCCCTGCCTGGACGCCGCCCGCCGCGCCCAGCTCGACCCCTACGTGGCCCCGGCCGCGCTGCTCTTCATCGACGACCCCGCGGAGGACGCCGCGGCGGGGCCCTCCCTGTCCCGCGAGGGCGTGCTGCGCGTGGGCGGGGTGGTGGTGCTGGTGCTGGTGCTGACCGTGGTGGTGAGCACGACCCTGGCGACGCGGCTGCTCCGTCCCGTCCACGCGCTCACCGACGCCGTCAACCGGATGCGCGAGGGCGGCGGCCCGGCCCGGGTGGAGGTCCGCGACTCCGGCGAGATCGGCCGCCTGGCGGAGGCGTTCAACGAGATGTCCGAGCACCTGGAGCGGGCCGAGGAACAGCGCAAGGCCATGGTGAGCGACGTGTCGCACGAGCTGCGCACCCCGCTGAGCAACCTGCGCGGCTGGCTGGAGGCCGTCCAGGACGGGGTGGTCGACCCCGAGCCGGACCGCATGGGGATGCTGCTGGGGGAGACCCTGCTGCTCCAGGCGGTCATCGACGACCTCCAGGACCTCGCCCTGGCCGACGCCGGGCGGCTGCGCCTGGACCCGGAGCCCGTGGAGGCCGGCCCGCTGGTCGAGCAGGTGGTCGCGGGCCACGGGCTGCGCGCGGAGGAGGCCGGGGTGCGTCTGGTCTCCGAGGTCCGCGACGTGACCCTGGTGGCCGACCGCACCCGGCTGCTCCAGGTGCTGGGGAACCTGGTCGGCAACGCGCTGCGGCACACCCCCGAGGGCGGGACCGTGACCGTGCAGGCGCACCGGGCGGGCTCCGAGGCGGTGCTCCGGGTGAGCGACACCGGGGTCGGCATCGCCCGGGAGGACCTACCGCACGTCTTCGACCGGTTCTGGCGGGCGGACAAGTCCCGCAACCGGCGCACCGGCGGCAGCGGCCTGGGGCTGGCCATCGTGCGCGGGCTGGTGGAGCTGCACGGCGGGACGGTGGCGGTGAGCAGCACGGTCGGGGAGGGCACGGCCTTCACCCTCCGGCTGCCCCTGGCCGGTCCCCCCGGGAGGGGACCGGCCCGCGGAAGCCCCTAGTGCCTGTTCTCCGAACGCTCTCCCGCGCCGCCGGGGGTTCCGGAGGCCCGGCGGAGACGTCCTCGAGGAGGGTCTGCGGCCACAGGCCCTCCGTTGAGGACCTCCCGCCGCTCGACGGTCGGGCCGCAGCGCAGCGGAGGTTCAGAGGAGCACGGCCTAGGCCAGGCCGCGGCGGCGGAGCAGCGGCTCCAGGCGCGGTTCGCGGCCCAGGAACTCGGCGGTGGCGCGCATCGGGTCGACGCTGCCGCCCACCGAGAGCACGTACCGGCGGAAGCGGTCGCCGTTCTCCCGGGTGAGGCCGCCGTTCTCGTTGAACCACTCCACGCTGTCGGCGTCCAGGACCTCGCTCCACACGTAGGAGTAGTAGCCCGCGTGGTAGTCGCCCGCGAAGCAGTGCTGGAGGTACGCGGTCCGGTAGCGGGGGCGGACCAGGTCCAGGGCCAGGCCCCACCTCTCCAGCGCCTGCGCCTCGAAGGTCCCCGGGTCCACCTCCTGCCCGGGGGCGATCCGGTGCCAGGACCAGTCCAGCAGCGCCGCCGCCAGGTACTCGACCGTCGCGAAGCCCTGGTCGTAGCGCTCGGCCGCGGCCAGCTTCTCGATGAGCTCGGCGGGCACCGGCTCCCCGGTCTCGTGGTGGCGGGCGTAGTTCGCCAGGATCTGCGGGTGGTTGGCCCACATCTCGTTCACCTGGGAGGGGAACTCGACGAAGTCGCGCGGCACCTCGGTGCCCTCCAGGCGCGGGTACCGCACCGCCGACAGCAGCCCGTGCAGGGCGTGCCCGAACTCGTGGAAGGCGGTGTTGACCTCGTCCGGGGTGAGCAGGGTCGGCCCCGAACCCGGCTTGGTGATGTTGAGGTTGTTGACCACCACCGGCTTCTGCCCCAGCAGCTCGGACTGCTCCACCAGGTTGTGCATCCACGCGCCGCCCTGCTTGGTGGGGCGGGCGTAGGGGTCGAGCAGGAACAGGCCCATCCCCGAGCCGTCGGTGTCGAACACCTCCCACACGCGCACGTCCGGGTGGTAGCCGGACAGGTCGGCGCGCTCGGCGAAGGTGATGCCGTACAGGGCGGTGGCGGCGTGGAAGACGCCGTCGGTGTAGACCCGGTCCAGCTCGAAGTACGGGCGCAGCGCCGCCTCGTCCACCTCGTAGCGGTCGCGGCGCACCTGCTCGGCGTAGAACGGCCAGTCCCACGGCTCGATCGGGTGCCCGGCCAGCTCCGCCAGCTCCTCGGTCTGGCGCAGGACGTTGCGCACAGCGGGCTCGACCATGGCGCCCAGCCGCTCCTCGACCGCCTCGGGGGTCTTGGAGGTCTGGTCGGCGACCTTGTGCGAGGCGTGGTCGGCGTAGCCGAGCAGGGCGGCGCGCTCGGCGCGCAGCACCGCCATGCGGGCGGCGATCTCCGTGTTCTCCGGGGCCCGGTCGACGCTGAGCCGGAAGAGGCGCTCGCGCACGGACCGGTCGGTGAGGCGGGCCATCAGGGGGTGCAGGGTGGTGTTGTGCAGCGGCAGCGCGTAGGTGCCGTCCTCGCGGGCGGCCGCGGCGACGCGGTCGCCGTCCAGGCCGTCCAGCTCGGCGGCGTCGGTCACGACCAGCGCGGACTCGGTGGCGGCGGTCACGCCGTTCTGGCCGAACTCGGTGGACAGCCGGGCCAGCTCGCCGTTGATCTCCCGCAGCCGCTCCTGGGCGTCGCCGTCGAGCCGGGCGCCGGCCTTGACGAAGTCGGTGCGGTAGCGCTCCAGGAGCGCCTCGTCCTCGGGGCCTTCGGCGGTCACCTGCTCGATCCGCTCCCACAGGGCGCGGTCGAGGGTGATGGCGTCGGCGTGCGCGCTCAGCCGGGGCATCATCTCCGTCTCGATCTCCTGGACGCGGTCGGAGGCGTCGGAGGAGGTGAAGGTGAAGAAGACGTTCGAGACACGGCGCAGGATCGCGCCGGAGCGCTCCAGGGCGACCAGGGTGTTCTCGAAGGTGGCGGGGGCCGGGTCGTTCTTGATCACCTCGATCTCGGCGAGCTGCTCGGCCATGCCGCGCTCGAAGGCGGGGACGAAGTGCTCCTCGCGGATGTTCGCGAAGTCGGGGAGCCCGTAGGGCAGACCGCTGGGTTCGAAGAACGGGTTCTCGGTCTCGGTCAAGGTCAGGACTCCTCGGGGTCGTGCGTCGGTCTCCGTGCCGTTCTACCGCGCCCGAGTCGTCCCGTCACCCCACTTTCGTTCAGGGCTGATCCCCGACCCCACTCCTCCTTCAGTCAAGCTGAAGGTTCACGTATGCTTCAGGCAACCTGAAGGATGGAGGCCTGATGGACACCTACGGCGACCTGCCGTTCCCCCGTACCGGGCTCGCGCTCGACGCCCTGCGCCTGGCCCGCGACACGGAGTCCCCGGCGATCTTCAACCACAGCATGCGCAGCTATCTCTACGGCCGGTTCCTGGGGGAGCGGCAGGGGCTGCGCCCCGGCCACGACTACGACGACGAGCTGCTGTTCCTCGGCTGCGTGCTGCACGACATCGGCCTCACCCCGCACGGGGACCGGGGCGGGCGGTTCGACATCGACGGCGCCGACACGGCCGCCGCCTTCCTCCACGACCGGGGCGTGGCCGCCGACCGGGTCGAGGTGGTCTGGGACGCCGTCGCCCTGCACCTGTGCTTCGACGTGGCGATCCGCAAGCGGCCCGAGATCGCCCTGGTGACCGCGGGCGCCGGTTACGACCTGGGACCGGAGGGCCCCGCCCTGCCCGAGGGGTACGCCGACCGGGTCCACGCGGTGCTGCCCCGCCTGCGCGCGGCCGCCGCGCTCCACGACGCGATCGTCGACCAGGCCCTCGCCGACCCGGGCAAGGCGCCGCCGTTCAGCACCCCGGGGGAGCTCCTGCGGCAGCACACGGGGGAGCGGTGGCCCACCTGGCGGGAGCTGATGTCCGGCGAGGCGGGCTGGGGCGACTACGCGGGGATCTGAGAGCGGCCCTTCGGGGCGGCCCCGTCGATGAGTCGCCGGGACCGCATGTCCCCCTGTCGACATGCGGTCCCGGCGGGTGCCGGCCCCCGGCTCCGGACGGGTTCAGCGGCCGTACGGCGGCGGGACCGGGGGGCCGGGGTGGTACGCGCGCTGCTCGCGGACCGTCTCCGGGCTCCCGATCCCCGCTGGGAAGGGCGCCTGGAGGGCGGCGGGGTGCATGCCGTGCGCCAGCAGGGCGTGCTTGAGGCCGTCCGCGTCCTTGACCCGGGCGACCAGGTACCGGCCGTCCCGGGTCACGAACTCCATGCCCCCGCCGGCGCGGCGCTTGGTGAAGTTCCCGTCCGTGCGCAGCGTGATGTCGCGCAGCCGGAAGCGGGCCGAACCCGCGTAGGAGATCTCCGCGACGGGCAGCCGCAGGCGCTCGCTCTCGGGGATCTCGCCCATCCCCAGCAGCAGCACCTCCGCGAGCGGCACCTTGGACAGGGTCAGGACACCGTCGCGCACCTCCACGCGGACCGAGGCCACCCGCGAGACCAGGGCGCTGAGCAGCAGCCCGATCCCCAGTGCCAGGAACACGTAGAAGGTCGCCTGCCAGAACTCGAAATTGATGTAGCCGAGCGACGCGACCGCCATGAGGGGGAGGGGGATGAGGAAGCCGAGGGCGCGCACGAGCGGGGCCACCGTGACCCGTGAACGGTAACGGGGCGCGGCCGCGCGCTGTCGGGGGTGCGGGTGCGTCAAGGGGGTCTCGCTTTCGGTTCAGGGGCTCGGGGCGGGAGGCCGACGCCCTTTCGACGTGTGCTCTCCCCCCGCGGTTCTCTCTCGGCCGCGGGCACGGCCGCCGCCGGATCGGCAGGTCGCCGGGCCGACACGGGGACAGGCCGACACGGTGACACGGCGCTTTGTCGACACGGCGGGCGGAACCGGTCGGCCCTCCCCTCAGACCCCCGCCGCCGTGTCCCGGTCGCGCCACCCGGCGGCCTCCGCGGTGCGCCCGCGGTCGTCGAGCAGGGCGGCGAACCGGTCCGCCGCCCCCGGTACGCCCGCCTCGGCGGCCCTCTCGAACCAGGTGAACGCCTCGTCGGCGCGCCCCTGCCCCGCGCACAGCAGGCCGAGCCCGTACAGGGCGGTGAGGTCCCCCGGTTCCCCGATACCGAGGCGGTCCGGGTCCTGCGCCGCGTCGACCGCGCGGAGCAGCCATGGCTCGGCCTCCTCCGCGCGCCCCCGTTCCAGCAGGAACACGCCGAGGTCGCCCAGGTACTCCGGCGTCCCCGTCTCGGCCGCGCGGCGGAACCACTCCTCGGCCCCGGCGTCCGCCCCCCGCGCGGCCAGGAGCCCGGCGAGCAGGTGGCCGGCGGCCGGAACCCCCTCCTCCGCGGCGGGGAGCAGCCACTCCGCGGCCTCGTCCGCGCGGTCCAGCTCCGCCAGCAGGCGGCCGAGCAGCAGGACCCCTCCGGGCTGCCCCTCCTCCGCGCTGCGCCGCGCCCAGTCGGCCGCCTCCCCGGTCCGGCCCCTCTCCCAGAGCAGCTCGCCCAGGTACATCGCCGCCGCCCCGCAGTCGTCCACCTCGGCCGCGGCGCGGTACCAGTGCTCCGCCTCGTCCGGCAGCCCCCTGCCGTGGAAGAGCGAGCCGAGGTCCATCCGGACCCGGGCGTCCCCCTGCCCGCCCGCGCGCCGCCACCACTCCCGGGCCTCGTCCGCGAGGCCGTGCTCGTCCAGCAGCACCCCCAGCCGGACCATCTCCCCGGGGCCTCCCCGGTCGGCGCGCCGCCGCCAGGCGTCGGCCCGGCCGGTGTCGCCCGCGCCGGCGGACCACTCGGCCAGCAGGTGCGCCGCGGCCGAGCGCGAGGAGCCCTCCTCCGCCTCGCGCCGCAGCCATTCCGCGGCCTCCTCCGCCCGCCCCCTCCCGCATTCCAGCAGTGCCAGGTGGATCCGGGCGTCGGGGACGCCGCCCCGCACGGCCCGGCACAGCCACTCCCGCGCCTCGTCCGCGCGGCCGCGCACTGCCAGCAGCACCCCCAGGCTGTAGGCGGCGTCCTCGGCGCGCGGCGGGCCCGCGGCCGCGGCCCGGGCGTACCAGTCCTCGGCCTCGTCGAGGCGGCCCCGGCCGCGGCAGAGGTTCCCCAGGACGAACATGTGGAACCCGGACCCGGCGTCGGCCGCGACCCGGTACCACTCCTCGGCCTCCGCGGGCCGCTCCCGTTGCAGGAGGGAGCCCAGGCCGCCCGCGGCCCCCGTGTCCCCGTGCGCGGCGGCCCTGCGCCACCAGAGTTCGGCTCCGGGGTGCCACCCCAGGTCGAAGAGCAGGCCGGCCAGGGCGGACATGGCGGGCGGGTGCCCCGCCTCGGCGGCCCGGCGCAGCCAGGCCTCCGCCCCGGCGATCCCCCCGTCCTCGTAGCGGGCCGCCTCCAGGACCCCGTCGTCGGCCAGGGCGGTCCACAGGGCCTCGACCAGGGACGCGGCCTCCGGGTCGCCCGCGCCGGAGACGTGCCCGGCCAGCTCCCGCATCACCGCGGGGGAGCGCTCGTACAGGTCCTCGGCCAGTTCCGCGCCGCGCTCGTCGCCGAGCGCCTCGAACCGCTCCGCGAGCAGTTCCAGCAGTTCTTCCGGGGCGGCCGGGAGGGCGGCCGCGCCCCCGCCGCCCGCGGGGGTGTCGTCGTGTCGCATACACGGGATGCTCGCAGCCCGGTGGGACGGCCGGGCGGGCCGGTGCCCGCCCCCGCGTGTATCTCACGTGTATCCCGGATGTATCCGGCCTCCCTACCGTGGTCGTCGGCCTCCGGGGCACACCGGAGGCCCGGTACGGGGCCGCGGAGCCGTGGCCCGGAAACGGAGTGTCATGTTCGGGAAGATCGGAAGGCTGGGCGACCGGCTGCTCGCCCGCGTCGTCCCCAGGACCGCGGCCGGCGCCGCCTCCTGCTGGTACGAGTACGCCCCCATCAGCTCCCCCTGTATCCGGCGCACCTGCTGCAACATCGGCGGGCACGTCGGGGTCCAGTGCACCTCCTACCGCCCCTGCTGACCCCCCGACCGCAACGACCGGAGAGGACCCCATGATCGGTTCCCTGGGCGACCGGCTGCTCGCCCGCATCGTCCCCAAGACCAAGGCGGCGGCCAATCCCTACTGCTGGTACCAGTACGCGCCGGTGACCTCCCCCTGCATCCGCCGCTACTGCTGCGACCCGCCCGGCAGCACCCCCGTCACCTGCACCTACTACAGGCCCTGCTGACCCGCTCGGCCGCCGAGGAGCACCGCCCATGACCGTGACCGCGCCCGAACCGCTCCGGAAGGCGGCACGGCCGTGACGGCGGTGCTCCTCGCCGCCGCCGGGATCGCGGCGGCGGCCCCGCTCGCCCTGCTCCTGTGGGCCAACCGCACGCTGGTCGCCGTGGACGTGGTCGGGCACAGCATGGAGCCCGCCTTCCACCACGGCGACCGGGTGCTCGTGCGCAGGGTCCCCGCGAAGCGGCTGCGCGTGGGTGACGTGGCCGTCCTGGGCCGGCCCGACACGGGCGACCTCCGGGACCTCGCCCTGATCATGGGCTCCGTACCGCCCTGGGTGGTCAAGCGGGTCGCGGCGCTGCCCGGCGACCCCGTCCCCGCCTCCGTTCCCGCCAGGGGCGGCACGGTGCCCCCGGGGCACCTGGTGGTCCTGGGCGACAACACCGGCCACAGCACGGACTCGCGGGTGTGGGGACCCGTCCCGGACGACCGGGTCCTCGGGGTCGTCCTGCGGCGGATGACCTCTCCGCGCACCCCGGCGGCATAGGCGGAGCGGCGGCGGACGCGGCGGCACGACCCCCTCCGACCGGGGACCGCGCCTTCGAACAGGTGAACCACCGCGTGACAGCGGGCGTCTCCCCTCCCAGAACGCACTTCGCCCGATCGGAACACCATGCGCCCCACCCGCTTCGCCCACGCAGCCCTCCTCGCGGTCCTGGCCCTCACCGGCTGCGGCGGCTCCGAGCCGACCGCCGAGAACGCCCGGGCCGAGTGCGAGAACCACATCAGCCGGGACGCGGAGCCGCCGGGCTCCGTCGAGTTCGGCGCGTCCTCCGAGGTCACCGCGGTCGACGATGACGACGAGGACCTGTGGCAGTACGAGGTCGCCGGCAGCGTCGAATCGGGCGACTTCTACGACTCGGAGGTGCCCACCGACTACACGTGCCTCGTCGTCAACAACGGCGGCGACTGGGTCGTGGTGGACCTGCGCTCCGGCGGGGAGTGACCGGACACCGGCCGCCCGGACCGGGGCGGACCGCCGGATCCGGGTCGACATGGCGATTCGACGCGTTGTCGACCCGGCGCCGCACCCGCCGGGAGCAGGGGTTCAGGCCGGGGCGCCGCGAAGGTCCCCGCGCCCGGGCGGCGCGGAAAAGGGAAAGAGCCCTGCCCTCCGGGTGGAGGAGCAAGGCTCTCGACTGTGCAGACAGTGTGGGCGTACCAGGACTTGAACCTGGGGCCTCATCCTTATCAGGGATGCGCTCTAACCGACTGAGCTATACGCCCTTGTTCCGTGTGGAACTCTACCGCATCCGGGGGACCGGGGCGAACCGGTATCCGGGGGCGGGGTGAAGCCGGGACGCGGCACGCGCGGCCCTCTTCACCTTCGATTTTACCGGCTGCGGTGAGTGCTCCGAACACCCGCCGGAACGCCGGCGGGCCCGGCCCCCGAAGGGTCCGGGCCCACCGGGGCAGGATCGCTACTCGGCCTCGGAGAGGGTGATGTCCAGCCCGCCCACCAGGTCCGCGACCAGGTTGTAGACCATGGCGCCCACCGTCGACAGGGCGGTGATGAGCACGATGTTCAGCGCCCCGACCACACCCGTGTAGCCGAGCACCCGGCCGGGGGAGAACCACGCGGCGGGGTTGAGGCCCAGCTCGTCCTCGCCGCCGCCGTCGCCCTCCAGCAGGGCGGTGATCATGTTCGTCAGCTCGTCGAACACGCCCAGCATGGACAGGGTCACGTAGATCACGGCGATCGCGACGAACAGGATGATGAAGCACACCAACGACACGACGAAGCTGAACTTCATCACCGACCACGGCTCCACGCGGGACACGGTCAGGTGCGCCTTGCGGCTGCTGAGCGTCGCCTTGCCCGCCGCAGCCTCCTGGGGCTCGGAACCGCCCGGGGTCTCCGTCATGGTGGCCGCCTCTCCGCCGCCCTCCAGGGCCGTGTCGGTCGTCTCCACGTCCCCTGCGGGAGCGGTGTCGTTCGTGGTGGTGTTCCGCTGGTTGTCAGACATAGAAACGTTCCGCTGGACTTTCCTTGAGAGCGGGTGGTTGAAGCGACCTGGACCCGCGGGGATGGTCCGTACCCCCACGGGTCCTATCGGGACTTAACGCGCAGTCTAGGCCTCGGGTTCGCCTTCGGCCGCGACCGTCTCCTCGACCGTGTCGCCCTCGGCGGCCTCCAGCTCCTCCTCGGCGTCACCGGCCTCGGCGTTGCGGGCGATGGCGACGATCTTGTTGCCCTTGTCGAGGTTCATCAGCCGGACGCCCATGGTGGTGCGGCCGGACTGCTTGACCTCGGCGGCGCCGGTGCGGATGACACCGCCGGCGGAGGTGATCGCGAAGACCTCGTCGATCTCCGGGTCCACCATGAGCGCGCCCACCAGCTTGCCGCGGGCCTCGACCACCTTGGCGGTCAGCACGCCCTTGCCGCCCCGGTTCTGCACCGGGTACTGGTCGGAGGGGGTCCGCTTGGCGTAGCCGTTCTCGGTGGCGACCAGGACGTCGGTGGACCCGTCCCCGGGCCGGATGACGTCCATGCTCAGCAGGTAGTCGCCCTCCAGGAACCGCATGCCGATCACACCGCTGGTCGCCCGGCCCATCGGGCGCAGCGACTCGTCGGAGGCGGGGAAGCGGATCGCCTGGGCGTCGCTGGAGATCAGCAGCAGGTCGTCGTCGCCGAAGACCAGGCGGGCGGCGATCAGCTCGTCGCCCTCGCGCAGGTTGATCGCGATGATGCCCGCCGAACGCGCCGAGTCGAAGTCCTCCAGCCGGGACTTCTTGACCAGGCCCTCGCGGGTGGCCAGGACCATGTACGGCGCGGCCTCGTAGTCGCGCAGCGCCATGATCTGGGCGATCTCCTCGCCCGGCTGGAACGGCAGCAGGTTGGCGACGTGCTGGCCGCGCGCGTCGCGGGCGGCCTCGGGCAGCTCGTACGCCTTCGTCCGGTACACCCGGCCCTGGTTCGTGAAGCACAGGATCCAGTGGTGGGTGGTGGTGACGAAGAAGTGCTGGACGATGTCGTCCTGCTTGAGCTGCGCCCCGCGCACGCCCTTGCCGCCGCGCTTCTGCGCCCGGTAGTTGTCGATGCGCGTGCGCTTGGCGTACCCACCGCGGGTGATCGTGACGACCACGTCCTCCTCCGCGATGAAGTCCTCCATCCGCATGTCGCCCTCGAACGGGATGATGTGCGTGCGCCGCTCGTCGCCGTACTTGTCGACGATCTCGCCCAGCTCCTCGCGGATGATGGTCCGCTGGCGGGTGTCCGACTCCAGGATGTCGGTGTAGTCGGCGATCTGCGCCATGAGCTCGTCGTACTCGGCGGTGAGCTGGTTGCGCTCCAGGGCGGCCAGCTTGCGCAGCTGCATGTCGAGGATGGCGCGGGCCTGGACGTCGTCGATGTCCAGCAGGCCCATGAGGCCGGTGCGGGCGTCGTCGGCGGAGGCGCTGGAGCGGATGAGGGCGATGACCTCGTCGATCCGGTCCATGGCCTTGAGCAGCGCGCGCAGGATGTGGGCGCGCTCCTCGGCCTTGCGGAGCAGGTACCGGGTGCGCCGGACGATGACCTCGATCTGGTGCTTGACCCAGTGCCGGATCATCTGGTCCAGGCGCAGGGTGCGCGGCACCCCGTCGACCAGCGCCAGCATGTTGGCGCCGAAGGTCTCCTGGAGCTGGGTGTGCTTGTACAGGTTGTTGAGCACGACCTTGGCGACGGCGTCGCGCTTGAGCACGATGACCAGGCGCTGGCCGGTGCGGCCGCTGCTCTCGTCGCGCACGTCGGCGATGCCGTTGACCTTGCCGTCCTTGACCAGGTCGGCGATCTTCAGCGCGAGGTTGTCCGGGTTGACCTGGTAGGGCAGCTCGGTGACGACCAGGGTCTGGCGGCCCCGCTTGTCCTCCTCGACCTCGACCACGGCGCGCATGGTGATGGAGCCGCGCCCGGTCCGGTACGCCTCCTCGATGCCGCGCTTGCCCACGATGAGGCCGCGGGTCGGGAAGTCGGGGCCCTTGATCCGCGCGATGAGCGCGTCGAGCAGGTCCTCGTCCGAGGCCTCGGGGTTGTCGAGGTACCAGTCGACGCCCTCGGCGACCTCGCGCAGGTTGTGGGGCGGGATGTTGGTGGCCATGCCGACCGCGATGCCCGAGGAGCCGTTGACCAGCAGGTTCGGGAAGCGGGCCGGCAGCACGACGGGCTCGGAGGAGCGGCCGTCGTAGTTGGGCCGGAAGTCGACGGTCTCCTTGTCGATGTCCCGCAGCATCTCCATGGCCAGCGGGGCGAGCTTGCACTCGGTGTACCGCATGGCGGCCGCCGGGTCGTTGCCCGGGGAGCCGAAGTTGCCGTTGGGGTCGACCAGCGGCATGCGCATGGACCACCACTGGGCCAGCCGGACCAGGGTGTCGTAGATGGCGCTGTCGCCGTGCGGGTGGTAGTTGCCCATCACGTCGCCGACGACGCGGGCGCACTTGAAGAACCCGCGGTCGGGGCGGTAGCCGCCGTCGTACATCGCGTACAGCACGCGCTGGTGGACGGGCTTGAGCCCGTCGCGGACGTCGGGCAGGGCGCGGCCGACGATGACCGACATCGCGTAGTCGAGGTAGCTGCGCTGCATCTCGACCTGGATGTCGACCGGCTCGATGCGGTCGGTGACGCGTTCCAGCTCCTCCACGGAGGATTCCGCTCCCTCAGGGGCGTCCGGGTTGTTCGCATCCGTCACGGATGTCGATCCCTTCTACGAAGCTTCGTTGAGCTCGGTTCACTGCCCGGGACACGGCCCGGGCCCGGTCCCTAGATGTCCAGGAAGCGGACGTCCTTGGCGTTGCGCTGGATGAAGGCGCGCCGGGACTCGACGTCCTCCCCCATGAGCACGCTGAACATCTCGTCGGCCTGGGCCGCGTCCTCCAGGCTGACCTGGAGCAGGACGCGGCGGTCGGGGTCCATGGTGGTGTCCCACAGCTCGCTGGCGTTCATCTCGCCCAGGCCCTTGAAGCGCTGCACCATGTCGCGCGGGCGCGGGTCCCTCTTGCCCGCCGCGATGCCCGCCTCGATCACCCGGTCGCGCTCGGCGTCGGAGAAGGCGTAGCTCGCGTCGGTGCCGCGCTGGTCCCACTTGATCTTGTACAGCGGGGGCTGGGCCAGGTAGACGTGGCCCAGCTCCACCAGCGGCTTCATGAAGCGGAACAGCAGGGTGAGCAGCAGGGTCCGGATGTGCTGGCCGTCGACGTCGGCGTCGGCCATCAGGATGATCTTGTGGTACCGCAGCTTCTCGACATCGAACTCCTCGTGGATGCCGGTGCCCAGGGCGGTGATGATCGCCTGGACCTCGTTGTTCTTGAGGATGCGGTCGATGCGGGACTTCTCGACGTTCAGGATCTTGCCGCGGATGGGCAGGATGGCCTGGTTGTTCGGGTTGCGGCCGCCCTTGGCGGAACCGCCCGCGGAGTCGCCCTCCACGATGTAGACCTCGCACTCCTCCGGGTTGGTCGACTGGCAGTCGGACAGCTTGCCGGGGAGGGAGGTGGACTCCAGGAGGGTCTTGCGGCGGGTGAGGTCGCGGGCCTGGCGGGCGGCGATGCGGGCGCGGGCCGCCTGGCTGGCCTTGGACACGATGTCCTTGGCCTCGCCGGGGTTGCGCTCGAACCAGTCGCGCAGGTGCTCGTTGGTGACCTTCTGGACGAAGGACTTGGCCTCGGTGTTGCCGAGCTTGGTCTTGGTCTGGCCCTCGAACTGCGGTTCGGCGAGCTTGACCGAGATGATGGCGGTGAGGCCCTCGCGGATGTCGTCGCCGGTGAGGTTGTCGTCCTTCTCCCGCAGCAGCTTCTGGTCGCGGGCGTACCGGTTGACGATGGTGGTGAGCGCCGAGCGGAAGCCCTCCTCGTGGGTGCCGCCCTCGGTCGTGTTGATCACGTTCGCGAAGGTGTGCACCGACGAGGTGTAGGAGTGGTTCCACTGCATGGCGATCTCCGCCGACATCCCCTCGCCCTCTTCCTCGAAGGAGATGATCGACGCGTGCGCCGGCTCCTTCTTGGCGTTGATGTAGCTGACGAAGTCGGAGAGGCCGTTCTCGTAGTGGAACGTGTTGACCGTCGGCCCGCCGTCGGTGTGGTCGGGCCGCTCGTCGCGGATGGTGATGGCGAGCCCCTTGTTGAGGAACGCCGTCTCCTGCAGGCGACGGGACAGGGTCTCGTACGAGAACGTGGTGGTCTCGAAGATCGAGCCGTCGGGCCAGAAGGTGATCTGGGTGCCGGTCTCGTCGGTGGCCTCGCCCTTGACGAGCTCGCCCGTCGGGGCGGTCATCTCGTAGTGCTGGCGCCAGACGTGGCCCTCGCGGCGGATCTCGACGTCCAGGGCGGTGGACAGCGCGTTGACGACGGACACGCCGACGCCGTGCAGGCCGCCGGAGACCGCGTAGGACTTGCCGTCGAACTTGCCGCCCGCGTGCAGCGTGGTGAGGACGACCTCGACCGCCGGGCGCTTCTCCACCGGGTGGAGGTCGACGGGGATGCCGCGGCCGTTGTCGGCCACCCGCACGCCGCCGTCGGCCAGCAGGGTCACCTCGATCGCGTCGGCGTGGCCCGCCATCGCCTCGTCGACGGAGTTGTCGACCACCTCGTAGACGAGGTGGTGAAGGCCGCGCTCCCCGGTGGAACCGATGTACATCCCGGGGCGCTTGCGAACCGCTTCAAGCCCCTCCAGAACCGTGATTGATCGAGCGTCGTAGGCCAAGTGGGTACACCCTCCTGCTGGGGACGCCTGCCGACCGCGGCCGAGCGGATGACGACGGGCCGACGGCACGGGGACCGCAGGGTCGGGGATACCGCGACACCTGGGGGATCACCGTTCGCCGCACGGTCCGTCCGCCCACCCTCTCTTGGGGGCGTGATACCGGCTACAGGCGTCTGAAGAACCGTCTCCATGATACCCCGCGCGGTACGACAAAGTGGCATTGGCGGCCCTGTGCCGCATCACAACGAACGTTCGGGGAGGGAGACGACTCCCCACACACGGGAGGGGCTCTTCGGAGTTCCGGGGGCGCTTCAGATGCCTTGGGGGAGGGTTCGGTTCCGATTCCCCCGCGCCCGCCCCGTCACACCGGTGGACACCACCGGGCACCTACCCCGTGCGCCCCCGCACAACCATCTCCACCTGCGGATATCCACAGCCTGTGGACGGCCGGGCCCGCCGCGCGGACCACCGGGGGACTCAACGCCGACGGGAACCGGGGCCCTTGATCTTGATGGAGACGACGGTGCCGTCGCCCAGTTCCTCGTTGAGCCGGCGCATCAGGTCCCGGACCATCGAACGCGCGTGCGCCGCCATCGTCGGGGAGTCGGCGACCAGGACGAGTTCGCCCTCGGAATAGCTCTCCGGCCGCAGCCTGCGGGCGTTGAACTCGCCGACGATCTCCGACCAGCGGCCGAAGACGCCGCCGATGGCGACCTGTTCCTGCCAGCCGTGCTCGATCAGCCAGGTCCTCACCGCGTCGCCGAACATCTGCGGCTCGTTGCGTGACCGCAACCGGCCACGGCGGCGCGACCCGGTGCCGCGGGGGATGGCGCCGCGGTCGCGGGCCTCGGCCCGGGCGCGCGCCAGCGCCTGGCGGGCGAGGTCGGCCCCGGAAGCGGCCGGGGCGGGCCGCCCTCCGGGGCGGCGGGGGAGCGGGGTCCGGCGGGGAGGTCGGCGCGGCCGTCCACAGGCTGTGGACGGCGGGCCGCGGCGCCCGGGTCCGCCGGGGCCGGACCGCGGCGAGGATCCACAGGCTGTGGATAGTGCTCAGCCACCGGCGACCTCCTCGCCGTGGACCTCTCCCTCGCGCACCCCGAACCGGGCGCCGTCCAGCTCCGCCGGGATGTCGTCCGGGACGGCCGCCGTCACCAGCACCTGCTCGGCGTCGCGGACCCGCTCGGCCAGCCGGCGCCGCCGCTCGGTGTCCAGCTCCGCGAAGACGTCGTCGAGGATGAGCACCGGGTCGTCGCCGTCGGCCCGCAGCAGGTCGAACGCGGCCAGCTTCAGGGAGAGCGCGTACGACCACGACTCCCCCTGGCTGGCGTAACCCTTGGCGGGCATCCCGCCCAGCTCCAGGAACAGGTCGTCGCGGTGCGGGCCCACCAGGCTCACCCCGCGCTGCAGCTCGCGGTCGCGCTGCCCGGCCATCGCCTCGCGCAGGGCCCGGGCCAGGTCCGCGCGCCCGCGCGGCGGCTCCCCGCCGTCCTCGGCCAGGGAGCTGCGGTACGCGGGCACCGCCGGGCCGCCGGAGTCGGTGAGCCCCGCGTAGGAGTCGCCGACCAGCGGGCGCAGCGCCTCCACCAGGTCCAGCCGGGCGGCCAGCAGCTCAGCGCCGGCCTCCGCCAGGTGGGCGTCCCAGACCTCCAGCGTGCTCAGGTCGGGGGCCGAGCGCTGCCGGAACATCCTCCCCGACGCCGTCTTGAGCAGGGCGTTGCGCTGCTTGAGGACCCGGTCGTAGTCCGAGCGCACCCCCGCCATCCGCGGGGAGCGGGCCACCAGCAGGTCGTCGAGGAAGCGGCGGCGCTCCCCGGGGTCGCCCTTGACCAGGGCCAGGTCCTCGGGGGCGAAGAGCACCGTGCGCAGGATCCCCAGCACGTCGCGCGGACGCCCGGCGGCGGCGCGGTTGATCCGGGCGCGGTTGGCGCGGCCCGGGTTGATCTCCAGGTCGACCAGCATGTCCCGTTCGTCGCGCACCACCCGGGCGCGCACGATGGCGCGGGCCGCCCCCTGGCGGACCAGCGGGGTGTCGGAGGAGACGCGGTGGCTGCCGAGGGTGGCGACGTAGCCGATCGCCTCGACCAGGTTGGTCTTGCCCTGGCCGTTGGACCCGACGAACACGCTCACGCCCGGGCCCAGCTCGACGAGGGCCTCCGGGTAGGAACGGAAGTCGGCCAGTTGCAGATGGGAAACGTACATCCGGCCTTCCTCCTGGTCAGGGGAACGGACGGTGGGAAGGGAAAGGGAGGGCGCGGCGGGGGAGCACGGCGCGACGCCGGGGGCGTCCCGGACCCCGGCGGGTCCGGGACGGACGGGCCGGGGTCAGTCCCGGGCCGCGGTGGTGCCGTCGGCCTTGGTGACCGCGTGGCCGCCGAACTGGTTGCGCAGCGCGGCGACGACCTTCATCGCCGGGCTGTCGTCCTGGCGGGAGGCGAAGCGGGCGAAGAGCGAGGCGGTGATGGCCGGGGCCGGGACCGCCAGGTCCACGGCGGCCTGGACCGTCCAGCGGCCCTCGCCGGAGTCCTGGGCGTAGCCGCGCAGGCCCGACAGGTCCGGGTCCTCCTCCAGCGCCCGCGACAGCAGGTCGAGCAGCCAGGAGCGCACCACGGTGCCCTCGCGCCAGCTCTCGAAGGTGCCCGGGACGTCGTCCACGATGCCGGAGGCGGCCATGAGCTCGAAGCCCTCGCCGAAGGCCTGCATCATGCCGTACTCGATGCCGTTGTGGACCATCTTGACGAAGTGGCCCGCCCCGACCGCGCCGGCGTGCACGAAGCCGCCGCCCTCGTCGGGGGTGAGGGAGTCGAAGACCGGCCGGGCCCGCTCGACGTCGGCGGCCTCGCCGCCGACCATGATCCCGTAGCCGTTCTGGCGGCCCCAGACTCCGCCGCTGACCCCGGCGTCGATGTAGCCGATGCCCTTCGCGGCGAGGCGGTCGGCGCGGGGGCGGTCGTCCACGTAGTGGGTGTTGCCGCCCTCGATGACGAGGTCGCCCTCCTCCAGGAGGTCGGCCAGCGCGGAGACGGTGGACTCGGTGGGCTCTCCGGCCGGGACCATCACCCAGACGACCCGGGGAGCGGCCAGCCGGGCCACCAGGGTCTTCAGGTCGTCGACGTCGCGCTCGGGGGAGGCGACGTCGAAGCCGACCACCTCGTGCCCCTTCTCGCGGAGCCGGGCGGCCATGTTGCCGCCCATCTTCCCCAGGCCGACCATTCCGAGCTGCATGCTCTCGCTCCCCCTTGTACGCCGTCTGCGGGCGGGTTCTTGTGACCGTGGATGGTGACCGCGGGACGGCCCGGCCGGGCGTGTCGGGGACGCCGCCGACCGGGCCGCAACGCCCGGATCAGTTCGGCTGTCGTACCGGCATGATCAGGTAGCGGTACTCGGGCTCGGCCCCCTCGGCGGCCGGCTTCCCGGTGAGGATCGACGGCCGGGTGGAGGTCGTGAAGTTCAGGCGGGCCACGTCGGTGCCGATGGCGCCGAGGCCGTCGAGCAGGTAGCCGGAGTTGAAGGCGATCTGGATGTCGTCGCCCTCGAGCTCGGCCTCCAGGACCTCGACCGCCTGGGCCTCCTCGCCGGTCCCGGCCTCCAGGACCAGCCGGCCCGGGGTGAAGGACAGGCGCAGCGGCGTGTTGCGCTCGGCGACCAGGGAGACGCGCTTGACGGCCTCGACGAACTCGGAGCGGGAGACCTCGGCGACGGAGTTGAAGGTGTCCGGCAGCAGGGCGCGGTACTTGGGGAACTCGCCGTCGAGCAGACGGGTGGTGGTACGGCGGCCGCCGCCCTCGAAACCGATCATGCCCTCGCCGGCGTCGCTGCCCGAGAGCGCGATGGAGACCTCGGCGCCGGAGGTGAGCGACTTGGCGGTGTCGTGCAGGGTCTTGGCCGGGACCAGGGCGACCGCGGACAGGCCCGGGTCCTCCGGCTTCCAGGTGAGCTCGCGCACCGCGAGGCGGTAGCGGTCGGTGGAGGCCAGGGTGATGGTCTCGCCCTCGATCTCGACGCGCACGCCGGTGAGCATCGGCAGGGTGTCGTCGCGCCCGGCGGCGACCGCCACCTGGCTGACCGCGGCGGCGAAGGCGTCGCTGCCGACGGTCCCGCTCACACCGGGCATCTCCGGGAGCGTGGGGTAGTCCTCCACCGGCATGGTGGTGAGCGTGAACTTGGCGCTGCCGCCGGTCACCACGACCTTCGAGCCGTCGGTGGAGATCTCCACAGGCTGTGCGGGGAGGTTGCGGGTGATCTCGGCCAGGAGCTTGCCGGTGACCAGGACCGTGCCCGGCTCCTCGACGTCGACGTCGACGACGGCCTGCGTGGAGACCTCGTAGTCGAAGCCGGACAGGCGCAGCTGCTGACGGCCGTCGAACTCGCCGGCCTCCAGCAGGACGCCGACGAGGACGGGGACCGAGGGGCGCGTCGGGAGTGTGCGCGCGGTCCAGGCGACCGCTTCGGCCAGTACGTCGCGTTCGACCCGGAACTTCACTTGCCGACTCACTTTCCGCCCCGGACGGGTCGCACCCGGCCGAAGGCCTCAACGTTGCAGCTGACGGATGTCTGTGGGGATCGGGCCGGCTCAACACTCATCGACAGGCTGTGGACGACGGGTGCGGGGCGGGCGCCGGGTGGGCGCTCCGACCTGCTGCGTCGCCGGATCCGTCGAGGCTGGCCGGGCCGCGGTCTCCTGCTAGGGGTCACCGCTCGGAGCCGGGCGGCGGAGGACAGGGGCGAGATCCCACGTTACCCGGATTCACCCGCTGCCGCTGACGCCTCGGCCGTCTCGGCGGTCACGGCGAGTTGTCCACAGATTTTCCGCGTTGCCGTTTCGAAGCCACCCTTGGGCTAATGAAGGTGCGCAGTAGTAGTAGGGCCTGTGGATACTGTGGATAACCCTCGTTTTACCAGGTCAGCACCGGAATTTTTATCCACAGGGCTTGTGGAGAACCCTGTGCACAACTTCGGGGTCCTGTGGATGAATCGGGTCGTCCCCAAGTTTTCCACAGTCCGTCCACAGGCCCGTCCACAGGTTTTCCTCAGGTTGTCCACAGCAGCCGGTGGTCCGGTGACCCGATGACCCCCATCCCTGTCCACAGGGCGACCCCGGGTTACCCACAGCCCCGGCGTAGTTGTCCACAGGTTATCCACAGGGTTGTCCACAGATTTGAGCCCCCTCCTGTGGATAACTCGGCCCGACTCGGCGAAAAATTTTTTTCGACCCCCTGCGCATTCCCGGCGAAGCCCGGCAAAAAGGCTGTGCACAGGGTTGTCCACAGGAAAGAGGCCATCGTTCGTTGGCGAGATCGGCCGTCCCCGCAGGTGTGGGCAGGGCAACAGCCCTCCTCCGGGCCGGGAAACCGGGACGACAACGCAGCTCCGGGCAGGGACGGGGACGTTCGGCCGCACACCTCGCCAGGCTCCCGAACCCGGGCGAGGATGGGCATAAGCCTGTGGATAACCGCCTGTGGAGAGCCGCGGCCTGTGGATAACTTCCTGTGGACAACGTTCCCGGCCCTGATCCGGGCGGGTTGTGCACAGGCGGGGCGGGTCTGTGGAGGAAGGGGTGCGCCCCGGCCTCCGAGGGGCGCGGGGAGGAGCGGCCCCCGGGCGAGTGGCCGGCGGGCGGGCGCGCCGGGGGCGGAACGGGGCGAGAAGGGGACGGGTGGACGGAGCGACACGTCGACACGTCGACCGGGCGGGGCCCACCCGGGGTCCGCGGCCCCCGCGCCCCCGCCCGCCCCGCCTTCCTCCCCCCTCCACGGCCCTGGGATCGGAGACCCGGGGCGGGGAGCGGCGAAGGGGAGAACGACGGAGGGGCGACATGTCGACGTGTCCCTGTGGACGTGTCGACATGCCGCCCCGGGGCGCGCGGCCGGGATCAGTTCAGCGAGGACTGGTCCTTGATCCGGCTCGTCAGCTCGTGCACCTGGTTGTAGATGGAGCGGCGCTCGGCCATCAGCGCCCGGACCTTGCGGTCGGCGTGCATGACCGTGGTGTGGTCGCGGCCGAACTGCTGGCCGATCTTGGGCAGCGACAGGTCCGTCAGCTCCCGGCACAGGTACATGGCGATCTGCCGGGCCGTCACCAGCACCCGGGAGCGGGAGGTCCCGCACAGGTCCTCCACCGTCAGCCCGAAGTACGCCGCCGTCTGGGACATGATGGCGCCCGCCGTCACCTCGGGGACGTCGGCGCCGGGCACCAGGTCGCGCAGCACCTGGCTGGTGAGGTCCAGGTCCACCGACTGCCGGTTCAGGCTGGCGAACGCGGTCACCCGGATCAGCGCGCCCTCCAGCTCCCGGATGTTGGTGGAGATCTTGCTGGCTATGAACTCCAGCACCTCCGGCGGGGCGGCCAGGCCCTCCTGCACCGCCTTCTTGCGCAGGATCGCGATGCGGGTCTCCAGCTCGGGCGGCTGGACGTCGGTGAGCAGGCCCCACTCGAACCGGCTGCGCATCCGGTCCTCCAGCGTGGTCAGCTGCTTGGGCGGCCGGTCGCTGGAGATGACGATCTGCTTGTCGGAGTTGTGGAGCGTGTTGAAGGTGTGGAAGAACTCCTCCTGCGTCTGCTCCTTGTTCTCCAGGAACTGGATGTCGTCCACCAGGAGCACGTCGATGTCCCGGTACCGGCGCCGGAAGCCGTCGGCCTTGCCGTCGCGGATCGAGTTGATGAACTCGTTGGTGAACTCCTCCGAGCTGACGTACCGCACCCGGGAGCCCTCGTAGAGCCGGTGCGTGTAGTGCCCGATGGCGTGCAGCAGGTGGGTCTTGCCCAGGCCGGAGCCGCCGTGGATGAACAGCGGGTTGTACGCCTTGGCCGGAGCCTCGGCGGCGGCCACCGACGCCGCGTGGGCGAACCGGTTGCTGGAGCCGATGACGAAGGTGTCGAAGGTGTATTTGGGGTTGAGGCGCGCGTGCTCGCCCGGCGGCACCTCGGGGGAGCGCCCGGGCGGGGCGGCCGGGGCGGGTTTCGCGGCCTCCGGTTTCGGAGCCGGTGCCGGGATGTCCTGCGGCTCGGGCGCGCCGGCGGCGTCGGCCTCGGGGGGCGGCGGCAGGTCGGGGGCAGGGGCGGGCTCCGGCTCCTCCGCGGCCGGGGCTGCGGGCGCCTGCGGCTCGGGCGTCTCCCAGCGGTTGGGGCGCTCCCAGCCCGGGTCCTCGGCGGGCCAGGCCGAGCGCCCCCAGGAGGAGTCCTCCGGGACGGGGGCGGAGTGGACGGGCTGCTCCCACAGCGGGGGAGTGGTGGTCTGCCGGGGCTGCTGCGGCTGCCGCCGGGGCGGAGCGGCCGCGGCGGCCCAGGGGGCCGGATCGCCGTACTGGAGCTCCTCCTGGGTGAAGGAGTCGCTCCGCGGGGGAGCGGTGTCGGCGGGGTGCCCGGGCGCGCCCGGGTGCGAGTAGGCGTCGGGGCCCGAGCCGAGCAGGTCGGCCTCGGGGGGCAGGGCGGCGTGCCGGCCGTAGGCGCGCTCGGGCGCGGTGGGGCGGTGGTGTCCGCCCCGCGGCTCCCGCGGGGGTTCGGGCACGGAGCCCTGGTCGAACAGCGCGGGGGCGCCGCCGTGCTGTGCCGGGGGCTCGGGGCGGGTGCCGGCCGCCCCGTCGGTGTCGCGCGGGGAAGGGGGGTAGGGGTGCGCCGCCGCGGGCGGGGGCGGCGGGGTGGGCACCGCGGTGGGGTCGACCGTCACCGCGACCCGGATGTCCCGTCCCAGGTGGGCGGAGAGCGCCTTGCTGATGGCCGGGTAGAGGCGGCTCTCCAGCACCTTCTTGGTGAACTCGTTGGGCGCCGCGATCAGCGCCGTGTCCTCGATCAGACCCAGGGGCCGGGTCTGGGGCAGCCAGGCGCGCTGGTGCGCGGGCAGGGAGTCGTTGTCGATCCCGTCCAGCACGCTGGACCAGACAGCTGCGAGGTTGACCTGTGCGTCAGCCAAGGCGACCTGCCATGTTGCTGTCCCTTCGGTACGGGTCTGTTCGTGCGGGTGGAGGAGGGGACGGGGGCGTACGCGGATGCCCCCGTCGGCTCGGGGGCGGCGCAGGGCGGCTCTCCATTGTCCTCCCCCCGTGGTACTGCCGGGGCAGGGTGGGCGGAATGTCCGGTGTGAAGGTCGGCACGGGCCTGTGGAAAACTTCGGGGCCCGCCGGTCGGCGGGGTGTCGGCCGCCTCCCGGTATCCACAGCCCGCGCCGGTTGTCCACAGGTTGTCCACAGGGTTATCCACAGGATGGCAGATCTGTGGGCTCCTCGCAGAGTTATCCACAATATGCAGGTCAGGCTGTGTGCAAGGCGATGCCGTGCAGGGCGCCGGGGTGGTGGCGCCGGTCGTGGGGAGAGTTATCCACAGGCTGAGGTTATCCACAGGGGTGGGGGGTTGTGGAAGTCTCACACGCCTGTGGACGACGATCTGTCCACAGGTCTCCCTGTCGACTTGTCCCCCGCCCCCCGGGCCCTCCGTGAAGAGGGCGAGAGCGAGGACACACCCCCCGCGACCCCGCCTGATTTGACCGCGCCCGGACCGGGTCGTATCTTCTTTATGCTTATGCCGACGATTCTGCCCACGCCTGTCCCGGTGACGGCGTGCACGCGGCCATGGCACTCTGCGGCCCCGCATATCCTGGGGGTCCTGTCGTAGTACTTTCCTGACACGCCCCTGGAGCCAGTAGTGAGCAAGCGTACGTTTCAGCCGAACAACCGGCGTCGCGCGAAGGTCCACGGCTTCCGGCTGCGCATGCGTACGCGCGCCGGTCGCGCCATCATCGCCTCGCGTCGCCGCAAGGGACGCGCCGCGCTGACCGTGAGCCACTAGGCCACGCACAGCCCCACGTTCTTCGGGACCGTCCGGCCTTGCGCCGGCCGGTCCCTTTGTCATGGGAGGCACCGATGTTGTCGCCGGAGAACCGGATGCGCCACAGCACCGAGTTCGGCTCCGCCATGCGCTCCGGACGCCGTTCGTCCCGCGACGACCTCGCCGTGGTCTACCTCCCACCGCCGAGGGCCGGGGGAACCACCGCCGGACCGGAGGCGTTGCCGGTAGGGGAACCCCCGCGCGTCGGATTCATCGTGAGCAAGGCGGTCGGCGGGGCCGTGGTGCGCAAGCGCGTCCAGCGACGGCTGCGGCACCTGATGCGGCCACGGCTGTCCGAACTGCCAAACGGTAGCCTGCTGGTAGTGCGTGCCAAACCCTCCGCTGCCACCGCGCGGTACGAGGACCTGGGCGCGCAGCTGGACGGCGCCATCGCCTCGGCGATGCGGCCCCGGCCCAAGGGGCCGGCGCGCCGTCGACGAGGACGCGGTGGCCCCTCGGCGCCGGAACCGGCGAAGAGCGACACGGAAGGCGGCCGCCCGGCCACAGAGGGCGGAGAACGGTGGACGGACCGATGACCCAGCACGAACCGACGGTGTTCGCGCGTGCGCTGATCCTCCCCATCCGGGGATACCAGCGCTTCATCAGCCCGCTCCTGCCGCCCGTCTGCCGCTTCTACCCTTCGTGCAGCGCGTACGCCGTCGAGGCCCTGCGCACGCACGGTGCCTTGTACGGGCTGTGGCTGGGCATCCGGCGCATCGCCCGCTGCCACCCCTTCACCAGGGGTGGCTACGACCCGGTCCCCCCACCGCGGGGACGGGTCCAGGAGTCCGAGGAGTCTGCGGGCGGCGCCGGGTCCACCGGCCACGCTCCCGGGGACCAGTAGCTGAACCGAAGCACATAGGAGTTGGCCGGTGCTGGACTGGCTTTACAACATCGTCGGCTGGATTCTGGTCCAGATCCACGCGGGTCTGGGCCTGATCGGCCTGAACCCCGACAGCGGGTGGGCGTGGGGCCTGTCCATCGTGCTGCTCACCATGCTGATGCGCCTGCTCATGGTGCCGCTGTTCGTCAAGCAGATGAACACGCAGCGCAAGATGCAGGAGATCCAGCCCAAGCTGCGCAAGCTCCAGGAGCGCTACAAGCACGACAAGGAGCGGCTCCAGCGGGAGTCGATGGAGCTGTACCGGGAGAGCGGCACCAACCCGCTCATGGGCTGTCTGCCCCTGCTGCTGCAGATGCCGGTCTTCTTCGCCCTGTTCAACGTGCTCCGCAGCGTGGCCGAGGGCAACGTCCGCTACAACTTCACCGAAGAGCTGGTGGAGAGCGCCCGCCAGGCCCTGGTCTTCGGGACCCCCATCGCCGCCCACTTCAACAGCTCCTCGGAGGAGCTGCTGGCCCTGGGGGCCACCAACGCCATCATGGCGAAGGTCGTCATCGCGATCTCCTGTGTCGTCATGGGCACCACGACGTTCCTCACCATGCGCCAGAGCATGAAGCGCAGCGTCGCGCAGATGCCCGACAACCCGATGATGCAGACCCAGAAGATCATGATGTACATGGCGCCCCTCTTCGGGCTCTTCGGCCTCATGATGCCCGTGGGCGTGCTGATCTACTGGGTCACCTCCAACGTGTGGACGATGGTGCAGCAGCACTTCCTGTACCGCAACCAGCCCGCGCCGGGCGAGGCCGTGGACGCCAAGGCCGCCAACACGAACGGCTCGGCCAAGGGGATGCTGGGGCGCAAGAAGAAGCAGCCCGAATCCGCGCCGCAGCCCGTGGAACAGCCTAAGATCGAACGCAAGCAGCCCAAGAAGCAGTCTCGCTCCAAGCGCACCGGTGGCGGGCCCCGCTAGCGAGCTGCGTACCGAACGCGGGAACAGGAGACGGGAACGCCGTGACAGCGAGCCAGGAAGGAAGCGGTGGAGTAGCGGTGGCTGAGGCGCCTATCGACATCGAGGCCCTGGAGAACGAGGGCGACATCGCCGCGGACTACATCGAGGGACTTCTCGACATCGCGGACTTCGACGGCGACATCGACATGGACGTCGAGGGCGACCGTGCGATGGTCTCCGTGGTCGGGGCCACCCTCGACGAGCTGATCGGCGAGGACGGCGAGGTCCTGGAGGCCCTCCAGGAGCTGACCCGGCTGGCGGTGCACCGGGCGACCGGTGAGCGCAGCCGTCTGATGCTGGACATCGGCGGGTACCGGGAGGGGCGCCGCAAGGAGCTCTTCCAGGTCGGCGCCGACGCCGCGCAGAAGGTCAAGGAGACCGGCGACGCGTACGAGCTGGAGCCGATGACCCCGTTCGAGCGCAAGGTCGTCCACGACGCGGTCGCGGCCGCGGGCCTGCGCAGCGAGTCCGAGGGCGAGGAGCCCAACCGCTACGTGGTGGTCCACCCGGTCCCGTAGACCGCGCAAGCCGAAGCAGGGGCGGTGTTTCACGTGAAACACCGCCCCTTTCGCATGCCCGCGTTTCACGTGAAACCACGAATCCCCTAACCCGCATGTCGACAAGTCCCCGCCCCCTCAGCTTGGGCCCCCTGCGGTGCCGGCGCTCGCCTAGCCCCTGGGACCGTACTTCCGGCTGTACACCCCCGCCCAGGGAAGCCCGCCGTGAGACACCCCTGAGTTCCTGCCGCAGGGCGCCGGCGGAGCCGGGGAGAGATGCTTCCCGAGGCCCCGGGCGGCAGTGGCCCGTGGGCCGCGGATCCTGTTCCCGCCCGCCCGGGGCGAGGGGTGGCCGCGGGCACCCGGTGCTCGTCGCCCCCGGGTCCGCAGTTCCGGCCGCGCACGCCCGCGGAGGCGCCCCCCGGGCCCGGTGCCTGTGGCCCGTAGACCACCGGCCCGGGGCTCCTGTCCGTCCGAGGATGCCCGCCACGGGGCGTCCGCGATCCGGGGGAGGGGCCTCCCGTGAGGGCGCGCGCACGCCCGCGCCGGGGAGCCCGCCGTGGGGCACCCCGCGGTTCCCACCCGGCCGCGGCTGCCCGCCGCAGGGCGTCCGCGATCCGGGGCGAGGGGAGGGGCGCTCCCGTGAGGGCGCGCGCATGTCCCCCCGACTCCAACGCGGTGGGCGGCGGGGTGTGCGTGCACGGGGTCCCGTCGCCGATGGTCGGAGAACCGTGCCCTCCGGCCTCAGGAGAGAAGGAGGGCGACCCCGCGTCCCGGATCCCAGGGGCGGGTGCTCCAGAGGAAGAAAGGGCCGCCTTCCGGCGGCGGGGCCACCTGCGGGTCGAGGTGTCGACAAGTCCCCTTGGGGATTCGGTGTTTCACGTGAAACACCGAATCCCCCGGCGGAGGCGCCCGCCGCCCACGCCCCCGGAGAGGCGTCATGTTTCACGTGAAACGGCGCCGCCGCGATGTTTCACGTGAAACTCCGGGGCGGTGGACGCGTAGGATCGGTGGGGGTCTTTCCCTCCGCTGTCTGCATCCGTCGGGTGCGGCTACGACCTCTTGCGGTCTCTTGCGGTCTCTTGGAAGTGGCGATGACGATGGACGATGAAAGATGGGCGGTGGTGACCGATGACCGCGGGCGCTGAGGAGTCCGGTGCCGTGTTGCCGGAACCCCCGGCCGGGGCGGCGGAGATCTTCGGCGACGCCCTGCCGAAGGCCCGCCGTTATGCCGAGCTGCTCGCCGACGACGGTGTGCGGCGCGGACTGATCGGCCCGCGCGAGGTGCCCCGCCTGTGGGAGCGGCACGTCATCAACTGCGCGGTGGTCGAGGAGCTCCTCCCCGAGGGGGCGGAGGTCGTGGACATCGGTTCCGGCGCGGGCCTGCCCGGACTGGTGCTGGCCCTGGTCCGTCCGGACATCCGCATGACCCTGCTGGAGCCGCTGCTGCGCCGGACGGTCTTCCTGAACGAGGCCGTGGAGATCCTGGACCTGCCCAACGTCGAGGTGCGGCGGGGGAGGGCGGAGGAGGCGCACGGCGAACTCCTCACCGACTTCGTCACCGCGCGGGCGGTCGCCCCGCTGCCGCGGCTGGCCGACTGGTCGCTGCCGCTGCTGCGCAAGGGCGGCAGCCTGCTGGCGCTCAAGGGCGAGCAGGCGGAGGCCGAGCTGGCCGCCGCCGAACAAGACGTTTCAAAACTGCGGCCCAGTGTTAGCGATGTGATCCGGGTGGGCCGGGGTAAAGTCGATCCCGCTACCACGGTCGTTCGCGTCACGGTGACATCCGACGGTGGTTCGCCCCCGTCGAAGACGCGGGGCGGCAAGAAGAAGCGCGGACGGAAGAGGTGAACTCATTCGTGCCCCACAATGACCCCGATGTTTCACGTGAAACATCCCTCTACGGCGACCTGCTCGATGTTTCACGTGAAACGTCGGACACCCACACGACCCCTCTCGCCCGTGCCGCCCAGGCCGCCATGGCCACGCGGGGCCAGGAGGAGATCTGGCCCCGCCCGGCGTCCTGTCGGGTGATCAGCGTCGCCAACCAGAAGGGCGGCGTCGGCAAGACCACCACGACGGTCAACATCGCCGCGGCCCTGGCGATGCACGGGCAGCGCGTCCTGGTCGTCGACCTCGACCCGCAGGGCAACGCCTCCACCGCCCTGAGCATGGAGCGCGACAACCAGACCCGCTCGATCTACCACTGCCTGGTCGAGGACGAGGAGATCCGCAAGCTGGCCCAGCCGGTCCCGGACATCCCCGGCCTGCTGTGCGCCCCGGCCACCATCGACCTCGCGGGCGCGGAGATCGAGCTCGTCTCCCTGGTGGCCCGCGAGGCGCGCCTCAAGCGCGCGTTCGCGGCGTACGACACCTCGGACCTCGACTACATCCTCATCGACTGCCCGCCCTCGCTCGGCCTGCTCACGGTCAACGCGATGGTGGCCTGCGACGAGGTCATGATCCCCATCCAGTGCGAGTACTACGCCCTGGAGGGCCTGGGCCAGCTGCTCCGGAACGTGGACCTGGTGAAGTCGCACCTCAACCCCGGCCTGGCGGTCAGCACCATCCTGCTGACGATGTACGACGGCCGTACCCGCCTCTCCCAGCAGGTGGCCGACGAGGTGCGCTCGCACTTCCAGGACACCGTCCTGGACACCGTCATCCCGCGGAGCGTCCGCGTCTCCGAGGCGCCGAGCTATGGCCAGTCGGTGATGACGTACGACCCGTCCTCGAGCGGTGCCGTCGCCTACCTGGACGCGGCCCGGGAGATCGCCCACCGGGCGAAGCGCTAGCCGCGAACGTGGACCCGGCCCCCGCCGGGCGTGAACCGAGAAGTGTGGAGGGAAGTACCGGTGAGTCAGCGACCGCGCGGACTGGGCAAGGGATTGGGGGCGCTCATCCCGTCGGGGCCGCCGGCGGCTCCCACGGTGTCCGAGAGCGTTCCCGAATCGGTGAACGGCGGGTCCGCCCCCGTGGTGCCGGTGGCCATTCCGGACGGCACGTACCTGAAGGAGATCGCGCTCACCGACATCCGGCCCAACCCCAAGCAGCCGCGCAAGCACTTCGACGACGAGGCGCTGGAGGAGCTGCGCGACTCCATCGTCGAGGTGGGCGTGCTGCAGCCGGTGGTGGTGCGCGAGCTGCCGCCGGGGGAGTCCCACCCCTACGAGCTGATCATGGGGGAGCGCCGCTTCCGGGCCAGCGGGCTGGCGGAGCGGAAGGTCATCCCGGCCCTGGTCCGCAAGACCAAGGACGAGGAGCTGCTGCGCGAGGCGCTGCTGGAGAACCTCCAGCGGCAGCAGCTGAACCCCCTGGAGGAGGCGGCGGCCTACCGGCAGATGCTGGAGGACTTCGACACCACCCAGGAGGAGCTGGCCCAGCGGGTGGGCAAGTCGCGGGCGCACGTCACCAACACGCTGCGGCTGCTCCAACTTCCCGCGACGCTCCACGCCAAGGTGGCCTCCGGGGTGATCAGCGCCGGGCACGCCCGCGCGCTGCTGGGCCTGGAGGGGCCGGAGGAGATGGAGCGCTTCGCCGAGCGCGTCGTCCAGGAGGGCCTTTCGGTCCGCTCCCTGGAGGAGATCGTCGCGCTGCGGAAG
This sequence comes from Nocardiopsis changdeensis, assembly GCF_018316655.1. Taxonomy (GTDB): domain Bacteria; phylum Actinomycetota; class Actinomycetes; order Streptosporangiales; family Streptosporangiaceae; genus Nocardiopsis; species Nocardiopsis changdeensis. The sequence goes on along the minus strand of NZ_CP074133.1, from coordinate 7,101,839 downwards.
AACGGCCACGACGTCGAGAAGGCGGCGAAGGCCCGCCGCGCCTCGCTCAAGGCGGTCACCCCGCCGCACGTCGAGGAGTGGGCGACCGCGCTGGCCGACCGGCTGGACACCACGGTCAAGGTGGACGTGGGCAAGCGCAAGGGCAAGATCGTGGTGGAGTTCGCATCGGTCGAGGACCTGGAGCGCATCATCGCGCAGATGGGCGGGTCCCGCGCCTAGGGCGTGTCCGGCGGGCCGTCCCGGGTCGCGGCACCCGGCGCGAGCGCCGGGCCGCACGAAGGCGACCACCGGACGCGCCCCGGTTTCTCCGTGCGGGACGCCGTGCTCCGGCGCTCCCGCGGACCGGATGTTTCACGTGGAACATCGCGGGTCGCCCAGGTGCTCCTGGGCGGCCCGGCGGGGGAGGGGCCACAGCGGACTCCCCTGAGGCGGCGGAAGGCCCCCAGAGGTGATCTGGGGGCCTTCCGTGCTCGCTGCCGTCGGCGGCCGTGAGTCCGGGTTACAGGAACTCGGCCAGCTGCTCCTCCAGCTTGCGCTTGGGGAGCGCGCCGCGGATCTCCTTGACGACCTCGCCGCCCTTGAACACCTTGAAGGTCGGCAGGGCCAGCACGTCGTAGGCCCGCGGGGTCTCGGGGTTCTGGTCGGTGTTGATCTTGGCGACCGTGATCTTCTCGCCGTGCTCCGCGGCGAACTTGTCCAGGACCGGGGCCATCTGCTTGCAGGGGCCGCACCAGTCGGCCCAGAAGTCCACCAGGACGGGCTGCTCGCTCTTGAGGACCTCGGCCTCGAAGGTGTCGTCGGTGACGTTCTTGACGGCGGACATGGTTCTCCTTGTTCGGACGGGTACTGCGGGCCGACCGTCTCGGGCGGTCGGCCCCGGTTGGCCGCCGGCCGCGGCTAGTTGCCGCGCTCGGCGAGGAAGCGCTCGGCGTCCAGGGCGGCGGAGCAGCCGGTTCCGGCTGCGGTGATGGCCTGGCGGTAGCTGTGGTCGACGACGTCGCCCGCGGCGAACACGCCCTCCAGGTTGGTCCGGGTCGAGGGGGAGTCCACCTGGACGTAGCCCTCCTCGTCGAGGTCGACCTGGCCGCGGAACAGGTCGACCCGCGGGTCGTGGCCGATGGCGACGAACACGCCGGTGACGTCGAGGGTGCTCTCCTCGCCGGTCTTGTTGTTGCGGACCTTGAGGCCGCTCACCCGGTCCTCGCCCAGGACCTCGACCACCTCGGTGTCCCACACGAACGAGATCTTCTCGTTGGCGAAGGCGCGCTCGGCCATGATGCGGCTGGCGCGCAGCTCGTCCCTGCGGTGGACCACGGTGACGGACTTGGCGAAGCGGGTGAGGAAGAGGGCCTCCTCCATGGCGGTGTCGCCGCCGCCGATGACCGCGATGTCCTGGTCGCGGAAGAAGAAGCCGTCGCAGGTGGCGCACCAGGAGGTGCCGCGGCCGGACAGCTCCTTCTCGCCCGGGACGCCGAGCTCGCGGTAGCCGGAGCCGGTGGCGAGGATGACCGTGTGCGCCAGGAAGGTCTCGCCGCCGGCGGTGACCTCCTTGACGGGCTTGGCCAGGTCCACGGAGGTGACGTCCTCGGGCACCAGCTCGGCGCCGAACCGCTCGGCCTGCTTGCGCAGGTTGTCCATCAGGTCCGGGCCCATGATGCCGTCGGGGAAGCCGGGGAAGTTCTCGACGTCGGTGGTGTTCATGAGGGCGCCGCCGGCGGTGATGGAGCCCTCGAACACCAGGGGCTTCAGCTCGGCGCGGGCCGCGTAGACGGCGGCGGTGTACCCCGCCGGTCCGGAACCGATGATGATGACATTGCGGACGTCACTCACGCTCGTAGGCCCTTCACACGATCAGATGCCCCCGCCACGGGATGGTGACCTCGGGGGAGAGTCGGTATAGCACAACCGATGGTAGGCGCACCTGATTCCCAAGGGGACATCCGCCCCGGTTACCGGGGTGGGGTATGCCGCGAAAGGGTCTTCGCCGACATGTCGGCACGGCGCTTCGGCGACATCCTCAGGGGGTGTCGACGGTCTCCTGGGCGAGGACCCCGCCGCAGTCCGCCGGGTCGACCACGTACACCTCGGTGGTGTCGTCCTCGGAGGGGGCGAACAGCACCATGGCGGGGTCGCCGTCGAACACGGCCTCGTCCACCAGGGTGATCCGGAGGCCGGTCCGCTCGGAGAACACCGTCGCGCACTCCTCCGCGGCGACCGTGGAGCCCTCCTCGGCGGCGGCCGGCGGGGCCTGGGACCCGGAGAGCACCTCGGCGGCCTGCCCGGCCAGCCCGTCGGCGGTGTACTCGGTCCCGGAGGCCACGATCCCGGGCTTGTACGGCTGCACGGCCTCCGGCTCGAACTCGGTGCCCTCGTCCTGCATCATCGGCTGCTGGGCGGCGGCGCCGCCGCTCGCGTCCTGCTGCGGGGAGAGCACCGTGTTGAGCACGGCCCCGCCGCCGCCCAGGACGACGGCGCCCGCGGCGGCCACCATCATGAGCCGGGGCAGGTTCATGCCGTTGAACCCGCGCCGGGAGCCGCCGCGCGCACGCGTGATCGGGACCACGGGGGCCGCCGCGTCCGCGGTGCCGGTGCCGGCGTCGCCGGAGGTGTCGGAGAGCGCCGCGGGCCGGGCGGCGCGCTCGCGCACCGCCTCGTCGATGCGCCGGTCGAGGAGGGCGGCGACGTCCTGCGGCATGGGCGGGACCGGCGGCACGCCGGCGAGCGCGCCGCCGACGGCGGTGAGCTCGTCCAGGGTCGCCGCGCAGGTCGCGCAGGTCTCTAGGTGGTGGGCAACGGTGCGCTCCTCGTCGGGCTCCAACAGCTCCTCGGCGAAGAAGGCGAGTGCCTCCACGTCAGGGTGGGACGTCACGATGGGTCGGCACCTCCTCTCCCAGTTGTGACGTCTCGGGGGGGACGAGGGTTCCTCAGGTGGGCGAGAGACGGAAGAAGTTTGGCGCGACCTCGCGCACACCGGCTCTTGACCGTCCCGGTGGCGACGTCGAGGATCTGCGCGGCCTCCTCAACCCGGTAGCCGAGCATGTCGACCAGGGTGAGGGCCATGCGCTGGTCCAGGGGGAGGGTGTCCAGGGCCGCGTGGACGTCCAGCCGCGACTCGGTCTGGGAGGCGTGGTCGGGGGCGCCGCCGGTGCGGCCCAGCCGCTCGTTGGAGAGCACGTCGAGGGTGTCGACCTCGGTGGGGGTGGCCGGGCGGACCTTGCGCCGGCGCAGCCGGTCGTGGCAGGCGTTGACGACGATGCGGTGCAGCCAGGTGGTGACCTGGGACTCGCCGCGGAAGCGGTCGGCGGAGCGGAACGCGGACAGGAACGCGTCCTGGAGGGCGTCGGAGGCCTCCTCGGGGTCGCCCATCATGCGCACGGCGACGGCCCAGAGGCGATCGCGGTGGCGGCGCACGAGCACCGCGAACGCCTGATCGTCCCCCTGGGTGTGCCTGGTGAGCAGTTCCCGGTCAGGAAGCTCTTGGACCGCGTCCATCAGTGCCGATCACATATCCCCGCAGCTAGACACCGTGTACCTCTACCTCGTAGATGCTCCCACGGTACTTGCCGCCGTCGGTGGGCAGATCGGTGAACCAGACGAGGACGTACCTGCCGGTGGTGGGCTCGTCCAGCTCGATGGTCTGGTGGCCGCTCGCGGAGCCCTGCCAGGCGACGGGCAGGGCGGCGTCCACGGCGGACATCTCGCTGGGGTGCGACGCCGGGCTGTCGCCGATCCGCACCTCGATGCCGTACTGGGCCTCGGGCACGTACAGCTCCAGGGAGTGGACCTCGCGGGCGGAGCCCAGGTCGACCAGGAGCCCCACGCCCTCCTTGGTCGTGCCCATGGGGTCGTTGTAGCCCTCGGTGTTCCACGGGTCCCCGCCGGTGTCGCCGTCGTGGGCCCGCGACGCGTGGTCGGAGTGCTCGTCGCCGTCGCCGTCGGGCAGGGGGTCGTACCCCTGGGCGGACTGGATCGGCAGGACCTCGGTCTCGACGACCTCCGCGCCGCCGTCCGGCTCCCCGCCGCCGGCGGTGCCGGGGTCCGCCTCGTCGGCGCGCATCGACGCACCGAAGATCCAGGCGCCGGTGACCACCGCGGCGAAGAGCACCACGGCCAGCACGCCGACGAGGATGCGCTGCGGGGAGGTCCTGCGTTCGGCGGCCCGGCGGTCCATCCGCGAGGGCGGGCGCTCGCCGCGGGCGGAGGTGCGCGGGCCGGTTCCGCCGCCGTTCGTGCTGCGGGGGGAGCGGCGCGGGCCGGTGGACCCGAACTCGCCGGTGCGCCGGGAGGTCCCGGGCTCGGGCGGCGGGGTGGTCTCGGCCGGGGCGACGGGCAGCGGGATGAGCCGCGGCACGTCGGCCATGGCGGCGCAGAACTCGCCCGGCGAGCCGATCACCGGGCCGGGCACGACCTGGCCCACCAGGTGGGGCAGGGCGGCGCGGGTGGTGATGGAGGCCAGGGGCTCGCCGACGCCCTGGCGGATCTGGTCGGCGGGGTAGGGCCCGGCGGGGCCCTGCGGGGCCGGGGGCAGGCCGCTCTGCGGGCCGCTCGGCCAGGTGCCGGTGAGGGCCGCGTACAGCAGGTTGCCCAGGCCCTGGGCGTCGGCGGCGCCCGGGTCGGCGACGTTGACGCCCAGCAGGGCGGCGTCCACACCGATACCGGTGACCTTGACCGCTCCGCCGCTGCTCCACATGAGCTTGCTCGGGGTGAGGCACAGGTGGTACAGGCCGCCGTTGTGCGCGGCCGCGATGGCCTCGGCCGCCTCGGCGACCAGGCCCGCGGCGCGCTCGGGCTCCAGGGGGCCCTGGGCCAGCAGGTCGGCCAGCGAGTGGCCGACCACCCACTCCTCGACCACGTAGGGCACGGGGGTGGTGTCGTCGGCGTCGAAGACCTGGGTGACGCGCGCGTCGGGGATACGGCTGGTGGCGCGGGCCGCGCGGACCACATCGGATGTGCGGGGGAAGCCCTCGGCGAAGGTCCACACGGCGACGGGCCGTGCGAGGGTCTCGTCGGTGGCCTTCCAGCGGGTCGCCCCGCCGGTCTCGCTCACCACCTGGTCAAGGCGGTACCGGTTGGCCAGCTTCGCCCCGGGCTCGATCAGGAAGGTGCTCATGATGGGAGTGACGGGTGCCAGTGCCGTCGCCCCGCACGGGCCGCGGCGGCGCGGTCCTGGGCGGACCGGTGCGTCGCGGGGTGTGCGCAGGGGGTTCGGGCTCTGCTGCTGTCCCCAGCCTCCCTTCGGGCAGCTCGGATGAACAATGTGGTGGCGGTCAAGCGGTGCCTGTCCATGCTAGGACGCCTGAACAGCATCTTCGGAGGACATCGGGTATCCGTTCACCTTCCGGGACGTAGCGGTTCGGGACCGCCCAACTCGTCCATTCATGGTGATCAGCGACGTCGCAGTCGGGTTCTGAGCAATTCGAGGAAGGATGTGACTTCAGTCACATTGAGGAACTTGGCGCTGATCACGAACAGTACGCCACCCACGACCCCTCCGACGACCATCGCCGCGAATCCGGGCCAGAACTCACCCGGCAGTCCGCGGAACACGTGGATCATCGCGAGGCCGAACACGGCCGCCGGCAGCGTCGCCAGGTGCAGCTTGAACAGGGTGGCCGCGGTGTGCCGCCCGTCCAGGCCGTTCAGCCGCCTGTGCAGCATGTACCACATGATGACCGAACCCACGACGTAGTACAGCCCGTAGGGGACCGGGAGCCACACCACGACGTGCTGGGGCGGCACCACGAACAGCAGCGCGATCGCCGTGACGGCGTGCGCGGCCTCCGACGGGATGGCGACCAGCGCCGGGGTGCGGGTGTCGCCGAGCGCGTAGAACACGCGCATCTGGAGCTGGAACAGCGTGAACGGGATCAGCATCACGCAGAACACCATGAGGATGCGGCCGATGGCGGCGGCGTCCTCGGGGCTCGTGCTGCCCTGCGCGTAGATCATCACGCAGAACGGGACCGCGAACACGATCATCGCCACCGAGATCGGCACGATCAGCACCGACGAGAGCCGGAAGCCCCGCGAGAAGTCGCTGCGCACCTGGTCCTTGCGCCCGGCCGCCACGTGCTCGCTCATGCGCGGCAGCAGCGCGGTGATCACCGAGACCGCGATGATCGCGTACGGCAGCTGGAAGAGCATCGACGCGAACTTGTAGGCCGCGATGCCCGAGCCCGACTCGAAGCCCAGCTCGGCCGCGCGCGTGCCGGCGCGGGAGGCGACGTTGGTGGAGACGAGGGCGCCCAGCTGGGCCACCACGATGTAGAGCATCATCCACGAGGCCGCCTGGGCAGCCTCTCCCAGCCCCGCGCCCCGCAGGTCCAGCCGGGGCCGCCAGCGGAAGCCCGCCGCGGCCAGCGCCCACACCAGCACCAAGGCCTGGACGATCTGCCCGGCGGCGGTGCCCAGGCCCAGCAGCATCAGCTCGCCGGAGGTCACCGTGTCGGGGGTGCGCCCGGTCCCGGCGATGTTCAGGAACCACAGGCCGATGCCGATGATCACCAGGTTGTTCAGCACCGGCGCCCACATCGGCGCCCCGAACCTCCCGCGCGCGTTCAGCATCGCGCTGGCCAGGCCGCTGGCCCCGATGAAGAAGATCTGGGTGGTCAGGTAGCGCGCCAGGACCACCGACACCTCGAACTGCGCGCCGGTGAACTCGCCCGCGTAGATGCGGATGAACCACTCCGACAGCAGCATCGAGAGCGCGGTGATCACCAGCAGCGCCGACAGCATCAGCGTGACGAGCCGCTGCTCGGTCCTGTCGCCGCCGTCGGAGTCCAGCCTGCGCCGCTTGACCAGGAACGGCACGAACACACTGGCCAGCAGACCGCCGATGAGCAGGTCGTAGACCATGTACGGGACCATGCCCGCCACCTGGTAGGCGTCGCCCAGCATCTGGGTGCCGATCGCCGCCGCCAGCACGATCGTGCGGACGAAGCCGGTGACGCGGGAGAACACGGTGCCCAGCGCCATGATCGCGCTGGACTTGGCGAGGTTGCCCGGGGCGGTGTGGGAGGAGCCGCCGATCTCGTCGCCGTCCTCCATGCCGGCGCGGTCGGCGGTGCCCAGGTCGCCGATGTCGCTCGGATCGCGGCGGGTGGTGAGCCCGGTCTCGGGCTCGGTCGCCGGCTCCTCGCGCTCGTAGGCGTCCAGGACGTCCTCGGGCATCACCATGGGGCGGCGCTGCCGGCCTGCCGTGGCGGGCCCGTGCGCTCCTGCTCCGGAATCCTGCTCGCGGGGGTCTTCGCTGGACACCGTGTCCTCAGTCCTTGTACTCGTCGAGCGGTCGTTCCTCCGGCCGGGGCCAGGGCCGGAAGCGTCGGTGCGGCATCAACGACGCAGGCGGCCGCGGATCAGTTCCACCGCGGCGCTCAATTCGGGGACCCGCAGCAGCCGTGCGGCCGCGAGGAAGAACAACGCGCCGAGAAGGCACCCGGCCACGGGTGCGCCGATGTAGGTGAGCAGACCCGGGCCGACGAAGGTCTCGAAGGCCCAGAGCACACCGAAACCGGCCGCGACGCTCGGGACGACGGCCAGGTGCAGGCGCAACAATGTGCCAATGATGTGCTTTCCGTCAAGCCCCCCGATCCGCCGGCTGAGCACCAGACCTGCGATGACGAGTCCGCTGAGGAACGAGAACATGAAGCCCGCGGCCACGCCCACGACGACCGTCTCCGGCGGCAGGAGCAGGTAGGACACCAGCGCCAGAGCGCTGTGAACAGCCAGGTTGGCGATGGCGATCAGCGCCGGGGTGCGGGTGTCGCCCATGGCGAAGAACACGCGCAGCATGAGCTGGAACACGGTGAACGGCACCAGCCCGAGCGACATCACGGCCAGGATCTGGCCGATGTTGGCCGCGTCGGCCGGGGAGATCGACCCGCGGGCGAACGCCAGGATCGACAGCGGCTCGGCGAACAGGGCGATCGCGAACGCCATGGGGACGAGCACGAACGCGGAGATCCGCAGGGTGCGGGAGAAGTCCGACCGGACCGCGTCCCAGTCGTGGTCGTCGGCGTGCGCGCTCATCCGGGGCAGCAGCACCGTGATGAGGGAGACCGCGATGATCGCGTACGGCAGCTGGAACAGCTGGTAGGCGAGGTTGTAGGCGGTGATGCCCGCGCCGACGGAGCGGCCCTCCTCGATGGCGGCGACGTTGGCGGCGTTGGCGATGTTGGTGGTGATCCACAGGCCCGCCTGGGTGAGCAGGGTGTACATCATCATCCAGCCGGCCGTCTTGACGGCCTCGCCCAGCCCGGAACCGCGCAGGTCCAGGCGCGGGCGCCAGCGGTAGCCGGTCCGGGCCAGCGCGACGAACAGCACCAGGGCCTGTAGCGCCATGCCGGCGGCGGTGCCCGCGCCCAGCAGGGTCAGCTGCCCCTCGGTGACGGTGTCCGGCGTCCGCCCGGGGCCCGCGACCCACAGGAACATGCCCGCCACGGTCATGATCACCAGGTTGTTGAGCACCGGCGCCCACACGCCGGCGCCGAAGTACCCGCGGGTGTTGAGCATGGCGGTGAGCAGGCCGCTCAGCCCCACGAAGAAGATCTGGGACAGCAGGTAGCGGGCCAGGTGCACCGAGGCATCGAACTGCGCGTCGGTGAACCGGGACCCGTACAGCCAGATCAGGAACTCGGCGGCCGCGATCGCCACGGCGGTGAGCAGGAACAGCGCCACGAACGTCGTGGTGAACAGGCGGTCCTCGGTGGCCTTGCCGCCGTCGGCGTCGCGCTTGCGCCGCTTGACCAGGAACGGCACGACGACACTGGCCATCAGGCCGCCGATGAGCAGGTCGTTGAGGATGAACGGGATCGTGTGGGCCGTGTGGTAGGCGTCACCGAGCAGGTGGGTGCCGATGGCGGCGCCCAGCACGATGGTGCGGACGAAGCCGGTGATCCGGGAGGCCATGGTGCCGACCGCCATGATGGCGCTGGAGCGCATCATGCCGCCGCCCGCCGGGGCGTCGCCGGAACCGCCGGGAGCCGCGGGCTCCTCGGCCCCTTCGGCCGCCCGGTGGGTCCCGGGAACGGCGGGCTCGGGCAGTTCGCCCTCCTCGAAGGAGGGGACGGGGCCGCCGGAGGGGCGCAGCGGGCTCTCACCCGGGAGGGGGCCTTCGGGCTGAGAGGAACGACGGCGGTGCTTTCCGCCTTCGTTCGGGGAGTCGGTGACCACCGTGGATCAGGCTTCCTTTCGTCCGACCGGGAGGGACCCGGCGCGGGTGGGAGCCCGCGGCCGGGTCGGGCCGTGTCCGTGCGCCGGGGGCGCGCCGACACGGCGATGTGCGGATGTGTCGACACGGCGCCTTGTCGGCAGGGCGCCGTGTCGACGGGGGAGCGGGGCTCACGCCCCTTCGCCGCGCGGGGACGGTGCGTCCCCGGCGGCCGTCGTGGTGTCGTCGGGCTCCCCGTCGTTCTGAGAGGGCGCCCCGGGACCGTCGGTTCCGGCGTCCCCCGGCCCGGCGGGTGCCTCGGATCCCTGGGGTGCCTCGGGGCCCTCGGGCCCTTCGGACCCGCCGGTCCCCTCGGACCGCCCGGTGTCCTCCGTGTCCTCGGCGTCCGCGGGGCCGCCCGCGTCCTCCTCCTCCGCGGCGGCCCGGCTCCGGCGGGCCACCCACTTGCGCAGGGCGCGCGGGGCCAGCGCGGCGACGAGGATCAGGGCGCCCACACCGCTGATCAGCAGCGCCTGGGTCCCCAGGCCGGTGGCGTTCACCGGCAGCTGGACGTCCTGGCTGTTGATCGGCTCGCCGGCGGAGTTGTGCAGGCTCGCGTGCACCACCGTGCGCCCGTTGATCCGGGCCGACAGCGGTACGTACACCGTCGTCTTGGCGCCGGGGTCGATCTCGAAGTGGGTGTTGTACTCGCCGATGCTCAACCGCTCGGCGTTCTCGGAGTACACCGAGAGGTGCACGTAGACGGCCTCGTCCTCCAGGTCGTTGGCGACGAGGATGCCGGTGATCCCGGTCCGGCTGGCCAGCGTGACGTCCTCGCCGGGGATGATGCGCACCGCGGATAGGCCGTCGTCGACCTCGTCCATGACCAGCCCGCGTGTGGCGCCCGCCAGGGCCTCCTCCTCGCGCCAGTACACGGACTCCAGGCGGATCAGGGCCGGGCGGAACGGATCGGAGTCCTCCACCAGGACGCTGTTGAACATCCGCACGTCCCGGCTGACGTCCTCGACCAGGCCGAGGTAGGTGGAGCCGAGCTCGGCCTCGGCGGCGGAGTCCGGGTAGTCGAGCGGGGCGCGGGTGTCCTCCCGCTCGCCGGAGGCGGGCAGCTCGACGTCCTCCAGACGCTCCGGGGACAGCCAGGGCAGGTCGTCGCTGGCGGCCAGCACGCCGTCGGCGAACTCGCGGGACGGGTCCCAGCCGGGCTCGGGGGAGGCGACCACGACGCGGTCGCCCCCGGCGTTCTCGCCCGCGATCATCGCGGTCTCGGCGGCGAACCGCTGGAGCGCCAGGGCGGTGCCGCCCGGGGTGTCGGTGGGCATGGACAGCACGTCGGTGATGCCCTCGTCGGCCACCAGGGCGAACGGCTCCTCGTCGGAGTCCCCGCCCCCGGACAGCGGCGCCTGGGCGGTGGGGGTCGTCTGGAGCCAGCTCTGCGGGGGCATCGCGTCCTCCGACAGGAGGAAGCGGGTGGCGCCCTGCCCGGCGAGCAGCTCGCGCACGGCGCCGTCCATCAGGCCTCCGGCGGGCAGGGCGAAGCGCTCGTCCGCGGACAGCCCCAGCGCCGTCTCCACCGCCTCGCGGCCGATCCCGACCGACGCCTCGGCGTCGCCGTCCATCTCGTTGCGGAGCAGGGCGGCCAGGTCGGGGGAGGCGTAGGGGGTGGCCACCACGGTGTCCAGGGCCAGCGCCGCGCGGGCCTCGCGCAGCCACACCTGCGCGGCCACGTTCGCCTGGGCGGTCTCCCGCGCGGGCCCGGACTCGGCGGGCACCGCCAGCGGGTCGGTGACGACCTCGTGCTCCTCGGCGGCCAGGCGCAGGATGTCGTCGAGGGTGCCGGGGTCGACGGCCCAGGTGACGGGGACCCCCTCGGTGCGGGTCGGGGCCGGCTCCTCGGCCTCGGCCTCCTCCGGCTCCTCCTCGTTCTCGCCCGTTCCGGCCTCGTCCTCCTCCGAGGCGGAGGCCTCGGGCACGGTCTCGGCGGTCTCCTCGGCGGTCGCCTCCGGCGGGGTCTCCGGGGTCGGGGTGTCGGGGTCCAGGCCGAGCAGCTCGACGAGGTCCTCGTCGCCCGGCTCGAAGGACAGGGGGGCCTGGGCGCCGGCCGCCAGCAGCCGGCCCAGCCGGCCGTTCTCGGTGACGGTCGCCGCCAGCCCGTCGCCGAGGAAGGTGTCGTCGTCCGCCCGCTGGGGCGGGGCCATCAGCGGCCACACCCAGGCGATGTCGACGGAGGGGACGTCCTCCCCGTCGCCGACGTAGGGGAGGAAGGTGTACTGGGTGCCGATCACGGTGCCGTCGCCGTCGACCGCCTCGATCACCAGCGGGTAGACACCGTACGAGCCCAGGTTCAGGTCCTCCGCCGGCACGCTCAGCGTGTAGGTCTGGCTGGTGCCGGGCGGCAGCTCCGCGGTGATCTCGTCGTCGGGACCGGGCGCGTCGGGCCGCCAGTCGCCGTCGGGGCCGAACGCGTCCATGGCCTCGCGGTCCGCGAACGGGTGGCTCGAGTAGCGCATGCGGACGGTGACGTCGTGCAGGCTGTCCGACGTGGTGTTGACCACCTCGCCCGAGACGCGGAGGGTGGCGTCCTCGTCGAGGGCGTCCGGCGTGATCCGCTCGACGACGAGCGGCTCGGTGTCGTCGGCCGGTTCGGCCGGGGCCGAGGCCTGCGCGGACATGGCCGGGAACGGAAGCAGCGCGGTGGCCAGGGCCATGACCACCGGCACGGAGGTGATTCGACGCAACGCTTGACCGGTTTCCTGATTCGGGTCCAGGTGGCCGTTCCGCCGGGGATCGACAAGGGGCGGGAACGGTCGGGGTGCCCGCACGGCGCGCACGGCGTTCGCGGGTCGGGCGGACGCGGAGAAGGCAAGGGCGTCCCACCACTGCACCTGAAGATACCGTCTCCCTCACACCCCGGCTCTGGCGAGGACCTCCGCGCGACGTGTCGCGGCGGGGACGGAGCCCGCCGAACGGGCGCGTACACCGCGTTCGGCGGCCGTTCCGCACCCCGCGCGGCCTCTCCCGGCACGCCCGCAAACGATTCGCGGTTTGCCCGCGGGGCCGCCTAACCTGCGTTGTGTGCCGAACACAGAGTCTTCGAGTGAGAACGACGCCATGCCGACCGCGGCGGGTGCGCCGACCCCTGCGCAGCTGTCCGCCATAGCCGCGCTGGTCGAGTCGGCCCGGCCCGTCTCCGACGAACTCGGCGGGCGGTTCGCCGAGCACGGGCGGGAGCTGGCCCTGGTCGGCGGCCCGGTCCGGGACGCGCTCCTCGGCAGACCCTCCCATGACATCGACCTCACCACCGACGCGGTGCCCCAGCGGGTGCTGGAGCTGGTCGACGGCTGGGCCGACTCCGTGTGGACCGTCGGCATCGACTTCGGCACCGTCGGCGTGCGCAAGAAGAACCTCCAGCTGGAGATCACCACCTACCGCAGCGAGTCGTACTCCCCCAAGTCCCGCAAGCCCGACGTGGCCTACGGCACGGACATCGAGGGCGACCTGCTGCGCCGCGACTTCACGGTCAACGCCATGGCGGTGCGCCTGCCCGCCGGGGAGTTCGTCGACCCCTTCGGCGGCCTCGCCGACCTGCGGGCCGGGGTGCTGCGCACCCCGGGCAAGCCGGAGGACTCCTTCAGCGACGACCCGCTGCGCATCATGCGCGCGGTGCGGTTCGCCGCCCAGCTCGGCTTCGACCTCGCCCCGGAGGTCGCCGACGCGGCCCGGGACATGGCCGAGCGGCTGACCATCGTCTCCGCCGAGCGCGTCCGCGACGAGCTGACCAAGCTGATGCTCAGCCCGGACCCGCGCCGGGGCCTGGGGCTGATGGTCGACCTGGGCATCGCGCCCTACGTACTGCCCGAGCTGCCCAAGCTGCGGCTGGAGATCGACGAGCACCACCGGCACAAGGACGTCTACGAGCACTCGCTCACCGTGCTGGACCAGGCCATCGAGCTGGAGCACGCCCGCGGGCACGAGCCCGACCTGGTGCTGCGCCTTGCGGCGCTGCTGCACGACATCGGCAAGCCCAAGACGCGGGCCTTCGAGGGGGCCGGCCGGGTGACCTTCCACCACCACGAGGTGGTGGGGGCGTCCATGAGCCGCAAGCGCCTCACCGCGCTGCGCTTCCCCAAGGACGTCGTGTCCGACGTGTCGTCCCTGGTCGCCCTGCACCTGCGCTTCCACGGGTACGGCAAGGGCGAGTGGACCGACTCCGCGGTGCGCCGCTACGCCCGCGACGCCGGGCCGCTGCTGGAGCGGCTGCACATCCTCACCCGGGCCGACTGCACCACCCGCAACCGGCGCAAGGCGGCGGCGCTGGCCCGCTCCTACGACGACATCGAGCGGCGCATCGCCGCCCTCGCCGAACAGGAGGAACTGGACCGCATCCGGCCCGACCTGGACGGCAACGAGATCCAGGAGATCCTCGGCCTCAAGCCGGGGCCGGAGATCGGCAAGGCCTACCGCTACCTCCTGGAACTGCGCCTGGAGAACGGCCCGATGGAGAAGGAGGCCGCGACCGAGGCGCTGCGCGCCTGGGCCGCCGAGCACCTGTCGTCCTGAGGGGGACCGGCGCCGGGGTCAGCGGCCGGGTTTGACCGCGGTGACGGCCATGGCCATCCCGAACACGCGCAGCGGCGTTCCCTCCAGCCCGTCCGAGACGGACTGGAGGGGGCGCGGGCGGCGGTCGAAGGGCGGCATCAGGTAGTCGATCGCCCGCACCCGCAGGCCGGCGCCGCGCAGCAGCCGCCCCATCTCCTGGGTGGTGAACGCGCGCGCGTCGGACATCCGCTCGTGCAGCGGGCGCACCCAGGGCAGGAACGGCGCGGTCAGCGCCGACCGGCGGTGCCCGCCCCACAGCACCCCGTGGGTCTCGAAGGGGAACCACCGGTTGGGGGTGGTGAGCGAGAACGCCCCGCCCGGCTTGAGGACCCGGTGGATCTCCGTCAGCGCCCCCTCCAGGTCCTCGATGTGCTCGACCACCTCGAACGCGGTGACGCGGTCGAAGGTGTTGGGGTCGAACGCCAGCGAGTCCGCCGACATCTTGTGGACGCCGATCCGGTCCTCCAGCGGGCTCCCGGCGATCCGCTCGGCGAACATGTCCAGCCGCTGCGGCTCCAGGTCGATCGCGTCGACCCGCACGTACCCCTCGGCCAGTTCGACGGTGTAGGTCCCGTCACCGCAGCCCACGTCGAGCAGCCGGTCCCCGCGGACGGGCAGGTGCCGCGAGACGGCCCCGATCCGCTTGGCCACTCCGCGCCGGCCGAAGGCGCTGGAGGGGGCTCCGATCCCCAGAGCACCGTTCATGGCACACCATCTCTCCGTGACTAGACATCCTTGGCCCGGACACTACAGCAAGTAGTGAGATGGTCACTGCTCGATCAGCCTCTGTGGGGACATGTCGACAAGCCTCCCGCTCGGAGCCCCGCTGTGCCGCGGCCCCGCGGCCCCGCGGCGGGTCGCGGGTCAGCAGGCGCAGACGGGGGAGTGGACCGGGGCGGTGAGCGGGTCGACCGGGGAGCGCTCGACACCGGACGCGGTCTCGACCTCGAACCCCTCGCGGATCCAGTACTCGATGCCGCCCACCATCTCCTTGACCCGGCGGCCCAGGCGGGCGAACTCCAGCGCGCCCTTGGCGGCGCCGTCGCAGCCCGGCCCCCAGCAGTACACGACCACCGGCAGGTCCGGGTCGACCAGCGCCGCTGCCCGCGCGGCGATCTCCGTGCGGGGCAGGTGCACCGCGCCCGGGACGTGCCCCTGGTCCCAGGCGACGCGGGCGCGGGTGTCGACGAGGGTGAAGCCGGGCTCGCCCGAGGCCAGCGCCGCCCGTACGTCGGACACGTCGGTGTACAGGCCCAGGCGGGCGGAGAAGTGGGCCACGGCCAGTTCGGGGTCGGCGAAGCGTGAAGTCGTCATGTCGACAAGGCTAGATCCGGGCGCCCCGCCCGGACAGGCGCGATCCACGGCCCCATCTTGTTCTCACCATGGATCGCGCGGTATATCCCTCCCATGACCGACGTATCACTGGACGAGACCGACCTGCGCCTGCTCGCCGCCCTCCAGGCCGACGGCCGGGCCGGGTACGCCGAGCTGGCCCGGGCGGTGTCCATGTCCGCCAGCGCCGTCGCCGAGCGGGTGCGCCGACTGGAGGCCGCCGGGGTGGTCTCCGGCTACTCCGCGGTCGTCGACCCCGAACGGCTGGGGTTCGCGGTGACCGCCTTCATCCGGCTGGCCTACCCCAACGGCAACTACCGGCCCTTCCACGACCTGCTGGCCACCACCCCCGAGATCCTGGAGGCCCACCACATCACCGGGGAGGACTGCTTCCTGCTCAAGACCGTGGCCCGGTCGATGCGCCACCTGGAGGAGGTCGTCGCCCGCGTCGCGGTGATGGGGTCGGTCACCACCAACGTCGTCTACTCCAGCCCGCTCAGGGGCCGGCCGGCCACGGACGCCCTGGGGGTGACGCCCGTCATTGCGGGGGCGCAGGACCGGGCCTGACACTGGCCCGATGAGCCTGACCACCTGGTACCTGGAGACGACCGACCCCGGCGGGCTGCGCCCCGCGCGCGACCCCGGCGGCGACGTTCGGTTCGACCGGGTCGGGATCCCCAGCCCCGCGTTCAACCGCTTCCTGTACGAGCGGGTCGGCGGCGACTGGCAGTGGACCGACCGCCTGCCCTGGACCGACCGGCAGTGGCGACTCTGGGTGGACCGCCCCGGCCTGGAGACCTGGGTGCTCTACCTCGACGGCGCCCCCGCCGGGTACACGGAGCTGGAGGCCCAGCCCGACGGCGCGGTCGAGGTCGTGTACTTCGGCCTGCTGCCCGGGTTCCTCGGCCGCGGCCTGGGCGGCCACATGCTCACGCTCGCCCTGCGCCGCGCCTGGGACCTGGCCGACCGGCTGCCCGGCCGCGAGCCCACCCGCCGGGTGTGGCTGCACACCTGCTCTCTGGACGGCGAGCACGCGCTCGCCAACTACCGCTCCCGCGGGCTGTCCGTCTACAGGACGACACGGGAACAGGTCGACACGTCGACCAAGGGACGCCGCCCCGCGGTCCCCTAGGAGGCGGGCTCGGGGGCGGCGGCCCGGCGCTCCCGGAGCACCCAGGCCAGCCCGGCGGCCAGGTAGACGGCGACCATGCCGACCACCACCGCGGTCCCCAGGCCCGAGGGCGGCACCAGGGCGGCGGCCAGCCCCGCGCCCAGGACGAACGTCGCGTTGAACAGCACGTCGTACACGGAGAACACGCGCCCGCGGAAGGCGTCGTCGACATATCGCTGTACCTGCGTGTCGACGGTGACCTTCACGCCCTGGGACACGAATCCCAGCACGAACGCCGCCACCGGGAACAGCGCGGACGAGAACGGCAGCGCGAACACCGCCAGCACCACCGCCGCCACCAGCAGCTGGAGCCCGATCCACGCCCCCGGCGACATCCGCTCCGCCGCCCACGGCGTGGCCACCGCGCCCAGGAAGAACCCGACCGCCAGCACCCCGGCGGACACCGAGAACCCGGCCAGGCCCGCCACCCCGCCGCCGGTGAACGTGTTGTTGTACAGCAGCAGCGTCATCAGCGAGGAGATCCCGAACAGCACCCGGTGCAGACCGATGGTGCCCAGCGCGTCCCGGGCGGGCGGCCGCGACCAGATGTGCCGCACCCCGGCGACCATCCCGCACACCACGCTCCCCACCGCGGCGCGCACCTCCTCGGGCTCGCGCTCCAGGTGCGGGCCCAGCTCCCGGCGGCCCAGGGACAGGGAGACCAGCCCGGCGGCGGCGAACCCCGCCGCGGCCGCCACCAGGATCGCGGCGGCCCCCGCCGAGCCGGTGCCGCCCAGCACCCCCAGGCCCAGCCCGACCCCGGTGCCCAGCGAACTGGCCACGGTCCCGCAGGTGGGGGTGACGGCGTTGGCCATCATGAGCTGCTCGCGCGGCACCACGTACGGCAGGCCCGCGGACAGCCCGGACAGGAAGAAGCGGTTGACGCTCAGCACCAGCAGCGCCGCGACGAAGAAGGCCGGGCTCTCGCCCCCGGCCACGACCACCGCGCTGACCACCGCCAGCGCGGCCTTGGCCAGGGCGGACAGCAGCAGGACCTGGCGCCTGGGCCACCGGTCGATGAGCACCCCGGCGAACGGCGCCACCACCGAGAACGGCAGGAGCAGCACCGCGAAGGCCGCCGCCACGGCGGCCGCCCCCGTGTGCTGCTCGGGGTTGAAGAAGACGAAGCCGGCCAGGCCCGCCTGGTAGACCCCGTCGGAGAACTGCGAGACCAGTCGCGTGCCGAAGAGCCGTCGGAACCGGGAGCCCCGCAGCACGGTGCGCAGATCGCCGAAGAAGGACACGCCACCAGGGTAGGGCGTGCCCGGGGCCGGGCCGGCCCCGGGCGGACCCCGGCCGGGGCTACTCGCCCGCGATGAAGCGCTCGACCGCGTCGTGCGCCTCGGAGTCGCTGTACTGCACGGGCGGCGACTTCATGAAGTAGGAGGAGGGGGCGTCGATCGGGCCGCCGATGCCGCGGTCCTTGGCGATCTTGGCCGCGCGCACCGCGTCGATGATGATCCCGGCGGAGTTGGGGGAGTCCCAGACCTCCAGCTTGTACTCCAGGTTCAGCGGCACGTCGCCGAAGGCGCGGCCCTCCAGGCGCACGTACGCCCACTTGCGGTCGTCCAGCCACGGCACGTGGTCCGAGGGGCCGATGTGCACGGCGCCCGCGTTGAGCTCGTGCGGGATCTGGGAGGTGACCGACTGGGTCTTGGAGATCTTCTTGGACTCCAGGCGCTCGCGCTCGAGCATGTTCTTGAAGTCCATGTTGCCGCCGAAGTTCAGCTGGTAGGTGCGGTCGACGATGACGCCGCGGTCCTCGAACAGCTTGGACAGCACCCGGTGGGTGATGGTGGCGCCCACCTGCGACTTGATGTCGTCGCCGATGATCGGCACCCCGGCCTCGGCGAACTTGGCCGCCCACTCGGGGTCGGAGGCGATGAACACGGGCAGGGCGTTGACGAAGGCCACGCCGGCGTCGATCGCGCACTGGGCGTAGAACTTGTCGGCCTCCTCCGACCCCACGGGGAGGTAGGAGACGAGGACGTCGGCCTTGCTGTGCTTGAGGGCGGCGACGACGTCGACGGCGTCCTCAGGGGACTCCTGGATCATCTCGCGGTAGTACTTGCCCAGCCCGTCGTAGGTGGGGCCGCGCATGACGGTGACGCCGGTGGGCGGCACGTCGCAGATCTTGACCGTGTTGTTCTCGCTGGCGACGATGGCGTCGGCCAGGTCGTGGCCGACCTTCTTGGCGTCCACGTCGAAGGCGGCGACGAACTCGATGTCGCGCACGTGGTACGGGCCGAACTGGACGTGCATCAGGCCAGGTACCCGAGAGCCGGGGTCGGCGTCCTTGTAGTAGTGCACGCCCTGGACGAGCGACGCCGCGCAATTGCCGACGCCCACGACGGCTACACGTACCGAACCCATTGGTCCTTGCTCCTTCTTGCTCGCGAACATGGATGCCACGGCGCACGACGGCACCCCCGGTTCCGTGGCCGGCGGGGGTGGCGGCGTTCCGCGTTCGTTCTCCGTAAGTGCTCAGCGGCTCGCACGGTGTTTCTGTTCCCGCCCGGACGCCGGACGGGCGATGGAACGTGTGGCTCCGACTGTTTTGTTCGTGTATGACTCTATCTTCGGTCATCTGGAGAACCGCATGTCACCCAAGGTGACACGGTCGTTCCGGATTCGCCCGTGACCCTCCGTGCCGTCGGCCCCACCTGCGCACCGCGCGCGAAATGTCACACATCCGCCCTGCCTGCGCCGTCACACCCCGCCCCTGCGCGCAGAACGGCCACCGGTGTTCGGTTTCCGCGCGTTGAGCAGTCACGACGGAGGGCGATCCGCCGCCGGTGACGGAGTGTTCTGTCGCACGGGGTACCCTCGCGCGTGGGTTGTGCTATACCGTCCCATCGCTTTAACGTGACCTGTGATTTGCGCGTGAAAGCCGGTAGAGCCCCCGACCCGGCCAGGGACGGGCGTCCACGCCGGTCGCCTCCGAAGGGACCGGAGTCCCTACGGGCCAACGACCAGGAGGATGCAGCGGCCAACGTCTTCGCGACCTGTTGAAAACCTTCGCCCCCGGCGGGGCGTCCCTTTATCAAGCCTTGAAGCACAGGCGACAGTGGCGGGGCCGGGCCACCGGCCCGACCCCGCGCCGGTCACCGCGGAACAGGTCGCGGACCACCGATCCCCCAGGGGGACCGCCCCCCGTTCCAGCAAGGAATCGTCAGGCCGACCGGCCGTGAAAGGCAATCGAGGACCACGTGAGTACCGAACGACGACGGGATGCCGGCGGCGGCCGTCGCCGGGCCGAGGGCCCGGCGAGCGGCGCCGGGGGCAACGGCGGGAGGCGGAGGGCCGACGGCCCGCCGCCCAGGGAACAACGTGCCGGAGGGCGCCGATCCCCGGAAGCGGACAACGGTTTCTGGGGGGAGGAGGAGCGCCCCAGGCGCCGCCCCCCGGCCGATGACATGGGATCCGAAGGCCGCGGCGGCCGCCGGAGGGCCGAGGGCGAGCGCCCCCGGCGCCCCGAGGGCGGCCAGCGCCGCAGGCCCCCGGAGGACGACCCGCGCGGCCGCGAGGGCGGCCGGCGCGGCGCTCCGGAGGGGCAGCGGCGCCGCCCGCCCGCCGACGGCGAGCGCCCCCGCCGCCGTCCCGAGGACGCCGAGCACGGCGCCCGGGCCGAGGGCCAGCGGCGGCGCCGTCCGCCCGAGGACGCGTCCCGCCCCGGCGGCCGGCGCCGTCCCGACGGCCCGCGCGACCCGCGCGAGCGCGAGCACGGCGCCCGCTCCGAGGGCGGCCGCCGGCGTGCGGCCGCCGGCGGTGGCGGCCGCGGCGGATCCGGCGGAGGACGCCGGCGCCGCAGCGGCGAGGACGAGCCGGACGACCGCCCCTGGTGGAAGCGGTTCCTCGCCAAGGCGTGGAAGCCCGCGTTGGCCGCGTTCGGCCTGATGGTCATCGGCGGTGTGGCGGTGTTCGCGTTCCTGTACGCGCAGGCGCCCAACAAGGACGACCTCGAGGCCAAGTCCGACGCGGAGATGTCGGCCACCCAGATCTTCTGGGAGACCGGCGACGTCGCGGTCACCACGGGCGAGGTCCGCCGCATCGAGGTCGCGTACGAGGACATCCCGCCGGAGGTCATCGACGGCATCCTCGCCGCCGAGCAGCACACGTTCTTCGAGGACCCGGGCATCAGCATCACGGGTATCGGCCGCGCCCTGCTCTCCCGCGGCGAGGCCGGCGGCGGTTCCACCATCACCCAGCAGATGGCCCGCAACTACTACAGCAACCTCGAGGGCTACGGCACCATCGAGCGCAAGATCCGCGAGATCTTCATCTCCATCAAGCTCGGCCAGCAGATGGAGAAGGAGGAGATCCTCGAGCGCTACGTCAACACGATCTACTTCGGCCGCCAGGCCATGGGGATCGAGATGGCGGCCCGCCAGTACTTCGACAAGAGCGTGACGGAGCTCGACTCGGCCGAGGGCGCCTACCTGGGGATCATCATCCAGATGCCGTCCAACTTCGAGAACTCCGAGCTGGGGCCCTGGACCCACACGTACCTCCACGAGGAGCGCTGGCCCTACGTCCAGACCCAGCTGGCGGCCATGCACGAGGAGAACCCCGAACGCGGCCTGCCCAAGAGCGAGGCCGACGCCCTGGAGATCCCCGAGACGACCCAGTGGGGGCCCAGCGAAGGCGAGGAGGAAGAGGCCGAGGCCGAGGAGGAAGAGGCCGAGGAGGAGTTCGACCCCAAGCCCGGCTACGTCCGCGACGCCGTCGTCACCGAGCTCGTCGAGCGCTACGACCTCACCGCCGAGAACATCGCCACCCAGGGCTACAAGGTCGAGACCTCCCTCAACCCCGAGCTCATGGACGCGGCCTACAACGCGTTCGACGCCCTGCCCGGGCACCCGGAGGACACCCGCAAGGGCCTGACCGCGATCGACCCCGCCACCGGCGAGATCGTCGCCTTCCGCGGCGGTGAGGACGTGGGCGTCCAGCTCAACCAGTCCCTGGTGGAGCGCACCCAGGCGGGTTCGTCGTACAAGCCCTACGTGCTCGCCACCGCGCTCAGCCAGAACATCAGCCTCCGCACGCTGATGAACGGCGACTCGCCGCAGGAGTTCGAAGGGCTGGCCAGCCCGGTCCAGAACGCCGACCTGCAGGATCACGGCGCGGTCGACCTCGTCGAGTCCACCGCGCACTCCTACAACACCCCGTACGTGCAGCTCGCCGTCGAGGTGGGCCCGGCCGCCGTGGACCAGATGGCCGTCGCCGCCGGTGTGGACGAGGAGCAGACCACGACCTCTACCCAGGGGCCGCTGATCGCCCTGGGCACCCACCAGGTCAGCGCCATGGACCAGGCCAGCGGTTACGCGACCTTCGCCGCCGGCGGCGTGCACCGCCCGGCGCACATGGTCACCAAGGTGACCACCAGCGACGGCACCGAGCTCCAGCCCAACGACGCGGACCTGCTCGAGACCGGGACCCGCGCGATGAGCGACCAGGTCGCGGCCGACGTCACCTTCGCCCTGACCGAGGTCGTCACCAACGGCGGTGGCACCAACGCCGCGCTGCCCGACGGCCGCCCGGTCGCGGGCAAGACCGGTACCTCCTCGGGGGCCATCTCGGCCTGGTTCGTCGGCTACGTGCCCCAGCTGTCGGTGGCGGTCGGCCTCAGCCGGGCCGACGCCAACACGGGACTGGAGTTCGAGGGCATCTCCAACAACGAGGTCTTCGGTGGCAGCACCTCGGCCACCGTGTGGCGCGAGTTCATGGTCCAGGCAGTGGACATCATGGAGCTGGAGCCGCAGAACTTCCCGCCGGCCGCGAACGTGGGCACGGACCAGAACTTCGCGCCCACGCCCAGCCCGGACCCCTCGCCCTCGGAGGAGCCCAGCGAGGAGCCCAGCGAGGAACCGAGCGAGGAGCCCAGCGACGTCCCGTGCGACCCGAACAACATCGATCAGAACAACCCCAACTGCGAGGGCATCGAGCCGCCCCCCGACTGCACCTTCCCCTGGGACTGTGACGACGAGACGGGCGAACCGACTCCGCCGGACGACTGCGCGAGCCGTCCGATCACCGACCCCTGCCACACGGATGGGGAAGAGGACGACGGCGGCTGGCGTCCCGGACAGGGCCAGGGCAACAACGGCCGGGTGACCATCCTGGGCACCCGCGACGACTGACCCTTCCGGAGACCCGGAGGTGAGGGGCCGGTGCGCGTCGCGCACCGGCCCCTCCGCGCGTCCGGCGGGGTCCGCGGCCGGGGGTTCGGCCGCCGATTCCGGTCCCGTGCTGCTGGTAGCCTTGGTTCCCGTATGGCTCTGAGCCCGCGCCCCCGCCACCACGAGCGGGACACCGCGGGCTCCTGCCCTCCTGCCATGGAGATTCCATGGCCGCGACAGTCCAGAGGAGGAACGTACGCCGATGCGTCGTTACGAAATCATGGTCATCCTCGACCCCAACCTCGACGAGCGCACCGTCGCCCCGTCGCTGGAGAACTTCCTGTCCGTCGTGCGCAACGACGGCGGCTCGGTCGAGAAGGTCGACATCTGGGGCAAGCGTCGGCTCGCCTACGACATCGAGAAGAACCCCGAGGGCATCTACGCCGTGATCGACCTGACGGCCACGCCCGCCACGGTCAAGGAGCTCGACCGCCAGCTCGGCATCGCCGAGGCCGTGCTCCGCACCAAGGTCATCCGGCCCGAGGTCCACTAGCGGCCTCCCGGCCGCGGCCCCCTTCCCCGGATCGCCCGATTCCGCTGATTTCTGTCGGTGGAAGGACGGATGATCAGGGGAGCAGGCGAAACCGCCTGACCCGATCTACCCCGAACCGGAGCCCTCATGGCAGGCGAAACCCAGATCACGCTCGTCGGCAACCTGGTCGACGATCCTGAGATGCGCTTCACGGCGAGTGGAGCCGCTGTCGCCAACTTCCGCGTGGCCTCGACGCCGCGCACCTTCGACCGCGCGTCGGGGGAGTGGAAGGACGGCGAGTCCATGTTCCTCACCTGCACCGTGTGGCGGCAGTACGCGGAGAACGTCGCGGAGAGCCTCCAGCGCGGTATGCGCGTGATCGTCCAGGGGCGCCTCAAGCAGCGCTCCTACGACACCCAGCAGGGTGAGAAGCGCACCGTCTTCGAGGTCGACGTCGACGAGGTCGGCCCGGCCCTGCGCAGCGCCACCGCCAAGGTGACCAAGACGCAGCGCCAGGGCGGCGGGGGCGGCGGCTTCGGTGGGGGCGGCGGCGGTGGTTTCGGTGGCGGCCAGCCCCAGCAGGGTGGCGGCGGCTACGGGAACCAGGGCGGCGGCTTCGGCGGCGGCCAGCAGGGCAACCGCGGCGGCGGCCCCGCCAACGACGACCCGTGGGCCAACAACGGCGGCGGTGGCGGAGGCGGCGGCTTCGGCGGCGGCTTCTCCGACGACCCGCCGTTCTAGCCGAGCGTCCGCGCCGCGGCCCCGTGCCGTAGGCGCGACACCCCGACCCGGCGCCCCAGGGCGCCGAGTCACTGTTCACATGTCCTCAGACCATCCCCGGGAGGAACCCGGGGCTCTTGCGAAGGAGCACCACGATGGCGAAGCCGGCAGCGCGCAAGCCCAAGAAGAAGGTTTGCTTTTTCTGCCAGGAGAAGCAGTCCTACATCGACTACAAGGACACCACGCTTCTCCGCAAGTTCATCTCCGAGCGCGGCAAGATCCGCGCCCGCCGCGTGACGGGTAACTGCACCCAGCACCAGCGCGACGTCGCCACCGCGATCAAGAACGCGCGCGAGGTCGCCCTGCTGCCCTACACCAGCACCGCTCGCTAGCGGGGATTCTCCGAGGGAGGTTTTTGTCGTGAAGCTGATCCTGACCCACGAGGTCAACGGTCTCGGAGCCCCCGGCGATGTCGTCGAGGTGAAGAACGGCTACGGCCGCAACTACCTGCTTCCCCGCGGGTTCGCCATCCGGTGGACGCGCGGCGGCCAGAAGCAGATCGACCTGATCCAGCGCGCCCGCGCCGCGCGCGACATCCGGACCCTGGACGAGGCCAAGCAGGTCGCCGGCCAGGTCAACGCGCTCACCGTGCGCCTCAAGCAGCGCGCCGGCGAGGGTGGCCGCCTCTTCGGCTCGGTCACCCCCGCGGACATCGCCGAGGCCGTCCAGGCCTCCGGCGGCCCGCAGCTGGACAAGCGCCGCATCGAGGTCAAGACCCCGATCAAGTCGGTCGGCGCCCACAAGGTCCAGGTCCGCCTGCACCCCGAGGTCGTCGCCACGATCAAGCTGGACGTCGTCGGCGTCTGAGCCGAGGCGTTCGCGCTCGTGTGAACCGGCCCCGCACCTCCTTCGAGGCGCGGGGCCGGTCCCGTTCGGTGGCAACACGCCGGGGGTCACCGAAAGCCACCCTTTGGCTACTCTTTGTAATCTATCGTGTTCTCTGTGTCGGTGTCGCGTGACGCCCAGGACAGAGAGGACGACGGGCCGATGAACGGACGACCGGAGCACCTACCCGACCGCAGGACGGTCCTGAGGGGCACCGCACTGGCCGCCGGAGGCGTACTGCTCGGCGGGCTGGCCGGGCTCACCCCCGCCACGGGCGCGCTGGCCGCGGCCAGGCCCAAGGTGTACACCCGCACGGACTGGAAGGCCAGGGCCCCCAAGAACCGCATCGAGGTCCTGGGGAAGGGGCCGACCCACATCGTCGTGCACCACACGGCCACCGGGAACGTCTCCGACACCTCCACCGCCCACGCGGCCTCGCTGTCCCGCTCCATCCAGCGATACCACATGGACCACAACGGGTGGAGCGACACCGGGCAGCAGCTCACCATCAGCCGCGGCGGGCACATCATGGAGGGCCGCGACCGCACCCTCCAGGCCATCGGCGACGGCCACCACGTGATCGGCGCCCACACGGCCGACCACAACTCGCACACCATCGGCATCGAGAACGAGGGCACCTACAGCACGGCGACCCCGCCGGCCGCGCTCATGCGCTCCCTGGTGGACACCTGCGCCTGGCTGTGCCTGGTCTACCGGCTGGACCCGCAGGAGGCCATCGTCGGCCACCGCGACTACAACTCCACCAACTGCCCGGGGGACAAGCTCTACTCGATGCTCCCGGACCTGCGCAGGGACGTCGCCTCCCGGCTCCGGGAACAGCTCTCCCACCTGGGCCGGGTCACCGGGGTCGAGATCTCCCTGGAACAGCTGCCGACCTTCCCGGACACCCCGTCCTCGGAGCGGGTGGCCACCTTCTACCACGGTCCGGCGGTCGGCGAGCTCGACGTCTCCCTCTGACCCCGGCGCCCCGGGACTTCCGCCCCGCCGGAACTCCCGGGCAGGGCCGGGTCAGGGCCTGGACGCGCCGGTGACCAGCCAGGCCGTGCCCCGGGCCCGGTGCCCCAGGGCGACCGCACGGGCCAGGATCCAGATCCCGTAGGCGATCCACAGGGCCACGATCCCCCCGGTGGCGGACAGCCCGAGCGGCGGCACCACCAGGGCGAACGGCAGGAAGGCCAGCATCGTCCACAGGGAGGCCCAGGCCAGGTAGCGCTGGTCGCCGGCGCCCATCAGCACCCCGTCGAGCACCATGGTCACCCCGCTCAGCGGCTGCAACAGGGCCACCACGACCAGGGACGCGGTGATGAGCACGCGCACCTGCGGGTCCGAGGTGAACGGGATCCACGCCCACGGCAGGACCAGCAGCACCAGCACGGTGAAGGCCGTGCCCAGCATCACGCCCCACTCGACCATGCGGCGGGTGGCGTCCCGGGTCCCGCGGACGTCGCCCGCCCCCAGGTAGCGGCCGACGATCGCCTGCCCGGCGATCGCGATCGCGTCCATGGCGAACACCAGCAGCGCCCAGATGTTGTGCGAGACCTGGTGGGCGGCCACCGGCGCGTCGCCGAGCCGGGCCGCCACCGCCACGGTCACCAGCGCCACCACACGCATCGAGACGCTGCGCAGGAACAGCGCGAACCCGGCCGAGGCCGAGGCGCGCAGGCCCGCCGCCGACGGCGCGAGCGACACCCCCTCGCTCCGGGCGCGGCGCACCATCACCGCCACGTACCAGAACGCTCCGCCGCCCTGGGCGATCACCGTCGCCCACGCCGAACCGGCGATGCCCCAGTCCAGGACCAGCACGAACACCGCGCACAGCAGCGCGTTGCCCAGGAAGGACGCGACCGCGACGGCCAGCGGGGTGCGGGCGTCCTGGAGGCCGCGCAGCACACCGGTGCCCGCCATGACGATGAGCAGGAACGGCGTGCTCAGCAGGCTGACGCGCAGGTAGACCAGGGCGTAGGGGGCGACCTCGGGAGAGGCCCCCAGCAGGTCCACCATGGCGGGCCCGAGCGGCCAGCCGATCGCGATCGCCGCGGCGCCGAGCAGCACGGCGAGCCACAGGCCGTCGATCCCGTCCCGGATGCCCCCGGGGACGTCCCCCGCGCCGAACTTGCGGGCGACGGCCGCGGTGGTGCCGTAGGCGAGGAAGATGCAGACGGCCACCAGGGTCAGCAGCACCTGGCCGGCGATGCCCAGCCCGGCCAGGGCCGAGGTGCCCAGGGTGCCGACGATCGCGGAGTCGGTCAGCAGGAACAGGGGTTCGCTGACGAGGGCGAAGAACGTGGGGATCGCCAGGGCGAAGATCTCGCGGTCGTGGCGGTGCCGGAACGGGGCGGCGGAGAGCGGTCTGGGCATGACCGGTCCACGCTATCGGACAGGCGTTCCCCTGGGAGGGTGAAGTTGTCCACAGGCCTCCGGATACCTGTGGATAACTTGTGGAAATCGGCTCTGTGAGACATCTTGCACACCCCGTATCGAAGCGTGTTTTCGCAGGTCAACACTGGTGACAGGGGTCGTGCGCAAAGTTATCCACAGGTTATGTGCACAACGGGTCGGTGAAACCCCTGCGGACTCGGGCGAACGGGTGCTATCGAGCCTGTGGACGGCTCCGCCCGCGGCCTCCCCGGCGCGTTCGATGAGGCATCCTGGAAGGGTCGGTCCCGACCCGGGGCCGGTGGAGCACGGCCCAGGGGAGATTGTTCGTGAGCGTCGCTGAGCAGCCACCCGAAGAAGGCGGATACGAGCGCACGCCACCCCACGACATCCAGGCCGAGCAGGGCGTCCTGGGCGGCATGCTCATCTCCAAGGACGCCATCACCCAGGTCGTGGAGATCATCCGCTCCGCCGACTTCTACCGCCCGGCGCACCAGATCATCTACGACGCCATCGTCGACCTCTTCTCCCGCGGCGAGCCGGTCGACATCGTCTCCGTCAACGCCGAGCTGACCAAGCGCGGTGAGTCCGCCCGCGTCGGCGGCGCGCTCTACCTGACCACCCTCACCAACGCCATCCCCACCGCGGCGAACGCCGGCTACTACGCCAAGATCGTCTCCGACCGCGCCGTGCTGCGCCGCCTGGTCGAGGTCGGCACCCGCATCGCGCAGATCGGCTACGCGGGCGACGGCGAGGTCGACGACCTCGTCGACCACGCCCAGGCGGAGATCTACAAGGTCGCCGAGAAGCGCACCGGCGAGGACTACGTCCCCCTCGCCGACATCATGCCCGGCGCCCTGGACGAGATCGAGGCCATCTCCTCCCACGACGGCACCCTCACCGGCGTTCCCACCGGGTTCGCCGACTTCGACGCCCTCACCAACGGCCTCCACCCCGGCCAGATGATCATCATCGCCGCCCGCCCCGCCGTCGGGAAGAGCACCCTGGCTCTGGATTTCGCGCGGGCGGCGTCGATCAAGCACGACATGACCGCGGTCTTCTTCAGCCTGGAGATGGGGCGCAACGAGATCGTCATGCGCCTGCTCTCGGCGGAGGCACGGGTGCCTCTGCACACCATGCGGTCGGGCCTGATGACCGACGACGACTGGGCGCGCCTGGCCCGGCGGATGGGCGAGGTGGCCAACGCGCCCCTGTTCATCGACGACTCGCCCAACATGTCGATGATGGAGATCCGGGCCAAGTGCCGGCGGCTCAAGCAGCAGCACGACCTCAAGCTGGTCATCGTCGACTACCTCCAGCTGATGAGCTCGCCCGGCCGGGTGGAGAGCCGCCAGCAGGAGGTCTCGGAGATGTCCCGGTCGCTCAAGCTGCTGGCCAAGGAGCTGGAGGTGCCCGTGGTGGCGCTCTCCCAGCTCAACCGAGGCCCCGAACAGCGCACCGACAAACGCCCCCAGGTGTCGGACCTTCGCGAATCGGGCTGCCTCACCGCCGACACCAGGATCCTGCGGGCCGACACGGGGGCCGAGGCCACGCTCGGCGAGCTGTATGCGACAGGAGAGCGCGACATCCCGGTCTGGTCCCTGGACGAGAAACTGCGCCTGGTCCCGCGCACGATGAGCCATGTCTTCTCCAGCGGGGTCAAGAAGACCTTCCGATTGCGGCTGGCCTCGGGACGTGAGGTCAAGGCATCCGCCAATCACCCGTTCCTCGCCTTTGAGGGGTGGCGCCACCTGGAGGACCTGAGGGTCGGTGACCGGATCGCCGTCCCGCGGCATGTGCCCGCGCCGGAGGGCCCGACCGCGTGGCCCGAGGACGAGGTGGTCCTGCTCGCCCACCTGATCGGCGACGGATCGTTCGTCCGCCGCCAGCCGATCCGCTATGCCAGCGTCGACGAGGAGAACCTGTCGGTGGTCGCCGAGGCGGCCCGGCACTTCGGGATCACCGCCGTCCGGGACGAGTACGGCTCCGCGAGGGTCACCACGTTGCGGCTCCCCGCGCCGTTCCGGCTCACCCACGGCAAGCGGAACCCCATCGCCGTTTGGCTCGACGGGCTGGGGCTGTTCGGGCTCCGCAGCCATGAGAAGTTCGTGCCCGACGCGGTCTTCAAACTGCCGACGGACCAGATCGCCCTGTTCCTGCGCCACCTGTGGGCCACGGACGGGAGTGTCCACTGGAGCAAGGCGACCAACGGCACCCGCATCTACTACTCCTCCACGAGCCGGCGGCTCGTCGACGGAGTGGCCCTGCTGCTGGCCCGGCTGGGCATCATGACGAGGATCAAGCGCAGTGCCAAGAAGGGATACCGGCCCTCGTACGTTCTCGACGTCAGCGGGGTGGACCAGCAGAGGCTGTTCGCGGAGAAGGTGGGCTGCCACGGTGCCCGCGCCCTGACCCTGGCCGCCTGTGTCGAGAACATGGTCGGCCGGTCGGCCAACACCAACGTGGACACGGTCCCGAGGCAGGTTTGGGACCGGGTGCGCACCACGATCGCCGCCAGGGAGATGAGCCACCGCCGTTTCTCCTCGGAGTTGGGCGTGCAGTTCAACGGGAGTTCGATGTGGCGCCCCGCACCGAGCCGGGGCAGACTCTCCCGGATCGCCGCGGTGCTCGACGACGCCGACCTCGACCTGCTCGCCACCAACGACGTCTTCTGGGACGAGGTCGTCGCGGTCGATCCGCTGGGTGAGGAAGAGGTCTTCGACGCCACGGTCGCGGGCACGCACAACTTCATGGCCAACGGGATCAGTGTCCACAACTCCATCGAGCAGGACGCGGACATGGTGATCCTGCTGTACCGCGAGGACGTGCACGACAAGGAGTCGCCTCGGGCGGGCGAGGCGGACATCATCGTCGCCAAGCACCGCAACGGCCCCACCGCGGACGTCACCGTGGCCTTCCAGGGCCACTACAGCCGCTTCGTCGACATGGCGCCCGGATAGGCCCGGGGCGCCCGCGGCGGGGCCGGGTTCACAGGCGGACCAGCATCTTGCCGGTGTTGGCGCCCACCAGGACCCCGCGCAGGGCCTCCGGGGCCTTCTCCAGGCCGTCCAGGACGGTCTCGCGGGTGCGCAGGGTGCCGTCGAGCAGCCACGGCACCGCCTTGGCGTGGAACTCGGGGAACCGGTGCAGGTGGTTGCTCACCAGCATGCCGCGCAGGGTGACCTCCCGGGTGGCGGCCCGGTACAGGTTCGGCCCCGGGGCGGGTTCGGCGTCGTTGTAGTCGCCGACCGCGCCGATCAGCGCCACCCGGCCCCCCTGGTTCATCACCGACAGGGCGGCCTCCAGGTGGTCGCCGCCGACCGAGTCCAGGTAGACGTCGACCCCGTCGGGGGCGGCCTCGGCCAGGCGTGCGGCCAGGTCGCCGTCCCGGCGGTCGAAGGCGGCGTCGTAGCCGAACTCCTCCAGCAGCAGCCGGGTCTTGTCCGGGCCGCCCGCGGAGCCGACGACCCGGGACGCGCCCAGGTCGCGGGCGACCCGCGCGGCCACGCTCCCCACGGCCCCCGCGGCCGCCGAGACGTACACGGTGTCCCCGGGGCGGACCGGGGCGGTGTCGGTGAGCGCGAGGTGGGCGGTGAGGCCGGTGGTCCCCAGGGGGCCGAGGTAGGCGGAGGCCGGGATCCGGGTGGCGTCCAGGACCGTGACCCCGGCGGCGTCGACCAGCGAGTGCTCCCGCCAGCCCAGGAAGTGGGAGACGGTCGAGCCCACCGGGATCCCCTCGGCCCGGGAGGCGACGACCTCGCCGACCGCGCTCCCCTCCAGGGGGCGGCCGATCTCGAAGGGCGGGATGTAGGAGGGCGCGTCGTTCATCCGGCCGCGCATGTAGGGGTCGACGGACATCCAGGTGTTGCGGACCAGGACCTGGCCCGGGGCGGGCTCGGGGAGGTCGGTCTCCACCAGGGCGAAGTGCTCGGGGCCCGGCTCGGCGGTGGGGCGGGCGGCCAGGTGGATCTCGCGGGTGCGGACGGTCATGGGGTGCCTCGTTCCGGTGGGCCGGGCCTGTCCCGGCGACACCTCCGAACCTAGGGACGGGCGGCCCCGGTCCCCAGGTCCGCACGCGCCGCGTACCGGTCCTGGCGCGCCAGCGCGCGGCGCTCCTGTGCCGGGGTGTGCCCCGACCAGCGGTGGAACGCCTTGCGCAGGGCGCGGTCGTCGGAGAAGCCCAGGCGGGCGGCGACGGCCTCGGCGGTCAGTCCCGAGGACAGCAGCCGCCGGGCCCGCGCGTGGCGGGCGCGGTCGACCTCCGCGCGCCAGGTGGTCCCGTGTTCGCCGAGCCGGCGCTGGAGGGTGCGCGGGCTCGACGCCAGCCGGGCGGCGACGGCGCCCAGGGAGGGCGCCGCGTGGTCGAGTTCGGCGTCCAGGGCGGTGCGGAAGAGGTCCAGCCAGCCCGGGAGGGGGTGGGCGGCGGACAGCAGCATCCCGGCGTGGCCGCGCAGGAGCTCGGCCAGGCGCGGGTCGCCGGAGGGCAGGGGCGCGTGGGCGTCCTCGGCCCGGAACACGAGCTCGTTCACCCCGGCGTCGAACTCCAGGGCGGCGGTGCCGAAGGCGCGGGCGAGGGCGGAGCGGTCGGCGGGGGCCGGGTGGGAGAAGGCCACCCGCAGGGGGGTGAGGTCGGTGCGGGTGGCCTCGCGGGCCCGGCGCAGGTAGTAGGCGAGGACGTACTCGTGGACGGCGGCGGTGGTGCGGGGGTCCCCCGCGCTGGAGTGGTAGCGCACCGCGAGGTCGTCGCCCCGGGTGTGCACGGCGAGCTCCTTCTCGGAGGCGGTGACGACCTGGTGGTAGGGGGCGCTGTGGGTGAGGGCGTCGGTGAGGGTGGTGCCGTTGACGATCAGGTAGTCCCAGGCGGGGAGGGAGCCCAGGGCCGCGGTGTCGGCGACGTGGGTTCCGGCCCGGCCGGGCGGGAGGGCGTGGGAGAGGTGCTCCCACAGGCGGATCAGGGAGGGCAGGGGGGCGCGGGCGGCCTCGTCGGCGGTGGCGGCGGACCCGGTCTCGGCGCGGACGAGGTGCTCGGGAACGCCCGCGGTGCGCGCGGCCTCGCCGAGCAGCAGGAGGAGGGGGATGGAAACGGTCCCGTCGAGCATGGGGCCAGCTTATGCTTAGGGTGGTCGGGCTTTTCGGACACCGTGTCGGGGGTGTGCCGGTGTCCGACACACCCCCCTGTTTCGGTCAGTGGATTTAGCCATTTATGGTCAAGCCAATTTGTCGACAAAGCGACTTCACCGATCACGGGGTGTCAGCGGTGATCATCCCCTCCCGCATCTCCAGTCTCCGCCCCCGGAACCTCGCGCGCATGGTGCGGTCGTGGGTGACGATCACCAGGGCTCCGGTGTAGCGCTCCAGCGCCGCCTCCAGTTCCTCCACGAGACCGGGGGAGAGGTGGTTGGTCGGCTCGTCCAGGAGCAGCAGGTCGTAGACCCCCGAGGTCAATCCGGCCACTTCGATCCGGCGGCGCTGGCCGACCGAAAGTGACTCCACGGGCTGGTCCATCTCCCGCGCCCGGAACAGCCCCAGCGAGGCCAGCTCGTCCCGGTACTCCTCGGCCGGGCCCGGCCGCCCGGCCGCGTAGGCCTGGAGCACGGTCCGGCCCGGGACGACCGCCCCGTCCTCCTGGCGGAGGTGGCCGATCCGCCCGTGCCGCAGCACCTCGCCGGCGTCGGGCGCCAGCTCCCCGGCGATGACCCGCAGCAGCGTGCTCTTGCCCGCCCCGTTGGGGCCGGTGACCATGATCCGCTCGCCCGGGGCGACGGTCAGCGCCGGAACGTCGAGCCGGTGCCCCACGCGCACCCCCGCCAGCTCCACCGGCGGCACGGGGCCGCCGTCGGCGGCGGTGAACGACGCGGTCATCTCCAGGGGGACCGGCGGCGGCGCGACAGGGTTCCCGACCAGCCGCTCCGCCCGCTCCTTGGCCTGCCGGATCCGGCTCATCGCGCCGTGGGCGCGCGAGCGCATCCGGAAGTTCCCGTGACCGAAGGCCGCCTTGTCCACCATGCGCGGGATGGCCTGGAGCGCGGCGACGTTGTTCTCGGCCAGCCGGCGCTGCCGGGCCAGCTCCTCCTTCCACTCCTCGTACTCGCGGATCCACCGGACCCGGGCCGCGGCCCGGGCCCGCAGGAACCCGTCGTACCCGTTGCCGTACCGGTGGACCCGGTGCAGCTCGTGGTCCACCTCCAGGACGGTGTCGGTGATCCGGGCCAGGAAGGCCCGGTCGTGGGTGACGGCGACGACGGTGCCCCGGTGGGTGCGCAGCCGCTGCTCCAGCCAGGCGGCCGCGCTGTCGTCGAGGTCGTTGGTGGGCTCGTCGAGCAGCAGCAGCTCGGGGTCGGCGGCCAGCACCGCGGCCAGGGCCAGCCGCGAGCGCTCCCCGCCGGAGAGCGTGCGCAGCGGGCGGTCGCGGTCCAGGCCAGGCAGGCCCAGGCCGTGCAGCCCGGCGTCGACCCGGACGTCGGCCTCGTAGCCGCCCCGCGCCTCGAACTCGGACAGCAGGTCGCCATAGGCGGCCAGCTCCTCGGGCCCGGCGGTGCCGAGCGACGCCTCGGACCGGTGCAGGCGGGCCTCCATCTCCCGCAGGTCGGCCAGGGCGTGGTCGACCGCGTCGCCGACGGTGCCGGTCATGACGCCGACCCGCTCCAGGGTCTGGGGCAGGTATCCGACGCCTCCGGGGGCGGCGACGAGGACCTCGCCGTTGTCGGGCCCCTCCTCCCCGGCCAGCAGCCGGAGCAGGGTGCTCTTGCCGGATCCGTTGTCACCGATGACGCCGACCCGTTCGCCGGGGGCGATGGTCAGATCCACTCCGTCCAGGACGGTGTGGTCGCCGTAGTGCTTGGCGACCCCGGTGAGGGTGATCTGGGAGCGGATGCGTGTCGCGGCGCGCATGTGCGTTCCTCCTCGGCTGGTCTCGGCGGCGGACAGGGCGGGGCGTGGCGGGGCGGTGCGCAAGGATGCGCCTCCTCGGGTGGTCTCGGTGTCGGGGAGTGCGGGTCGGGACGGTGCGGTACGCATGCGCGCGCCTCCTCGTGCGGTCTCGGCGGCGGGGGCTGCGGGTCGGACTCGTGGGGTGCGCAGGGGTGTGCCTCTCTGCTGCGGTGGGGCCGGTGGAGCGGGCCGCGGGCCGTCGGAGGGCGTTCCGCCGTGCGGGCACCCGGAGAGCGGACGCGCGGGGAGCGCGGGCTCGGGGTGCGGGAACGACGAAGAGGCCGTACCGGATCGACCGCGGGACGGCGGCGCCGGTGGAGCCGCGCGGGCCCGCCGGGGTGCGGCGGGTGCGCGTCGTGCTCTGACACGGGCGTCGGACGCGGGATCACAGGAAGGATTACAGCCTCATGTGCAAGACGGTACGTCTCGTTTCTTTGAGAGTCAAGGGGGAATCTTGTGAGACGCGGATCACTCTCGGTGGGCGCCTTTGGGGATGGCTGAAACAGCGATATTGCTTCAAGCCGATAAGTCGACAAGGCGAGGGATCGCCGGGGCCGGCCCGGCCCCGGGAACGGCGAAGGGCCGCCCCGCTGTGCGGGACGGCCCTTCGGACTCGCTCTCTCGCGTCCGGTGCGAACACCGGTCGCCCCCTGTCCGGCGCTGCCGGAAGGGGGCGGGCGTCGTTGATGCCCTGCTACAGCCAGCGGGCCTCGGGACGGGTGCGGCCGGTCTCGTCGGCGACCAGCACCCAGTGCATGATCGGGTGCCCGGAGCTGATGGCGTCGGCGTCCTCGCGCGGCCGGGGAACGCTCACGGCGTCCGGCGCGAGGCCGGACATGCGGAGGGTCTCTTCGGCGGAACGCGTGCGTCGACGGGCGTCGACGGAGCGAGTCGGGTGCGGTGCACGGTCTGTCCTGCGCGCCATGGTGCCCTCCTCGTTTCCGTATCAGATGACCCTAGTTAACCCTATGTTCACCTTTGGGTCAATTCATTTTCCGTGGGGGCTCCGTCACAAGGGATCCTCCCGCCGTCATCGTGTATCGAAACGCGCTGGTGGCAGGCGTTCTTTGCGAGGGCTCCCGGGAGGGCGCGGGAGGGCTCCGCGCCAAGGTGAACGAGAGGTGAACGAGAGGGGAACCGGGCAACCCTGCGGGGGTTCGCGGGGCGGGGCCGGAGCGGCCGGGAACGCGGGGGAAAACAAGAAGCACCCGTCCTGTGGACGGGTGCCCTGTCGGACTGCGCGCCGGGCTACTCCTTGAAGATGAGCCCCACGACCTCCAGGTACAGCTGCTCCGGGTACGGGATGAAGTCGATCCTGCTCAGGGCCTGGTCCTGACCGGCGGACTCCATCACGAAGGTCCCGTATCCGAGGAACCGGCCCAGCAGGCTGCGCTCGAACCTCATGTCGGTGACCTTGCCCAGCGGCATCATGTTGACCTGCCGGGTGATCAGCCCCGTCGTCAGCAGCAGGCGCGCGGAGGTGATGACGAAGTAGTCGACCGACCACTCCGCGACCTGCCACACGAACCACACCAACACCAGCAGCCACAGCCACCAGATGATGGCCAGGGCGGCCGGGGTGTCCGCGATCTGCGTATTGCTGAGGATCCCGGCCACGATCAGGGCACCCAGGACCGCGCCCACCGGTCCGATCAGGACCGCGGGATGCCTCCGGATGGTGACCACGTCCTGCTCGTGCGGGAGCAGGTAGCGGTTGACCGACGCCGGGGCGCTGTTACTCGACGCTACGAGGCGCATGGCACCCGACCATCCCCACTACGGCAGCAGTGCGTTGACGAAGCGCGACATCGACTCGGCGCCGCCCATCAGTCCCCCGAGTGCGCTCTGGATCACGCCCGCCGCGCTTTCGGGCTGCGTGAGCAGATAAAACGCCACGAAAAAGATGAGAGCGTAGCCGCCCCATTTCTTCAACTTCGCCACGACCGACTCCCCTTGGAATCCACCTGACCCACCGACCCAGCAGCGATTGTCGCATTGGGGGTCCTGCCCGTAAAGCCTGGGGCGCACCCTCGGCGTGGCGGTATGTCGGACCTTCCTTGCTTGCGGGCTGTGTCCGGTTCCGGTGCGGTTGTGCACCAGGTGACACGGGGGCCGAAAATCGGCCGCCTACCGGTGCAGGTCAGGAGGTTTAGGTTGGCATTTCTGGCAAAGCCGGACGGGATGGCCAGGTCCGAAACCCCTCGTGAGTGTCGGCCGGCCCGAAAACCGGTCTCCGTGCAGCGCGGATTTCCCCCGAAGGCGGAGAGGGGTGTCAGCGCTGTTCCGCGAACGCCAGGGCGAGCACCTGGAGGTGCTGCCGGGCGATCCGCTCGACGAGGTCCGGAGTGGCGCTGCCGGTGACCTCTTCGGCCCCGTGCCGGGCCGCGTCCACGCACCGGGTCACGGTGGACTCGTGGTGCACGCCGGAGAACTCCGACGAGAGGAGGTCCACCACGGAGGCGAAGCGCTGGTCGGTGGTCGTGGGGGCGGAGGTGGTCTCGGGCATCTCTCTCCTTGAGGGCTCGGGAGACGGATGGCTCAGCGTGCGCGCACGGGGGCGTTGCGTAGTCGCCCGGGGGTCACCTGAGGGCCGCGCCCGAGGGGGCGAGGCGTTCGGTTTCGGGTGGACTACGTCCTGGGGTGGTTTCGGGCCGTGGGGGTTCCTGGTTACGGGCGACCAAGAACCATGATCACTGCTGTCGGTTACGTTCCCGTCTCAAAATGAATTCGGATAATGCGGTTCGGTGTGTCGCCCTTGGGTGCGGCCCGCCCTGCGGCCTCACGGCCTGGGGCGATGGCGGGTCGTAGCAGCACTGTGCCCCGTTTTCGGCCATTCATTCATCCGGATCTGAAAACAGCCGAAAAAGCGCCCGACCGGAGGACCGGTCGGGCGCTCGGGACGGAGGAGTCAGGCGCAGCCGTACAGCCGGTCGCCCGCGTCGCCCAGCCCCGGAAGGATGAAGCCGTTCTCGTTGAGCCGCTCGTCCACCGCCGCCGTCACCACGCGCAGCGTCGCGCCGTGGTCCGCCGCCAGGGTTTCGGTCAGCTTCTGCTCCACCGCGACCAGGCCCTCGGGGGCGGCCAGCAGGCAGATCGCCGTGATGTGGTCGGCGCCCCGGTCCACCAGCAGCTTGAGCGCGGCGGCCAGGGTGCCGCCGGTGGCCAGCATCGGGTCGAGCACATAGCACTGGCGGCCCGACAGGTCCTGCGGCAGCCGGTCGGCGTACGTCGCGGGCTGCAGGGTCTCCTCGTCGCGGGCCATCCCCAGGAAGCCGACCTCGGCGGTGGGAAGCAGGCGCGTCATCCCGTCGAGCATGCCCAGCCCGGCGCGCAGGATCGGCACCACCAGGGGGGTGGGCCGGCTCAGCTGCGCCCCCGTGGTCTCCACCAGAGGCGTCTCGATGGTGACCTCCGTCACGCGGACGTCCCGGGTCGCCTCGTAGGCGAGCAGGGTCACCAGCTCGTCGGTCAGGCGCCGGAAGGTCGGGGAGTCGGTCCGCACGTCGCGCAGGGTGGTCAGTTTGTGCGCGACCAAGGGGTGGTCGACGACCAGGGTTTCCAAGGTGGTCTCCGGGTGAGCTGGGATGACGGGACGGTGGCCGGGGAGCTGAGCCAGGCAGAGTCTAACCGTGCGCACCCACCCGGAAGGGTGCGCGAACAGGCCCGCCGGACCCCCGCGGAAGCCCCCGGTGGGACCGCGCCCCCCGAAGTCGTGAGAGCGTTGTCGGACTGAAGCGGACAAGGGCCACAGCGGGCGCGGAGTGATCGTTACCATGTCACTCGCACGGGCGATCCGGGGTTCCTTCGTCCGGACTGATGGCACCGGCCGGGTTGGGGTGACGATGACAGTGCTCGATCATGATGACGACTCGGGCGACTTCGCGGCCGTGGCGTTCCGGGAAGAGGAGTACTGGGAGGTCGACCTCCTGCCGGTCGCCCTGGTGCACGACCTCAAGGGACTGATCCACGCCCTGCGCCAGCAACCCAGTATCAGCGGGACCATCGGTCTGGTCTCGGTGGGCGACGACTTCTTCATCCTCGTGCGCGTGTACGGCGGGGAGGTGTCCCTGTTCCTGTCCGACGTGACCGCGTCCGTCGACTGGCAGGTGGCGCGGGACGTCCTCGACCACCTGGACATCGACCAGCCCGACGACGATGATCTCGACCAGGTCCTGCCCGCGGGGGACCTGTCGATCGTCGCGGACCTGGGTCTGGACGAGATGGAGCTGGGCGCGCTGGCCGGCGATCTCGACCTGTACCCGGACGAGGTGCTGGCCAGCATCTCCGAACGCCTCGGATTCGCGCAGGCCTTCCAGCGTGTCCTCGACGCGATGGGGTAAGGGACCCCACGAAGTACAGCCCGGAGAGCTAGGAGAGCACGCGGTGTCGACCTTCGCAGCCGTCTTCGCACCCGACGGCGGGACGTGGCGGGGAACCGAGCTCGAACTCGGCGAGGTGGACGTCGTCGACGACGTCACCGAACTGACGCTCGACTTCGCCACGGACACGGGTGCCCCGTCCGCCGTCCTCCTCGTGGAGGTCGACGACGAGTGGTTCGCCATCGTGCGCGCCTACGAGGACGGGGAGCCCCGGGTGTACCTGTCCGACGCCCGTGCCGTGGAGGAGTACCCGCTGGCCGAGGTGCTGGCCGAGGCCGGCACGCTGGTGGGCGCGGGCGCCCCCGACACCTCCCGGGGCGCGGCCCCGGGGGGCGACGCCGGGCTGCTGGAGGACTTCGGGGTCCCGGCCGACGAGCTGCGCTCGCTGTCCGTCGGCAGCGGCGTCCTGCCCAGCGACGTCCTGGCGGTCGTGGCCGACCGTGCCGGGTTCGGCGAACTCCTGGACGGCATGCGCCTGTGAACACGGCCCTGGACGCCGCGCTGCGCGCGGCCCTGGCCGAGGCCGAACTGGCCCTGGCCACGGGGGACGTCCCGGTGGGCGCGGTGGTGCTCGACCCCGGCGGCGAGGTGATCGGCCGCGGGCACAACGAGCGCGAGGCCACCGGGGACCCGACCGGGCACGCCGAGATCCTGGCCCTGCGCGCCGCCGCCCGACACCGCGGCGAGTGGCGCCTGTCCGGCTGCACGCTGGCGGTCACCCTGGAACCCTGCGTCATGTGCGCGGGCGCCACGGTGCTGTCCCGGGTGGACCGGCTGGTGTACGGCGCCCGCGACCCCAAGGCGGGCGCCGCGGGATCGCTGTGGGACCTGGTCCGCGACCCGCGCCTGAACCACCGGCCCGAGGTGATCCCGTCCGACCTGGTGGGCGAGGACGTCGCCGCCGCCTGCTCCGACCTGCTCACCCGGTTCTTCGCGCGGCGCCGGGGGTAACCGGTTTTCCGCACCCTCTCCGATCCGGTAGAGTTACCCGCGGTGGAGTCGCCTAGTGGCCGATGGCGCCCGCCTCGAAAGCGGGTAAGGGGCAACCCTTCGAGGGTTCAAATCCCTCCTCCACCGCTCAGAGCCGGTGTTCACGCAGGTGAGCGTCAGGCCGGTAGAGGTAGCGAGGGCCGGTTGATCCGGGCCGGTGCACGTACGTGCACACGGTCGGAGAGGCCGGCCTTTCGCGTGTCCGGGGCCCGGTGCGGCGTCCGCGGCCTCCGCACGACTTTTCCGGGCACCCTCCTCTGTGACCGGTGGCGAACCGTTCGGGCCGGCCTCACTCCCACCAGTGCGGGGATGTCCGAGCGCCTCTAGGATCGTGTCGTGACGAGACCTCGCTGGAACGTGGTCGCCGCTTGGTCCGCGGCCTTGGCCTACGTGTTCTTCATGATGTGGTTCTTCACCAGCCTGCCCATGGCACTGGGGCAGACCGCCTTCCTCGCCCTCGTGATCGGCCTCGGCCGGTGGAACCGCCGCTCGAAGTGCCACCCGGTCACCTCCTCGCGGACACGGGAGCCCTCTCTCGAGTGAGCCGGGCCCCGGCAGGTTCGGGTTGTTCACCGACAGTGCAGAGCGTGTCGTCGCCCGCACCGGGAGCGAAGCGGTGCGGCTGAAACGCGACAGCGCCCCGGCCCTGCCGACCGGCCGGACCGCGTGCGCGGTGTGGGAGCCGGGGGCACCGCCGGGGTCGACAGGGCGGTAGGGCGGTGAAGGGGCATGTCGGGATGTCGACGTGTCGACGGGTCCGCGGGGGGATCCGTCGACAGGACCGCTCGTCGACACGTCGACACCCCTACTCCGGGGCGGGACCCGTGCTGCCGCGGGCGGTGAAGCGGGCGGCGGGCGACCAGCGTTCGGGGACGGGCAGGCCCCGGGCCGCCTCCAGGGCGGCCTCGGCGACCAGGGTCCCGTACCGGTGCACGTCGACGGTCATCGCGCTCAGCTCGGGGGAGACCAGGCGGCAGCGGGTGGAGTCGTCCCAGGCGACCAGGCTCAGCCGGGAGGGGACGTCCACGCCCAGCGAGCGGGCCGCCTCCAGGCCGCCGACCGCCATCACGTCGTTGTCGTACAGGATCGCCGTGGGCGGCCGCTCGGCCGACAGCAGCTCCGCGGTGAGCCGCGCGCCCGCCTCGTGCGAGTAGTCGCCCTCGGCGGTCACCGGCGCGGGCAGGCCCGCTTCGGCGCAGACCGCGGTGAGGGCGTCCGTGCGGGCGCGGGTGTGCAGCAGCCGTGCCGGGCCGCCGACCCGGGCGATGCGGCGGTGCCCGAGCCCGTGCAGCCGCTCCACCGCCTCCCGTACGGGGGAGGCGTGGTCGGAGAGGACCCCGGGCAGGCCCGCGCCCTCGGGCGCGCCGGCCACCACGAACGGCAGCCCCAGCTCGCGCAGCAGCTCCGGGCGCGGGTCGTCGACCGTGGGGTTGACCACCGCGACGGCGTCCACCACCCCCCGCTCGGCCCAGCGGCGGTGGGCGGCGGCCTCCTCCTCGGGGGTGGACACCAGGTGCAGCATCACCCACATGTCGTGGGCGGCCAGCCGCTCCTCGATGCCGCCGATGAACTCCATGAAGAACGGCTCGGCGCTCAGCAGACGGCGCGGCCGGGCCAGGACCAGCCCGACCGCGCCTGCGCGCTCCGGCGCGCTCATCGCTTCCCGCGGGGGTGCAGGGAGGCCGCGCTGCGCAGCACCGGCTCCCGGGTGAACTCCGCCGGGTCGACCTCGGCCGCGGTGCGCACCAGGAAGGTGTGCGACTCTCCCGGAAGCAGGTCGACGAGCATGTCGTCCACCTCGGCGTCGGGGGCGACCCGGTCGGCGAGCACGGACACGCCGCGGGCCAGCGACGCGGCGCTCACCCGGACCCGGTACCCGCCGGGGGCGGGCTCGGCCTCGGCGGTGAGGGCGTCGGGGTCGTAGGCCAGGTGGACGTCCTCGCGGAAGGGGTGCACCAGGCGGGTGTCGCCGGCGGTGGCCACCAGCACCTCCCGGGTGTCGTCGGCGGTCGCCAGCAGCGACCGGGGCGGTTCGTACTCGGCCGTGGACCGCGGCGGTACGGCCAGCGCGGTCTCGG
Source organism: Nocardiopsis changdeensis (assembly GCF_018316655.1). Taxonomy (GTDB): domain Bacteria; phylum Actinomycetota; class Actinomycetes; order Streptosporangiales; family Streptosporangiaceae; genus Nocardiopsis; species Nocardiopsis changdeensis. Next base: position 7,060,544 of record NZ_CP074133.1, on the reverse strand, counting down.
TGCCGTCCAGTATCCCGCCCCCGAAGTGCCGGCGCTCCACCCGCAGCGGAGCCTCCCACGGCTCGTCGGTGTCGTTGACGGCGATGAGGACGAGCCGCCCGTCACGGGGCTGGAGGGTGAGCAGGCGCGGGGCGTGGGCGGCGCGCAGCGCGTACCAGAGGGGCTTGCGCCGCCCCTGCCCGTCCACGGCCGCCCACGAGGTGACCGGCCAGCAGTCGTTGAGCTGCCAGACCAGGGACCCGGCGGTCCGCGGCCACCAGGACCGGTAGTGCTCCACCCCGAGCGCCACGGCGCGGGCCTGGTTGAGCTGGGTGGCCCAGTGCCAGTCGGCGAAGGTGGTGGGCGTGGGCAGGTGCAGGGTCAGGCCGCGGGCGAGCTTGCCGTTGCCGTCCTCGGCCTTCTGGTGGAGGAGGAAGACGGGGGACTCGGGTGTGAGCGGCTCGTCGTGGATCCACTCGGTGAGGGTGGACCAGGTGGGCGGCCCCTGGAACCCGAACTCGGAGCAGAACCGGGGCACGATGTCCCGGTAGGCGCGGTGGTCGGTGCGGTTCCACACGTCCCACTCGTGGCGGGTGCCGTGCGCCTCGGCGTTGGGGTGGGACTCCTCGGGGGTGAGGCCGGGGGAGTAGGGGCTGCCGTCGGAGTAGAACCGGGTGGGGTCGAGCTCGGCGACGATGCGGGGGAACAGCTCGGTGTAGTACCGGTGGCCCCAGGTGAGGTCGCCCAGTTGCTCCTTCCAGCCCCAGTCCTCGTGGCCCCACAGGTTCTCGTTGCCGCCGTTCCACAGGGCGAGGGAGGGGTGGGAGGACAGGCGGGCGACGTTCTCCCGGGCCTCGGCCTCGAACTCGCCCCACAGCGGTTCCTCTTCGGGGTAGGCCGCGCAGGCCAGCAGGAAGTCCTGCCAGACGAGGACGCCGCGCTCGTCGCAGACGTCGTAGAAGTCCTCGGTCTCGTAGATGCCGCCGCCCCAGACGCGCAGCATGTTCATGTGCGCGTCGACGGCCTGGCCGACGCGCTGTTCGAGCCGCTCGCGGGTGATCCGGGTGAGGAAGTGGTCGTCGGGGATCCAGTTGGCGCCCTTGGCGAAGATCGGGCGGCCGTTGACGGTCACGGTGAAGGGGGTGCCGTGGGCGTCGGGCTCGGTGTCCACGGTGACGGTGCGGAAGCCGATGCGGCGGTGCGCGGTGTCCGGCTCCGCCCCGTCCCGGCCCAGCGTGACGTCGAGGTCGTACAGCGGCTGGTCGCCGTAGCCGACGGGCCACCACAGGTCGGCGTCCGGCACCTCGACGGTGACGGTCCCCGATGTCGCGTCGGCGGCCAGGGCGGCGGTGGCGGTGCGCCCCGCGACCGTGGCGGTGAGGACGAGGGGGGGGTCCTCCCCGGCGCGTTCGATGTCGGCGTGGACCTCGACCCGGCCGGTGCCGTCGGGGTCGACGGTCACCAGGGGGCGGACGCCGGCCAGGCGGGCGGTGGTCCAGCGCTCCAGGCGGACCGGCTTCCAGATGCCCGCGGTCTGGAGGTCGGGCCCCCAGTCCCAGCCGAAGGAGCAGGCCATCTTGCGGACCATGTTGTAGGGGTGCGCGTTGACGTGGGGGCGGGCGCCCAGGCGTTCGCGCTGCTCCTCGGCGTAGGCCAGCGCGGAGCGCAGGTCGACGGTCAGCTCGTTGGACCCGGCGCGCAGGGCGGCGCGGGCGTCGAAGCGGTGGGAGCGGTGCATGTTGGCGGAGGTGCCGAGCACGTGCCCGTTGAGGGTGACGGTGGCGATGGTGTCCAGGCCGTCGAAGACGAGGTCGACGCGCTCACCGTCGGCGGGGGCGTCGGCGTCGAAGGTGAGGGTGTAGCGCCAGTCGGTGCGGTGCGCCCAGGCGAGCTCCGCCTCGGCCGCGTCCAGGTAGGGGTCGGGGATGAGGCCGGCGGCCAGCAGGTCGAGGTGGGTGCTGCCGGGCACCGCCGCGGGGATCTCCCGGCCGGCGATGTTCTCGGGGACGGGGCCGGCGGTGGCGGTCAGGCGCCATCCGTCGTGGAGGGTGTGGCTGGGCATCGTGCTCCTCGGATGCGGGCTGTGGTGCGAGGATTCTTTCTTCAATGAACTAAGTAAGTCAAGAGAGGAGTGGCGGCTACCCTGGGGCGCACCGAACACGCGGCACAGCCGGAGGTTCCCTTGGGACGGGCCATTCCCCACACGTCGAGCCGGGCCACGGTCCTCGACGTCATCCGGGCGGCCGGGACCATCAGCCGGTCCGGGCTGGCGGGCGCCACCGGGCTGACCCCGGCCACGGTCTCCACCGTCGTGCGCGGGCTGCTCGCCGACGGCCTGGTGACCGAGGTCGGCCGGGCCGAGTCCACCGGCGGCAAGCCCCGGGTGCTGCTGCGCCTGGCCCCCGCCTCCCGGTTCGCCGTCGGCGTGCACCTGGACGCGGGCGGCACCACCTACGCGCTCACCGACCTGACCGGCGCCGTCGTCTCCCGGATGTCCCACCCCGGGCCCCGGGACGCCGACCCCGGGGGAGAGCCCGAGAGCACGGCCCGCCGGGTGGACGCCCTGGTCGAGGGGGCCGGGGTGGACCGCGCGCGGCTGCTGGGCATCGGCCTGGTGTCCGCCTCCGGCGGCGCGGACGGGGGCCGGGAGCTGGAGCGGGCCTCCGGCCTGCCGGTGGTCACCGGCGACGACGCGACCGCGGCCGCCCTGGGGGAGTACTGGTCGGGCTCGGCCGGGCGCTCCTCGGTCCTGGTGGCGGTGCACACCGGCGCGTCCCTGGGGGCGGGGGTGCTGGTCGACGGCGTCCCCTACCGCGGCGCGCACGGCCGCGCGGGCGGGCTGGGCCACGTGTGCGTGGACATCGAGGGGCCGCCCTGCGCCTGCGGGGCCCGGGGCTGCCTGGAGGCGGTGGCGGGCCCCGCCGCCGTGGTCGCGGCCGCACGCGACGCGGGGGTCTCCGGGGTGCCCGGAACGGACGGCGCTACGGCCTCGGTGACCGCGGGGTTCGCGGCGGTGGTCCGGGCCTCGCGGGGAGGGGACGCAGCGGCGCGGGCCCTGCTGGAGCGGTCCGCCCGGTACACGGCGGTGGCGGTGCGCACCCTCGTCGGCGTGCTGGACCCGGACCTGGTGGTGCTCACCGGAACGGGGCAGGCGGTCGCGGGCGCGACCTACCTCCCGGCGGTGCGGCGGGAGCTGGAGGGCGCGTTCGCGGGCCGACCGGGGGACCCGGTGCGGGTGCGGCTGTCGGAGTTCGCCGACACCGCCCCGGCGATCGGCGCGGCGGCGATGGTGCTCGGCTCGGCGCTGACCCCGCTGCGCACGCCCGGGCTGAGGCTGCCCGAGGACCTGTCGGAGTCAGGCCCCGTCCCGGTCGGCTGAGGCCGCGGGGGTCGCGGGTGCGGCCGCGGAGAGCTCCTCCACGGCGCGGCCGAGCCAGGAGACCCAGCCGGTCTCCATGTCGATACCGCCGCGCAGCACCAGCAGCTGGATGCGCTCCTGCTCGGTGCGCGGGCCGTTCGGGTAGTCCCGGCGCTCGAACCGCCGGTACTCCTCCAGCCGGGCGCGGTGCAGGTCGCGGTGGCGGACCAGTTCGGGGAGCAGGTCGCCCACGCCCACCACCCCGGCGGCGCGCAGGCGCAGCGGCAGCGGGTCCCGGGACACCTTGGGGTCCTCCCGGCGGTCCACCCAGGCGCGCAGTTCCTCGCGGCCCTCGGGCAGGACCTCGTACTCCTTCTTCTGCCCCCGCGTGGGGACCGGCGAGGGCAGCGCGCGGATCAGCCCGGCCTGTTCGAGTTTGCCCAGCTCCCGGTAGATCTGCTGGTGGGTCGCCGACCAGAAGTACCCGATCGACCTGTCGAACCGCCGGGTCAGCTCGGACCCGGAGGAGGGCTTCTCCAGCAGGGCGGTCAGGATGGCGTGGGGCAGGGACATGTGCGCATTCTAGGTTCGGCCGGCGGGCGCGCCTCCGCGCCCGCCGTACGGGGCGGTCAGAGTGCCGCGGCCAGGCGTGTGCCCTGGTCGATGGCGCGCTTGGCGTCGAGCTCGGCGGCCACGTCGGCGCCGCCGATGAGGTGCGGGGTCACCCCGCGCCCGGCCAGCGCGTCGGCCAGGTCGCGGCGCGGGTCCTGGCCGGCGCACACCACGACGGTGTCCACCTCCAGCAGCCGGGGCTCGCCGCCGACCACGATGTGCAGGCCCTCGTCGTCGATCCGGGTGTACTCGACCCCGGCGAGCATCTCCACGCCCCGGTGGCGCATCTCCAGGCGGTGGATCCACCCGGTGGTCTTGCCGAGCCCCGCGCCGACCTTGCTGGCCTTGCGCTGGAGCAGGTGGACGCGGCGCGGCGGGGCGGGGCGCTCGGGGGCGCGCAGGCCGCCGGGGGTGGTGTGGCCGGTGTCCACGCCCCACTGGCGGAAGAACTCGTCCGGGTCCAGGGAGGCACGCCCGCCGCCGTCGGTGAGGAACTCGGCGACGTCGAACCCGATGCCGCCCGCGCCGATGACGGCGGCGCGCTCGCCCACCGGGGCGTTCTCGCGCAGCACGTCGACGTAGCCGACCACCTTGGGGTGGTCGATCCCGGGGATCTCCGGGGTGCGCGGGCTGACGCCGGTCGCCAGCACGACCTCGTCGTACCCGGCCAGGTCGTCGGCGCCCACCTCGGTCTTGAGGCGCACGTCCACACCGTGCTTGTCGAGCTGCACCCGGAAGTAGCGCAGGGTCTCGTCGAACTCCTCCTTGCCGGGCACCCGGCGGGCCATGTTCAGCTGCCCGCCGATCTCGTCGGCGGCGTCGAACAGGGTGACCTCGTGGCCGCGTTCGGCGGCCGACACCGAGAACGCCAGCCCGGCGGGGCCCGCGCCGACGACGGCGACCCGCTTGCGCAGGCGGGTGGGGGAGAGCACCAGCTCGGTCTCGTTGCAGGCGCGCGGGTTGACCAGGCAGGAGGTGATCTTGAGGCTGAAGGTGTGGTCCAGGCAGGCCTGGTTGCAGCCGATGCAGGTGTTGATCTCCTCGGAGCGCCCGGCGGCGGCCTTGGCCACGAACTCGGGGTCGGCGAGGAAGGGGCGGGCCATGGCGACCATGTCGGCCCGGCCGCTCGCGATGATCTCCTCGGCCACCTCGGGAGTGTTGATGCGGTTGACCGCCACCAGGGGGACGGACACCTCGCCCATGAGCTTCTCGGTGACCCAGCCGTAGGCGCCGCGCGGCACGGAGGTGGCGATGGTGGGGATGCGCGCCTCGTGCCAGCCGATGCCGGTGTTGATGATGGTGGCCCCGGCCGCCTCGACGGCCTTGGCGAGCCGGACGACCTCGTCGAACGTGGAGCCGTCGGGCACCAGGTCCAGCATGGACAGGCGGTAGACGATGATGAAGTCGGTGCCGACCCGCTCGCGGACCCGGCGCACGATCTCGACGGGGAAGCGCATGCGGTTCTCGTAGGAGCCGCCCCACTCGTCGTCGCGCCTGTTGGTGGCCGCGACGATGAACTGGTTGATGAGGTAGCCCTCGGAGCCCATGATCTCGACGCCGTCGTACCCGGCCTCGCGGGCCAGGGCGGCGGCGTTCGCGAAGTCCTCGATGGTCTGCTCGACCTCGTCGGCGGTGAGCTCGTGCGGGGTGAAGGGGTTGATGGGGGCCTGGATCGCGCTGGGGGCGACGAGGTCCTCGTTGAACGAGTAGCGCCCGGTGTGCAGGATCTGCATGGCGATGCGGCCGCCCTCGCGGTGCACGGCCCCGGTGATGATCCGGTGCTGCTCGACCTCGTCGCCGTTGGTGAGCTTGGCGGCGCCCTTGAAGGTGGCTCCGCGGTCGTTGGGGCCGATGCCGCCGGTGATGATGAGACCGACCCCGCCGCGGGCGCGCTCGGCGTAGAAGGCGGCCATCCGCTCGAAGCCGCCGGGGTGCTCCTCCAGCCCCAGGTGCATCGAGCCCATGATGACCCGGTTGGGCAGGGTGGTGAAGCCCAGGTCCAGGGGGGCCAGCAGGTGGGGGTACTCGGTCATCGTGTCTCCTCCGCGCGGGGTGCCTCGCGGACCGTTGTCCGGGCGGCCCGCACCCTCATTATGCAACAAGTTGCAAAATGGGTCGCGGGCCGCCCCCGGAGGCGGGGGCGCCCCGGTTCAGGCGGCCTCGACGAGGGTCGGCACCGGGCGCTTGGCGGTGCGGCCGTCACCGGAGGAGCGCCCGCGCAGCCGCCGCATCACCCACGGGCCGAGGAAGGTGCCCAGCCAGCGGACCTCGTCGGCCACCGTCAGCAGCGCGCCCGGCCGGGGCATCGCGGGCAGCGGCTCCGCCCACGAACCGTCCGCCCCGGGCAGCTCCAGCGCCGAGGCCAGCGCCCCGGCGATCCTGGCGTGCCCCAGCGGGGTGCAGTGCAGCCGGTCGGTCGCCCACAGTCGGCGGTCGGTGGAGATCTCGTACCGCGCGACATCGGCCACCACCACGCCGTGGCGCGCGGCCGCCGCGCGGATCCGCTCGTTGAAGTCCAGCACCCGCGGCACCAGGGGGCGCACCAGCGGGGCCACCTTGGCGATGTCGGGGAAGGTCAGCGTGGCCACCCGGGCGCCCGCCCCGGTCAGGGCGGCGAACATCGCCTCCAGGTCGCCGACGACCGCGTCGGCGTCGTACCCGGAGCGGATCACGTCGTTGACGCCGGCGAACACCGTGGCCACGGTCGGCTCCAGGGCCAGCGCGGGCTCCAGCTGCTCGGCCCGCACCTGTGCGGACAGCCGGCCGCGGATCGCGAGGTTCGCGTACTCCACCCGCGCCCCGGTCGCCGCCATCTTCTCGGCCAGCCTGTCCGCCCAGCCGCGCACGCCGGTGACGTCGTCCCCGTCCCCGACGCCCTCGGTGTGGCTGTCCCCGAGCGCGACGTAGCGCACCCCGTCCCCAGGACCCATTCCGGACTCCTCGTCTCGTGGCCTGGGGGCATCCTATTCCACAAAGTGATTAGTCGACTTATGTACCAGTCGCTCGGGCGGGTGCCGCAAGGCCGGACCGGGCGGTCGCCCGCGTACCGTCCCCGGTCCCGCTCTCGGCCGGGACGGGCGTGGCGGTGCGGGGGGAGGGCGGGGCGCGCTCCTAGCGTGGGACGCGGGGCGCCGCCGCCGGTGCCCCGCACACCGTCGCCGCGCTCCGGGGGGAACCGCAATGGCCAGGAACACCGTCGCCGAACAGCTCGTCCGGACACTGGTCGCGGCCGGGGTGACCCGGATCTACGGCGTGGTCGGCGACAGCCTCAACCCCGTGGTCGACGCCGTGCACGGGACCGACGGCATCGACTGGGTCCACGTGCGCAACGAGGAGGCGGCCGCCTTCGCCGCGGCCGCCCAGGCGCAGATCGAGGGAGGCCTGGCCGTGTGCGCGGGCTCCTGCGGACCCGGCAACACGCACCTGGTCCAGGGCCTCTACGACGCCCAGCGCAGCGGGGTGCCCGTGCTGGCGCTGGCCTCCCACATCCCCTCCCGGCAGATCGGCACCGGCTTCTTCCAGGAGACCCACCCCGAGCGGCTGTTCGGCGACGTCACCGAGTTCCGCGAACTCGTCTCCCACCCCGACCAGATGCCCCGGCTGGCCCGCATCGCGATCCAGCACGCCCTGGGCACCCCCGGCGTCGCCGTACTGGTCCTGCCCGGCGACGTGGCCGGCCGCAAGGCCGTCGGCGGAGCCGACACCACCCCGTCCGTCCCCGTGCGCGCCACCGCCTGGCCCGCCGAGGACGACGTCCGGGAACTCGCCGCGCGGCTCAACACCGCCGGGAAGGTCGCGCTCTTCTGCGGCGCCGGGGTGCGCGGCGCCCACGGCGAGGTCATGGCCCTGGCCGGGCGGGTCAAGGCCCCCGTCGGGCACACCCTGCGCGGCAAGGAGTGGATCCAGTACGACAACCCCTACGACGTCGGCATGATCGGCCTGCTCGGCTACGGCGCCTGCTACGAGGCGCTGCACGACGCCGACCTGGTGCTGATGCTGGGCTGCGACTTCCCCTACGACGACTTCTTGCCCGAGGAGAACGTCGTCCAGGTCGACCGCGACCCCCGCCGCCTGGGCCGCCGGGTACCGCTCGCGCTGGGCGTGCACGGCGACGTTGCCGCCACCCTGCGTTCGGTGCTGCCGCTGGTCGGAGACAAGTCCGACACCCGCTTCCTGCACGACATGCTGCGCCGCCACGAGCGGGCCCTGACCAAGGTGGTGGAGGCCTACACCGGCGACATCGCCGACCGCACCCCGATCCACCCGGAGTACGTGGCGCGCGTCCTGGACGAGGTGGCCCCCGACGACGCGGTGTTCACCGTCGACACCGGCATGAACAACGTGTGGGCCGCCCGCTACCTCACCCCCAACGGGCGGCGCCGGGTCATCGGCTCCTTCTCGCACGGGACCATGGCCAACGCCCTGCCGCACGCGATCGGCGCCGCCTACGCCGCCCCGGGCCGCAAGGTGGTGTCCCTGTCCGGGGACGGCGGGCTGAGCATGCTGCTGGGCGAGCTGATCACCGTCCACCAGCACCGGCTGCCGGTGGCCACCGTGGTCTTCAACAACTCGTCGCTGGGCATGGTGCGGCTGGAGATGATGGTCGACGGCCTGCCCGCGTTCCAGACCGACCACCCGCCGGTGGACTACGCGGCGATCGCCGGGGCGATCGGGATGCGCTCCCTGCGGGTCACCCGCCCCGACGAGGTGCGCGACGCCCTGCGCGAGGCGGTCGAGGCCGCGGAGCCCGTCCTGGTGGACGTGGTCACCGACCCCAACGCGCTGTCCATCCCGTCGCGGATCAGCGCCGACCAGGTCGTCGGGTTCGCCCTGTCCGCGGGCCGGACGGTGCTCCGGGGCGGGGTGGGCTCCATGATCGACCTGGCCCGCTCCAACCTGCGCAACATCCCCCGCCCCTGAGCGGGTGCCGGCGGCGGACCGGCGCCGGTCACCGGGAGCGGGAGGACCTGCCGGGGGAGGCCGGTCCCGGGGTTCGGGCCGCACGACGCCCGGCACACGGCCGCGATCGTGCTGCTCATCCTGGGAGTCCCGGAACGGGCGGTCATGGGGATCATGGGGGTGGTCGTCGCCCTCCATGGCCAAGAGCTACCAGCACGTGGTGGACGATGTTCGGGCGGACGTGGCCGACCGTGTCGGCGGGTTGATCTGGGAGGCTTCCCAGGGGGAGGAAGACGCCCTGGAAGCGGCCGAATGAGACCACGAACGACGAAGGCCCCGACCGGTGTCCGGTCGGGGCCTTGCGCTCGCCCTGGCGGGCGGTGGCGGAGGATAGGGGATTCGAACCCCTGAGGGCTTGCACCCAACACGCTTTCCAAGCGTGCGCCCTAGGCCACTAGGCGAATCCTCCGCGAACAACTCTACAGGTTGTCGGAGTGTGCTTCGAACGGGTTTCTCCGGGCCCGTCAGCCGTGGCTGGAGCGGACCCCGGAGATGGCGTTGTTGCGGAACGCGTCGACGAACAGCGCGTGGTCCGCGCGCACCTGGGCGGCGTAGGCGTGCGCGAACGCGGCGCACCAGTCCACGAACTCCGCCTCGCGCCCGGCCAGCACGTTCATCAGCGCCTCCTCCACCTGCCAGTCCACGAGGGAGTCGTCGGCGTGGGAGTCGGACACGCAGTGCGCCTTGGCGGCGGCCCGGCCCAGGTATTCGAGCACCGGCGCGATGTCGGCGGGCTCGGTGAGCCCGTCCCAGTCCAGGTCGGTGGTGTAGGGCGACACCTCGCTCACCACGAACCCGCGCCCGTCCATCTCGGTGTGGCCGAGCAGCGGGTCGGTGTGGGCCTGGAGCGCCCGCTGGGACACGGCGGTGCGGTGCCCGTGGTGCTCGAACGCGTCCATGATCTCGGGGTCGCGCACCACCCGGGAGGGGGCGGCGACGTTGCCCTGCTTCATCGACAGCACCAGGTCGTTCTCCCAGGCCTCGGAGGGGCCCTCCACCAGGAACGTGTACGCGGGCAGCCCCGCCGAGCCGATGCCGAACCCGCCGCTGCCCACCACGTCCTTGACCTCGTAGCTGAGGGAGCCGTGCCGCCGGTCGGACGGGATGGTGTCCAGGTAGGCGCGGTAGGCGGCCAGGACCCGCTCGCGCTCCGGGTCGTCGAGCCGGCGCACCTTGGGCCCCTCGCGGAACAGCCGGGTGTACCCCTGGCGCCGGGTCATCGACAGGAGCATGGCGGAGCGGCTGTTGGACCGGGCCCGCTGCAGGACGTCGTGGACGGTGCCGTCGGTGGTGCCGAGCTTGAGGGAGAAGTCGCGGTCGCCGCCGTCCTGGGCGAACGCCGCCACCTGGGAGACGTAGGAGCCGACGCAGCGGCGCACGAGCGCGTCGATGTCGTCGTCGGACAGGGCCTTGCGCCAGGCGGTCAGGGCGATGCTCGCCGACAGCCGCAGCACGTCCCAGGTGAAGTGGCCCGGGTAGGCCTCGTCGAAGTCGTTGACGTCGAACACGAAACGCCCGGTCGCGTCCATGTAGGTGCCGAAGTTCTCGCTGTGCAGGTCGCCCTGGATCCACACCCGGGAGGTGCGCGCGTCGGCCCAGGGGTCCTCGGCGCCGCCGACGTCGGCGTAGAACAGGGCGGCGCTGCCCCGGTAGAAGGCGAACGGGTCGGCCGCCATCCTGCGGAACTTGAACCGGAACGCCGCGGGCGCCGCCGACATCAGGTCGGCGAAGGCGTCCTCCAGCACGGAGACGATGAGGTCGCGGCGCCCGGGGGACCGGTCGACCGGGGAGTGGGGGTCGAACATGCGACCATCATCCCGCGGCGCGCGCCGCGGGGCCACGCGGTGGCCGGTCCCGGCCGGTTGCCCGAGCACCCCGGTGTTCGGATAGACTTCGGGGCAGACCCCTCGTGCGGCGTCATCCCATGAACCTCCCCAGGGCCGGAAGGCAGCAAGGATAAGTGGGCTCTGGCGGGTGCGCGGGGGGTCCTTTCTGTTTTCTCCGGCCCGGTCCACCCCAGGTTTCTCCCCGGAACCGGCGCGAGCTGTCGGTGCTCGCGGGTTGAATGGACCCGTGGCAGGGACCAGGGGAGTGATCACGCCGTGAGCATCGCGCTGTACCGCAAGTACCGTCCCGCGACGTTCGCCGAGGTGCGCGGACAGGAGCACGTGACCGAACCGCTGCGCCAGGCGCTGCGCAGCGGCCGGATCAACCACGCGTACCTGTTCAGCGGCCCCCGGGGCTGCGGCAAGACCACCAGCGCGCGCATCCTGGCCCGCTCCCTCAACTGCGCCCAGGGCCCCACCCCCGACCCGTGCGGAGAGTGCGACTCCTGTGTGGCGCTGGCCCCCGACGGCGGCGGCAGCATCGACGTCATCGAGATCGACGCGGCCTCCCACGGCGGTGTGGACGACGCCCGCGACCTGCGCGAACGCGCGTTCTTCGCGCCGGTCAGCTCGCGCTACAAGGTGTACATCATCGACGAGGCGCACATGGTGACCCGCGAGGGCTTCAACGCGCTGCTGAAACTGGTGGAGGAGCCCCCGCCGCACCTGAAGTTCGTGTTCGCGACCACCGAGCCGGAGAAGGTCATCGGCACCATCCGGTCGCGCACCCACCACTACCCGTTCCGGCTGATCCCGCCGAGCACCCTCCGGGAGCTCATGGAGGACCTGCTGGAGCAGGAGAAGGTGGCCTACGACCCGGCGGCGCTGCCGCTGGTGGTGCGGGCGGGCGCGGGTTCGGCCCGCGACACCCTGTCGGTGCTGGACCAGCTCATCGCGGGCTCGGACGACCAGGGCATCACCCGTGAGGGCGCGGTGTCCCTGCTGGGGTACACCGACTCCAGCCTGCTGGGCGAGATGGTGGACGCGCTGGGCGCGCGCGACGGCGCCGCGGTGTTCTCCCTGATCGACCGGATGGTGGAGGGCGGCCACGACCCCCGGCGGTTCGCCACGGACCTGCTGGAGCGGTTCCGCGACCTGGTGGTGCTGGCCGCGGTCCCGGACGCCCTGGACAAGGGCCTGGTGAACGTGGCCGCCGAGGCCGCCGACCAGATGAAGGCCCAGGCGACCCGGCTGGGCCCGGCCGAGCTGACCCGCGGCGCGGACATCCTCAACCAGGGCCTGACGGAGATGCGCGGTGCGACGGCGCCCCGGCTGGTGCTGGAGCTGATGTGCTCGCGCATCCTGCTGCCGTCGGCCGACGGCGACCAGGGCGCGCTGCTGGCCCGGCTGGAGCAGATGGAGCGGCGGATCGCCGCGGGTCCGGTGGCACCCGCCCCGGCCGCCCCCGCCGCGTCGGCGGCGCCCGTCCAGGCACCGCAGCCCGCCCCGGCCCCCGCCGCGCCCCCGGCCCCGGCACAGTCCCGGCAGCCGCAGCCGCAGCCCGCGCCGCAGGAGCAGAGCCAGCCGCCGCAGGCACAGCAGCCGCAGCAGCCGCAGCCCAGGGCCGCCGAGCCCGACGGCTGGGACGCCGCACCGGCCCGGCGCGAACCCGCCCCGGCGGCGCCCGCGCCCGCCGCGTCCGCTCCCGCGCCCCAGGGCAGGGCGGTGGACCTGGGCCGGATCCAGGCCTCCTGGCCGCAGATCCTGGACGCGGTCAAGCGCCTGCGCCGCTTCACCTGGATGGTGCTGACCGGCAGCGACGTGCGTCCGGTCGGAGTGGAGGGCAACGCCGTCGTCCTCGGCTTCTCCCGGCCCAACGAGGCCCGGGGCTTCGGCAACAGCGGCAGCGACCAGGTGGTGGCCTCGGCCGTCCAGCAGGTGCTGGGCATGGAGGTGCGGGTGACCGCCGTCTCCGGGGGCGGCGCCCCTGCCCCCGCGCCCGCTCCCGCCCGGCCGGCCGAGCCCGCGGGGTGGGACGCCCCCGCCCCGGCGGCCCCGGCTCCGGCCCCGGAGCGCCCGGCCCGCCCCCAGGAGGTCCGGGAGCAGCCCGCGCAGCCGCAGCCCGCGCCCCAGGAGCGGCCGGCGCCGCAGGCCCCGGAGGGACCGCCGCCGGACAGGATCGTCACCGGCCTCCAGGAGCCGCCGCCCGACCCCTACGAGGACGCCGCGGCGGCCCCGCCTCCGGAGGACTTCGGGCCCGAGCCGGCCGCCCCCGCCGCGCGCCCGGCCGCACCGGCGCCGAAGCCGGAGCCTGCCCGGGGCGCCGAGGCGCCCGCGGCCCCGGCGCCCGAGCGGGCACCCGCCGCCGACGCCGGGCTCCCCCCGGGAGTGGGCGCCGCCCTCATCGAGACGCACCTGGGCGGCAGGGTCATCGAGGAGATCGAGCACGAGGCCCCGGACGCCTCCCTGTGACCCGGCCGGACCGGCCCGGCCGGACCCGCCCCGGCGGCCCGGCCGGGCGGGTCAGCCCCGGGGTCCCAGTGCCCGCAGCACGGTGTCGACCAGGGCGTCCACGTACGGGTGCGTCAGCTCCCCGGACCGCATGAGCCAGCGCTGCTGCACCGGCGCCAGCAGCAGGTCCACCGCCAGGGCGGGGTCCGTTCCGGCGTCCAGCTGCCCGGCCTCGCGCGCCGCCAGCAGCCGGTCCTGGAACGCCCGCACGTTGGGGAGCAGCAGCCGGTCCGCCACGCTTCGGGCCAGTTCCGGGTCGGTCTGCATCTCGGCGATGAACGCCCTGTTGACGCGGTCCATGAGAGGGTCGGCGTACTCGTCGACGATGGCGTGGAGTACCGTGCGCAGGTCGGCGTCGAGATCGCCGGTGTCCGGCAGCGGCTCGCCCGCGGTCCCGCCGGTCAGCTCCGTGAACACGTCGAACACCACCGCGGCCTTGGTCGGCCACCAGCGGTAGATGGTCTGCTTCCCGACCCGTGCCCGGGCCGCGATCGCCTCCATGGTCAGCCGGGCGTACCCGACCTCGCCCAGCAGCTCTCCCGCGGCTGCGAGGATGGCCTTGCGCGCCCGCTCGCTGCGACGCCGGGGATCGGGTGCGGGCCGGGCCGGTTCCTCCGGGGTGCTGGTCTGTGCCATACCTCCCACGGTAGCCCCAGAAAATGACGAGACGTATCGTCTTGCTGGAGGTAATCTGCTGGAGACCGGAACAGTACAGGGCGAGCCCGGACTCGCCCAGGGGGAGGTCCCATGGCCCGCAACAACGACAATCTCCTCGGCCTGGGCGGCGGGCGGGGCGTCTCCCGCTCCACCGCCAAGGGCGGCAGGGGCGGCCCCAGCGGCCCCAGCGCCGACGCCCAGCGCCGCAAGGAGGACCTGCTGCGCAAGATCAAGGAGCGCAGCCAGGCGGACGGCTCCGACGGCTCCGACGGGTCCGAGGACTCGGGCGAGAACAAGGAGTAGCCGGGGACGCGCGGGAGCGCGAGCGCCCCGGACGCCCCGGACACAGAGGAGCGCCCCCGGACCGGCCACGGTCCGGGGGCGCCCGTGCTCACCGAGCCCTGGGGCGGATCCCGTCCCCGGACGGTCCGCTCCGCGCGGGCTCCGGGCTCAGACCGGCCAGCCGGGGTGGTCCGGGGAGTCCAGCCACACCCGGTGCGCCCCGTCCTTGTCCACCGACAGCCCGAACCGGTCGGGGTCGGGCGTCCCCAGCCGCTCCCACTCCGCCAGGGCGTCCTCGAACTCGTCCCAGATGCTGCGCGGCCCGCCCTGTTCGATCATCCACGAGGTGCCGTAGGGGTACACGCGGACCCAGGACTCCCCGCCGTCGCACACCCACACCCCGGACCCGGTCCCGATCCAGCGGCGGCGCAGCCGCCAGTCGGGGACCATCACCGACAGCGCGAACGCCGACGGGAACGCCATCAGCGGCGCCACCGGGTCGGTCTGGGTGAGCCGGTACTCGTCGGGCTGCTGGCCGGCGTCGCGCACCGGCGGGAGCCGGGGGCCGGGCGTGCGCAGCGGCACGAACCCCACACCTCCGTGGAAGGTCGCCCGCGCCGTCCCGTCGCCGGGGCACACCAGGCGGGCGAGCACGCCGGTGCCCTCCAGCAGGCCCCAGGGGCACACGGCCAGCCCGCCGGGGACGAGCTGGTCGATCCAGGCGGGCGGGACGCGCCGCACCCCGCAGGAGGAGACGATCCGGTCGTAGGGGGACTCCGCCGGCCAGCCCCCGTACCCGTCGCCGTCGACCACCGCCGGGGCCCGGTCCTCGGTGCGCAGGGTCTCGCGCGCGGTCCGGGCCAGGCGTTCGTCGATCTCCACGGACACCACCGAGGAGTCGCCCAGGCGGTGCGCCAGCAGCGCCGTGTTCCACCCGGTGCCGGTGCCGACCTCCAGCACCTTCTGACCGCGGGCCAGCTCGGCCAGCTCCAGCATCCGGGCCAGGACGGTGGGCGCCGCGCTGGAGGAGGTGGCCCGGGAGGCCGACCTCCGCTGCTCGGGCACCCCGGCCCCCCGGTCGCGCCGTTCCTCGCGGTCCTGCTTCTCGTCGCGGGGGGCGAGGACGCCGGGTTCGTCGACCCTGGTGACGATCGCGTTGTCGGCGTAGACGGCGGACAGCCACAGGTCGGGGTCGCTGGCCGCGTTGAGCGCGGTGCCGTGCGCGGTCAGGGCCCCGGTCTCGGGGATGAACCGGTGTCGGGGCACCGATCGGAACGCCTCGATCAGCGAGGCGTCGACCAGGGTGCCGTCCGCGATCATCGCCTCGATCAGCGCCGAATGGCGCTCTCGTGCGGTCAACACGTCCTCGACCCCCGTGCCTGTTGCGGTGACCGGCGGTGCTCGTGCGCACCGCCGGGACGGTTGTGCCCCGGGAGGCACGATTTCAACCGGCAGTGATATTATCGCTACTCTTCGATATTACCCCTGGTGGAAACGGGCGATCGGAGAGTCGCAACCGCATCGTGCCGGGGCAGGTCCACGTATCCGTGCGGACCGCTGCCGTAGTGGTAGTCCTTTCCCAGAATCGGCGTCCATGCCACCCCGGCGGCGATGCGTTCCACCACGTCGGGGTTGAAGATGTAGGGCCGCCCCACCGACACCAGGTCCGCCCGGCCCGAGGCGACGAGCGCGGTCGCGCTCTCCTGCGTGGTCTCGGCGTGCTCCCCGGTGTTGCCCACCAGGGTCCCCGCCCACCGGGGCCGCAGGTCGTCCAGCGCCGGGTACCGCGGATCGTCGGTGACGTGCAGGTAGGCCAGTCCCAGCGGGGCCAGGGCCGCCAGCAGCGCGTGGTACACCGGCGCGGGGTCCCGCTCCACCATTCCACCCTCCGTGTTGCCGGGGGAGATGCGCAACCCCACCCGGTGGGCGCCGATCGCCCCGGCGGCCGCCTCGACCGCCTCCACCGCGAACCGGATGCGCCCCGCGACGGACCCGCCGTACCGGTCGGTGCGCAGGTTGGTGCCGTCGGCCAGGAACTGGTGGACGAGGTAGCTGTTCGCCCCGTGGATCTCGACCCCGTCGAACCCGGCGCTCACCGCACGGCGGGCCGCCTCCGCGTGGGCCTCCGCCAGGCCGCGCACCTCCTCCTCGGTCAGGGCCCGCGGGACCACCGGGTCCGCCTTGCCGTCCAGGGTGTGCACCCGGTCGGCGGCGGCGACCGCCGAGGGGGCGACCGGGGTCCCCCCGCCGGGGAGGTTCGCGGGGTGGGAGTTGCGTCCGCCGTGCATGAGCTGCGCGAAGATCCGTCCGCCGGCCGCGTGCACGGCCCCGGTCACCGTTCGCCACCCGTCGATCTGCCCGGCGGTGTCCAGACCGGGCTGGAGGGGGTGGATGCGGCCGCCGGCCACCGGGGCGATCCCCTCCGAGACGATGAGCCCGGCCCCGGCGCGCTGGCCGTAGTACTCGGCCATGAGCGGGGTGGGGACCCCGTGCGCGTCGGCGCGCAGCCGGGTCATGGGGGCCATGAGCACCCGGTTGGGCAGGGCCAGGCCGGACAGGTCGTAGGAGGCGAGCAGCGGGTGGCCGGTCGGGAGGGCGGCCGCTTCGATCCGAGTCGTTGTCGTCGTCATGCCGTGAGCGTAAAATCTGACACGGATGTCAGATTCAAGTCTTTGTGTCACGACTCACAAGAGGGGGCGCGATGAGGATCGGTGAACTCGCCCGGCGGACCGGGGCCAGCCCCCGCTCCCTGCGCTACTACGAGGACCAGGGCCTGCTGGCCTCCACCCGCTCCCCGGGCGGGCACCGGGAGTACGCCGAGGAGAGCGTCGAACGCGTCGAGCGCATCCGCTGCCTGTACGCGGCCGGGCTCAACAGCGAAACCGTCCGCGGCATCCTGCCCTGCATGTACGCCAACGAGGTCGGTGAGCCCGCCCCCGACCTGATCGACATGTTCTGGGCGGAGCGCGAGCGCATCGAGGCGGCCATCCGCTCCCTGGAGAAGACCCGCGCCTCCCTGGACGCGGTCATCGGCGAGGCCGTCGCGGCCCGGGCCGCCACGCGCCCGCCCACCGCCCCGGAACCGGTTACCCTCACAGGCAACGGACATACGGACATGACACCGAGACCCGGTACCGCGGGTGCGACGAGGAGACGGCCGTGAACCCTGGCGGAATGGACATGCAGGCCCTGCTCCAGCAGGCCCAGCAGATGCAGCAGCAGCTCGTGGAGGCCCAGCAGGCCCTGGAGGACGCCGAGGTGGAGGGCACCTCCGGAGGCGGCCTGGTCAAGGTCAAGCTGAGCGGGCGCGGACAGGTCGAGGACATCACCATCTCCCCCGACGCCGTGGACGCCGACGACGCCTCGGAGACCGTCGAGACCATCGCGGACCTGGTCCTGGCGGCCATCCGCGACGCCGAGGCGCAGGTCGAGCGGCTCCAGCAGGAGAAGATGGGCCCGCTCACCCAGGGCCTGGGCGGCGGCATGCCCGGCCTGCCCGGCTTCTAGGCCGCGACCCGCAGCACTCCCCGCTCCGGCCCGCCCGGACCCTGTCCGACGCCGGCCCGCCGCCCCCGGCCGGCGGCCCGCGGCCCCGGGACGCCCGCCGGGGACGGGCGACCGGGTTCGGGCGGACGGGCCGGAACGGACCCGGCCTCGCACGACGGCGACCCGACGCGTACGCGGAAGGTCGTCGTTCCCTATACGGTGGTGGTAGAGGGGTGACGGACCGCCCCGTCGAACACGGTCCGACCGAAGTGAGCGGGCGATGTACGAAGGCGCGGTGCAGAATCTGATCGACGAGCTCGGGCGGCTGCCCGGCGTCGGTCCGAAAAGCGCGCAGCGCATCGCCTTCCACCTGCTCTCCGCCGAGCACGCGGACGTCAAGCGCCTGGTCGGCGCGCTGGTCGAGGTCAAGGAGAAGGTGCGCTTCTGCTCCGTCTGCGGCAACGTCGCAGAAGAGGAGCAGTGCCGGATCTGCCGTGACCCCCGCCGCGACCCCGCCGTCATCTGCGTGGTCGAGGAGTCCAAGGACGTCGTCGCCATCGAGCGCACCCGCGAGTTCCGCGGCCGCTACCACGTCCTGGGCGGGGCCATCAGCCCGATCGAGGGCGTCGGCCCGGACGACCTGCGCATCAAGGAGCTCATGAAACGCCTCGCCGACGGCGAGGTCACCGAGCTGATCCTGGCGACAGACCCCAACCTCGAGGGGGAGGCGACCGCCACCTACCTCGCCCGCCTGGTCAAACCCATGGGTCTCACAGTGACCCGGTTGGCCAGCGGCCTTCCCGTCGGCGGCGATCTCGAATACGCCGACGAGGTCACTCTGGGACGCGCCTTCGAGGGGCGCCGCAGCCTGGAGTTCTAGCTCACATTTCGCCGTAACCGAGCTGAAATATGAGTACTCTCCGGATCATCGGGTAACCCGTGCCCGGTGCGCCGGTACGCCCGAACCGCTACGTCCCAGGTGGGACGGGGTGACGAGGGCGCCGCCGGTTACACTCCATTGCAATCCTCTGTGAACCCAACTCCTCAGGAGCATCGACCGTGGCCTTGATCGTGCAGAAGTACGGTGGGTCTTCCGTGGCCGACGCGGAAGCCATCAAGCGAGTAGCCCAGCGGATCGTCGCTCAGAAAAAAGCGGGATATGACGTCGTCGTCGTGGTCTCGGCCATGGGCGACACCACCGACGAGCTGATCGACCTCGCCGAGCAGGTGTCCCCGATGCCGCCGGCGCGCGAGCTCGACATGCTCCTCACCGCGGGTGAGCGCATGTCCATGTCCCTGGTCGCCATGGCCATCGCCAACCTGGGCTTCGAGGCGCGGTCGTTCACGGGCTCGCAGGCGGGCGTGATCACCACGTCCCTGCACGGCAACGCCAAGATCATCGACGTCACGCCCGGCCGTATCAAGGAGGCCGTGGACGAGGGCGCGATCTGCATCGTCGCCGGGTTCCAGGGCGTCTCCCAGGACAGCAAGGACATCACCACCCTGGGGCGCGGGGGCTCGGACACCACCGCCGTGGCCCTGGCCGCCGCCCTGGAGGCGGACGCCTGCGAGATCTACTCGGACGTGGACGGCGTGTTCACCGCCGACCCGCGCATCGTCCCCAGCGCCCGGCGCATCCCCCAGGTCTCCTACGAGGAGATGCTGGAGATGGCCGCCAGCGGGACCAAGATCCTGCACCTGCGCTGCGTGGAGTACGCGCGGCGGTACAACATCCCCCTGCACGTCCGCTCGTCGTTCAGCCAGAAGCCCGGGACCTGGATCGTTTCGGAAGTCGAGGAAAGCGAAGGCATGGAACAGCCGATCATCTCCGGGGTCTCCCACGACCGGAGCGAAGCCAAGGTCACCGTCGTCGGGGTCCCGGACAAGGTCGGTGAGGCCGCGACGATCTTCAAGGCCCTCGCCGACGCCGAGATCAACATCGACATGATCGTGCAGAACGTGTCGGCGGTCTCGACCTCCCGCACCGACATCTCCTTCACGGTTCCCAAGGACTTCGGCAAGCAGGCCCTGGCCGCCCTGAAGAAGGTCCAGGACAAGGTCGGCTTCGAGGCGCTGCGCTACGACGACAAGATCGGCAAGGTCTCCCTGGTCGGCGCCGGCATGCGCTCCTACCCCGGGGTCACCGCCCGCTTCTTCGACGCCATCGCGGGTTCGGGCACCAACATCGAGATGATCTCCACCTCGGAGATCCGCATCTCCGTCATCGTCACGGAGGACCAGATCGACTCGGCCGTCCAGGCCGCCCACACCGAGTTCCAGCTCGACGCAGACCAGGTCGAGGCCGTCGTCTACGGAGGTACCGGCCGATGAGCAACCGTCTTCCCACCCTGGCCGTCGTCGGCGCGACCGGCGCCGTCGGCACCGTCATGCTCGACATCCTCACCCAGCGCGAGAACGTCTGGGGCGAGATCCGCCTCATCGCCTCCGCGCGCAGCGCCGGCAAGGTGCTGCGGGTGCGCGGTGAGGAGGTCGTGGTCCAGGCCCTGGCCCCGGAGGTCTTCGACGGCGTCGACGTCGCCATGTTCGACGTGCCCGACGAGGTCTCCAAGGAGTGGGCGCCGATCGCCGCCGCCCGCGGCGCGGTCGCCGTCGACAACTCCGGCGCCTTCCGCATGGACCCCGACGTCCCGCTCGTGGTGCCCGAGGTCAACGCCGAGCAGGTCCGCAACCGGCCGCGCGGCATCATCAGCAACCCCAACTGCACCACCCTGTCGATGATCGTCGCCATCGGCGCGCTGCACCGCACCTACGGCGTCACCGACCTGGTGGTCTCCTCCTACCAGGCGGCGTCCGGCGCCGGCCAGGAGGGCATCGACGTCCTGCGCGACCAGATGGCCGCGGTCGCCGCGGACCGCACCCTGGGCGAGAAGGCCGGCGACGTCCGCGGCGCCGTGGCGGAGCTGGGTCCGTTCCCCGCGCCGCTGGCCTACAACGTCGTGCCGTGGGCGGGCTCGCTCAAGGACGACGGCTGGTCCTCCGAGGAGCTGAAGGTCCGCAACGAGTCCCGCAAGATCCTGGGCCTGCCCGACCTGCGGGTCACCGCCACCTGTGTCCGCGTCCCGGTCATCACCACCCACTCGCTGACCGTGCACGCCACCTTCTCCCAGGAGGTCACCGCCGACGCCGCCCGCGAGCTGCTGGGCAAGGCCGAGGGCGTGGCCGTCCTGGACGACCCGGCCAAGGGCGAGTTCCCGACGCCGGCCGACGTGGTGGGCACCGACCCGACCTGGGTGGGCCGCATCCGGCAGTCGCTGGACGACCCGACGTCGCTGGACCTGTTCCTGTGCGGGGACAACCTGCGCAAGGGCGCCGCGCTCAACACCGCGCAGATCGCGGAGGTCGTCGCGCAGGAGTTCACCTCCTGAGCCGCTGACGGTTCTTCGGGGGCGGTCGCCGCGGCGGCCGCCCCTTTCGCGTGTCCGGGGCCGGGGGTCAGGAGCGCCCGCGCGGCGGGCGGGGCCGGGCCAGTGTCAGTTTGTAGAGGAGTCGACACTGGTCGGCGGTGCCGATGAGGTCGGAGGTCTCCACCGGGCGGTTGCCGCTGTAGTGGGTGCGCTCCACGACCAGGACGGGGATGCCCGGGGCGGAGCCGAGCAGGGCGGCCTCGGAGTCGCGCAGCACCCGCACCCCGACCTCCTCCACGACCCGGTCGACGGGGTGTCCGGCCGACCCGAGGCGTTCGAGCAGGCCCGCGTCGGGGGAGGCGTCGTAGGGGGTGCGCAGTGTTCCGACGGTGAGCGAGGCGGGCTCCCAGGAGCGGTGCAGGGTGATGGGCCGGTCCGCGGACAGCCCGCGCGACGTGGTGATGTACACCGGTTCGCCCTCGCGCAGGCCGAGCCGCTCGACGATCGGCGTCGTGCCGGGCTCCTGCTCGGTGCCCAGGGGTTCGCGGGCCAGGCGGCCCAGGCCGGATCCGGAGGTGGAGTCGGTGCGGCAGATCCGGAAGACGTCGGGGACGTCGCGCACGTAGTAGCCGGAACCGGGGCGGGCCTCCACCAGGCCCTCGGTGACCAGCAGCCGCAGCGCGGTGCGGGAGATCTGCTCGCTCACCCGGTAGCTCCGGGCCAGGCGGGTGCGCGAGGGAAGCCTGGTCCCGGGGGGCATGTCGCCGCGCAGGATGGGGGCGCGGAGTTGGTCGGCCAGCCAGACGTAGCGGGGTTTCCTGGTCACGACCGTGCGATCCCGGAGCCCCGCGGACCTTGTGCGACCGCCGGGAGGGGATGACGGATCGGGAGCGCTGCGAGGGGAGGAGAGCCCATGCCTCTCAGTAAAGCAGCGGAAAGCGCTGGTGGGGGGTGGTACCGATGAGTAGCCCGCCGATCCCGCTCCAGGGAAACGCCCGAAAACCGTGAAATGAGGGTGAGTATGCACCCATGGTGATTACTCTACGTATTGACATGCTCACGACATGCTTGGGGGAGACATGGTCGAGCACCTCATGGAACGCATGGCCCTGGCGAACACGGTGACGGACCCGGTCGACACGGCCTTCGGCTGGATGGCCGGCGTCACGGGCATCGTGATCGCCGCCGTGGCCCTGGCGCTCCTGGTCCTGCTGGTCGCCGCCGTCATCTCGGCGGTCGTCGACGACAACACCACCGCGGGGGGCAAGCTCCTGTGGGTGATCTTCATCCTCTGGTTCCCGTTCTTCGGGGCGATCGCCTGGTTCGTGGTCGGCAAGAAGGGCTACCTGAACCGGATCCTGGGCATCGACAAGGGCAAGGTCCGGCACACCAGCCCGCCCAGCGTCGGCAACCACAGCGACCTGCGCGACACCGGTCCGATCCCGCGTCCGGGCGTGGAGCACGACCCCGGCCAGGGGCGGTACCCGACGGGACCGCAGCAGCCGATGGGATCCCAGCAGCCGATGGGACCGCAGCAGTCGATGGGGTCCCACCAGTCGGCGGGGCCGCAGCAGTCCGGCCGCATCTGACCGGACGGCGCCGTACCCCCCTGTTCCCTACTCCTTCCCGCGGCGGCCGCGCGTGAGCAGCGCGGCCAGCCCGTGCACCGCGCCCAGCGCCGCCGGGAGCGCGGCCATCGCGGCGGGCCCACCGCCCCGTGCGGCGGGCACCCCGGCCGCGCGCAGCCGCGACCACGCCCACAGCGAGAAGGGCACGACCACCAGCGGCGCCGTCACCGCTCCGGGTGTGTACCCGCGTGTGGCGGCGGACTGCGCCACGTGGACCACGGCGTGCGCGCCGAAGCCCAGGAGCACCGTCTGGTAGAAACCGCTCCGCCCGCCGGTGCGCGCCCCGTCGGCCGCGGCGGCGGCCACCACCACGCCCATCAGGCCGATGGCGGCGGCGTTGTGCGCGGGGGAGACGTCCAGCCGGTCCCAGACCCGCTCCGGGACCCACGGCAGCTCGCGCCGCAGGCGCGGACGGGCGCGGCGGGACCAGCCGGGGATCGCGACCAGCTCCTCCAGGTCGTGGACGGCCCAGGCGGCGAGCAGCCCCCAGGTCGCTGCGGCCGGTACCGCCCCCGCCGACTCGGACACCTGATCCGCAGTCCCCGCCATCGTCCCCCCGTCGATCCCGCGCCGTCCGTCGGAGGACCCACGGTAGCCGGGGATCCGCGGTCGCAACGGTCGGGCACCCCACGGTTCCGGCCACCGGGGCCGGGCCGCCCGTCGGGGTGGACCCCCGACACGGTCCGGGACCGCCGGTGTCACCCGCCCTCGGAGCGGGGGAGCGGGCCCGGCGCCTCCGCGGCCGCCGGGTGCTCCCGGACAACGGTGAACCGGCCGTCGGGGGCGCGCCGCAGGTGGCGGACCGCCACCACCGCCTCCCGGGGGATCGCGCCGTACACGTGGGGGAACAGGACGCCGTCGTCCGCCCCGGGCGGCGGCGCCGGGGCGGCGGCCTCCCAACGGGTCTCCACCCCCAGCGAGTCCAGCACGCCGGTGTCCACGACCAGCGCGACCAGGGGACCGGTCGCCGCGGAGTAGAAGGCGTCGGCGACCGCCAGCAGGGTCTTCTCGTCGGGCGAGGCGTGCACGAAGCCCTCCTCCGCCAGGGAGTCGGCCTCGACGTCGCCGCCGGCCTTCCAGCGTTCCAGCTCGGTCATGTGCAGGATGTGGGCCATGCGCGGACCCTACCCGGCCGGGGGCCGCCGGACGCGACCGGTCGGCGGCACCGCGCTTCAGGCCCGGCGGGAGCGCCGGGGCACGATGTGGCCCCTGCGCTGGGCCACGCGCAGGAGGTACACCGTGACCGCGCCACAGAACAACACGGCGAAGACACTGCCCTCGGGACCGAAGGCGCCCCCGCTGATCGCGGCGGGCCCGCCCGCCTCCCCGGTCAACAGCCCGGCGAACGCGTCCTCGCTACCGGAGACGGCGGTGCCGAAGACCCTCGCCTGCGTCGTGTTCCAGCCGAAGTGCAGGCCGATCGGCAGCCACAGGGAACGCGTGGCGGCGTAGGCGGCGCCCAGCATGAGGCCGGCCTGCAGGGTGATGGCCAGCGCTCCCCACAGGGTCGCGTTCGGGTTCACCAGGTGGATTCCGCCGAAGAGCACGGAGCTCACGGCGAGCGCGCCCCAGGTTCCGGCGGCCTCCTCCACGAGGCGGAAGACGACCCCGCGGAACAGCAGCTCCTCCGTCACCGCGACCGCGCACATCAGCCCGCACACGGCGAGGAACGCCTCGAACGACCCCCAGCCGGTGACCCGGTAGCCCCCGAGGACGGCGATGGCCGCGATGGTCGCGGCGAACACGCCGAACCCGGCCGCCGTCCCCCATCCGAGGCCGCGGACCGCCCCCTTCCGGGAGAGTTCCAGCGGCTCCCTCCCCTCGATCCGGCGGATCGCGAGCCGGTAGGCCCACAGGCCGAGGGCCGCCGCCGCGACTCCGAGGGGCAGGGCCCACACCGACGCGCCCACCGCGTCCGTCACGCCCGAGAGGAGCGCGGCCAGGGCTCCGACCAGGAGCAGGAGGAGCACCGAGCGCAGGACCGTCGGCCGGAATCGGCGGGGGGTGGACGCGGGTACGGCGTCAGGGGACATGTCGGGACCACTTCCTGGAACGCGGGGCGCGGGGGCGCTCCGACCGGCTTCCAGGCTAGGAAGGGGGACCCGGCGGCCACATCACCCGCGCGAGCGCGATCCGGTGGCTCTCGAGGGGGATCGGACCCTCAGCCCTGGCGCACCAGCCCCGAGCGGTAGGCGAACACGACGGCCTGGACCCGGTCGCGCAGCCGGAGCTTGGTGAGGATCCGCGACACGTGGGTCTTGACGGTCTCGTGCGCGACCGTCATCCGTTCGGCGATCTCCCCGTTGGACAGCCCCTCCGCCATGAGGAGCAGCACCTCGTGCTCGCGCTCGGTCAGCGGCTCGGGGAGCACCGCGGGCGGGGCCGGGTCGGCGGGGCGGACGCGCAGGGCGTACTCGCCGATGAGCCGCCGGGTCACCGCCGGTGACAGCAGCGCCTCCCCCCGGGCGACCGTGCGCACGCCCGCGATCAGCTCGTGCAGCGGGGCGTCCTTCAGCAGGAATCCGCTGGCGCCCGCCCGCAGCGCCTCGTAGACGTACTCGTCCAGGTTGAAGGTCGTCACCACCAGGATCCGCACCGGGTGGGGGTCCGGCGGGCCCGCCAGGAGGGCGGTCGCCTCGATGCCGCTCAGGCGGGGCATGTGGACGTCCATCACCGCGACGTCGGGGCGCAGGTCCCGGATGACGCTCACCGCTTCGGCGCCGTCACCGGCCTGCCCCACCACGGTCATGTCCGGCTGGGCGTCGAGCACCGCGGCGTACCCGGTGCGCACCGCCTCGTCGTCCTCGCAGACCACGACGCGGATGGGCGAACCGTTCACGTTTCCCCCCGGGGGACGATGGCGTGCACTGTGAAGCCCCCGTCGTCGGAGGGGCCCGCGCGCAGTTCCCCGCCGACGGCGCCGACCCTCTCCCGCAGGCCCGTCAGACCGCGGCCGCCGGAGCGGGGGCGGGGCGGACCGGCCCCCTCGGCCGGGGGCGCGCCGCCCCCGGTGGTGATCCGGGCGCCGACCGCCTCGTCCCCGTGCTCGATGCGGACGAGGACGTGCCCGCCGGGCGCGTGCTTGAGCGCGTTCGTGACGGACTCCTGGACGACGCGGTACAGGGCCTCCTCCTGCCGGGGGAGCATCGGCCGGGGCTCGCCGTCCTCGACCAGGTCCACGCTCTGCCCCGCGCCGCGGGAGCGCTCGACGAGGCCGGCGAGCCCGCCGAGCGAGGGGCCGGCCGGGTCCTCGCGCGGGTCCAGGACGCCGAGCAGGTGCCGGAGGTCGTCCAGGGCGCGCCGCCCCGTCTCCCCGATGCCGGCCAGGGTGCTCCCCACCCCGTCGGAGCGGCCGAGCAGATAGCCCGCGGTGTCGGCCTGGACCACCATCGAGGTGACGTGGTGGGTGACGACGTCGTGCAGGTCGCGGGCGATACGGGCCCGTTCGGCGGCGGCGGCGTCCGCCTCCGCGCGGCGGCGGCGCTCCTCGGCGTCCAGGGCGCGGGCGCGCACCCACCGGCCGAGGGCGCAGCACGCGAGCAGGACGAGGCCGAAGGCGAGGTAGTCGGCCGCGGTGGTGGGCGAGCCCGCGAGGTACAGGCAGCAGCAGACGAGCGCGTAGGCGGCGAGCGCTCCCGCGGCCACCGGAGCGGGGCGGCGCGGCGGGCGCGTGCCGACGGTGTACAGGGCCACGAGCAGCCCAAGGGAGGCGAAGGCGTCGGGGTAGCGCAGCAGCTGGAAGGCGGTGAACGCGGCGGCGACCGCGGCCAGGCAGGCGACGGGGAACCGGCGCCGGAGGACGAGGGGTGCGGCCTGGGCGGCGATGAGGACCAGGCCCAGGGGGTCCAGGGTCCGGTCGTCCGGCAGTTCCGCCAGGTCGACCCCCTGGTGGGCGATCCCGGGGACGAAGGACAGGGCCACGAGTGCCGCGGGGAGCAGGGCGTCGACGGCCCTCGCGCTTCGTACGAGGCGGGGCGCGCGCTCCCTCCACGCCGTTGTCTCGAACACCCGAGCAGACTATCCGCAGACGCCCCGGCCGGGAGGACCCGGCCGGGGCGTCCGTGCTCTGCCCTGCTAGAGGATGATCCGCATCGGCTCCTCGAGGATCTCTGCGAGGTCCTTGAGGAACGCGGCGCCGACGGCGCCGTCCACCGCGCGGTGGTCCACCGACAGCTCCAGGGAGATCCGGTTGCGGACGGCGATCTCGCCGTCCACGACCACGGCCTCCTGGCGCATCGCGCCGACCGCCAGGATCGCCGCCTCCGGCGGGTTGATCACGGCGGAGAAGCTGTCCACGCCGAACATGCCCAGGTTGGACACGCTGAACGTGCCGCCGCTCATCTCCTGCGGCTTGAGCTTGCCGTCCCGGGCCTTGCCCGCCAGCTCGCGGGTGCGGGACGAGATCTCCGACAGGGTGGCCTTGTCGGTGTCGTGCAGGACCGGCACCACCAGCCCGGCGTCGACCGCGACGGCGACGCCGACGTTGATCCGCCCGTGCTTGAGCAGCCTGCCGTCGACCCACGAGGAGTTGACCGCCGGGTGCAGCTTCAGCGCCGTGGCGCTCGCCTTGACGATGAGGTCGTTGAAGCTGATCTTCGCCCCGGTGCTCGCCAACTGCTCGTTGATCTGCCCGCGGAAGGTCTTCAGCGCCTCGGCGTCGATGGTCCGGCGCAGGTAGAAGTGCGGGACCTGCTGCTTGCTCTCGGTCAGGCGGCGCGCGATCACCTTGCGCACGTTGCCGACCGGCACCTCCTCGGAGGCGCGGCCGTCGTCGAAGGACGGGGCCTGCGCCGCCGGGGCGGCCGGAGCCGCGGGTGCGGGGGCGGCCTGGGCGGCGGGGGCCGCCGCCTCGGCGCCGGCGCCCTCCTTGGCGGCGGCCTCGATGTCGGCGCGCACGATGCGGCCGCGCGGGCCGGAGCCCTTGATCCTGGTGATGTCCAGGCCGTACTCCTTGGCCAGCCGGCGGGCCAGCGGGGAGGTGCGCGGACGCTCACCGTCACCGGACGGGGTCCCGGCGGGGGCCGGGGCCTCCTCCGCGGCGGGCTCCGCCGGGGCGGCGGCCGCGGGCTCGGCGGGCTTCTCCTCGGCCTGCCCGCCGGACCCCTCCTCGGCCGCGGGGGCCCCGGAGTCGTCGGGCACGGCGTCCGGGGAGTCGGCGATCACACCGATGACGGCGCCGATCGGTACCGTCTCGCCCTCGGACACCGCCTGCTTGACCAGGAAGCCGTCCTCGTAGGCCTCGTACTCCATGACGGCCTTGTCGGTCTCGATCTCGACCAGGACGTCACCGGAGGCGACCTTGTCGCCCACCTTCTTGACCCAGGTGCTGATGACGCCTTCCTCCATGGTGTCGGAGAGGCGCGGCATGTAGATCTCGCTCATGGACTGGAACTCCCTCTACCCGACCCGCTTGCCGACGGCGCTCAGGGTCTCCTTGATGGCGGTGCTGATCGACTCGACGGACGGCAGGGCCGCGGTCTCGAGCGGCTTGGCGTAGGGCATCGGGACCTCCGCCATGGCCACCCGTCGCACGGGGGCGTCCAGGTAGTCGAAGGCGCCCTCCTGGATGGACGCGGCGATCTCCGCGCCGATCCCGTAGGTGAGCCAGTCGTCCTCGCAGATGACGGCGGCGCCGGTCTTCTTGACCGAGTCCACGAAGGTCTGGCGGTCGAGGGGGCGGAGGCTGCGCAGGTCGACGACCTCGACGCTGATGTCCTCCTGGGCGAGCTTCTCGGCGACCTGGGTGGCGACCATGGCCATCCGGGAGTAGCCGATGAGGGTGATGTCGGAGCCCTCGCGGGTGACGGCGGCGCGGCCGATGGTCGCGACGTCGTCGTTCTCCGGCTGGGCGTAGTCCTCGGGGACCTCGCCCTTGGTGTTGTACAGGCCCAGGTTCTCCAGGAACAGCACCGGGTCGTCGTCGCGGATGGCCGCGCGCAGCATCGACGAGGCCTCGGCGGGGGTGCTCGGGGCGAGCACCTTCAGGCCCGGGATGAAGGAGTAGAACAGCTCGATGTTCTGCGAGTGGGTCGCGCCGAGCTGCTGGCCGCCGCCGCCCGGCGTGCGGATGACCATGGGAACGCTGGTCTGCCCGCCGAACATGCCGTAGATCTTGGCGGCGTGGTTGATGATCTGGTCGATCGCGATCAGCGAGAAGTTGATGGTCATCAGCTCGACGACCGGGCGCAGGCCCAGCATCGCCGCACCGATGGCGGCGCCGACGAACCCCTCCTCGGCGATGGGGGTGTCCTTGACCCGGCGGGGGCCGAACTCCTTGAGCAGGCCCTCGGTGATCTTGTACGACCCCTCGAAGACGCCGATCTCCTCGCCCATGACGAGGACGTTCTCGTCACGGACCATCTCGGCGCGCAGCGTGTCGCGCAGGGCCTGACGGTAGGTGATCACAGACATGTGTCGTCGTCCTTCTCTACTCTGCGAACACCGGGTCGGCCGGCATGCGCCGCGACTCGTTCGGGACCGGGGTGGCGTACGTGTAGTCGAAGAGGGTCGACACGTCCGGGTGCGGGCTGTTCTCGGCGAAGTCCGCGGCCTCGGCGACCTCGGCCTTCACCGAGGCGGCGATCTCCTCCCGCAGCTCGTCGGTGAGCACGCCGGCCTCGGCCAGCTTCGCCTCGAAGAGGGTGATCGGGTCGTTCTCGTCGGCCCGGGCCTGCTCCCACTGCTCCTCGGTGCGGTACTTGGCGGGGTCCACGACCGAGTGGCCCTTCTGCCGGTAGCTCCACGCCTCCAGCAGGAACGGGGTCTGCTCCTTGCGGGCCCGCTCGACCAGCTCCGCGGTGGTGTCGCGGACCGCGAGCACGTCGCGGCCGTCCACGCGCACGCCCTCGATGCGGAAGGCGGAGCCGCGCTTGTACAGCTCGGGCTCGGCGGAGGACATCTCGACGGTGGTGCCCATGCCGGTGAAGTTGTTGATCACCACGAACACGATCGGCAGGTTCCACAGCTTGGCGATGTTGAGCGACTCGTGCCAGGCGCCGATGTTGGTGGTGCCGTCGCCCATCTGGCACACGACGACCTCGTCGCCGCCGCGGTAGGAGATGGCCAGCGCGGCACCGGTGGCCAGCGGCAGCTGCCCGCCGACGATGCCGTAGCCGCCGAGCATCCGGGTGGCGGTGTCGTACATGTGCATGGACCCGCCCCAGCCCTTGGAGACGCCGTCGGCGCGCCCGTAGAGCTCGGCCATGACCTTCTTGGGGTCCATGCCCTTCTCGATCGCGTACCCGTGGTCGCGGTAGTTCGTGAAGAGGTAGTCGTCCGGGCGGAGCGCGTCGAGCAGGCCGACGACGGTCGCCTCCTCGCCCAGGTTGAGGTGGCAGTAGCCGCCGATCCGCGCCTGCGTGTAGGCCTGGGCGGTGCGCTCCTCGAAGCGGCGGATGAAGAGCATCCGGCGGTAGTAGTCCAGGAGCTCCTCGGGCTTCTCGTCGCCGAGGCCGGGGGAGGTGTTCTTGCGGCCTCGGCGCCGGGTCCCGGAGGACCTGGCGGCGGCGCCCTTCGGCTTGGCCGTGGTGTCAGCCATGGTGTGCCTTTCTACGTACGAGAGGCCCGGCACCACGGCCTGTGGGCCGCGGTGCGAGGGCCCGCCGGGGCCGCGCTGTCGGGCGCGGCTCCGGGCGTGCGCCACCGCCGGGCTCAACGGCGGCGGCGCTCCTGTGGCTGTCGGGGTGCGTCCTGAGGAGCGTGGCTCGTCCTCCCCCGGACGCGAAGGCTCGCGGGGTCTCGTATGCGGTTGTCACCGGACCCCTCATCGCATGCTTCCCGGTCTCCTGCGCGCTAAGCATGAGGTGGGGAAGGGGTGCGGCGTCGGGAGTCCCGGGTTCGTTCACCGGCCGGATGAACGATTCCGGACGCCCGTAAGGGTCGGTGTTCACTGTGACGTGCGTCGCGCCACACTCTACGGTCTGATCGATGATCGATCAATAAGACTTTACGCCAGATACCGGAACCTTGACCCGAGAGGGGCGGTCATCGACGGTAAAGACCCATGTCGGGCGGGGTCCCCCCGGACGGCCCGGGGGCCGGGGCGCGGGCGCCCGGGGTCAGTGCGCGCCCTCGTTCGACCTCAGGGCGGCCTCGACGTAGTTCAGCACGTGGTCGCTCAGCATCCGGCCCACCTGGGAGTCCCCTTCACGGAACGCCTTGGTGATCTGGTCGTGGTCGGCGGCCTTGGCGTGCAGCTCCATGTTCAGCCAGCGCACCGACAGCGCCGTCCACACCTCCACGCCCAGCGACTCCCAGGTGTGCAGCAGCACGCTGTTGTCAGCCGCGCGCACGACCTCCCGGTGGAACTCCACACTGTGCTTGATCTGCCCGGACACGTCGCCCTCGGCGGTCGCCCGCTTGAGCAGGCCCACCTCGCGCTCCAGGGGGGAGGGGTCCGCCCGCAGGCGCGGGGCCGCCAGCTCGGCGGCCACCAGCTCCAGCCCGGCGCGCACCGGATAGATCTCGGCCATGTCCCGGACGCCGAAGTCGCGCACCCGGGCGCCCTTGTTGGGCACCGTCTCGATCAGCCGCAGCGTCTCCAGCTCGCGCAGCGCCTCGCGCACCGGGGCCTGGCTGACCCGCAGCTCCGTGGCGATCCGGCGCTCGACGATGCGCTCGCCCGGCTGCCAGCGGCCGGACAACAGGCCCTCGACCAGGACCTGCCGGATCTGCTCCCGCAGCGGCTCGCGCGCCAGCTTCGAGGGATCATCCGGCAACCTCGGCAGGTCGACCATCCAGGGCCCTTCCCGTCCGCGGCCGCGTGCGCCGCGGCCGCTCCACTCGTCGTCTGGAAACTCCTTGAAGATTGCCACACGCGCGGGAGCCGCCTCGCCGAGCGGACTCGAACTGCTAACAGAAAGCTCACGAACACGTCGCATGGCGGTGAACCGCCCGCGTCCAGTATCCGGGCGTGAGGCAAAGTCCGAGGTAGAAGGATCACACTTGACCGTCCGCACCACCAACGGGGGGAAGTGTCCAGGTAGGCTCGTCTGTCGGCAATGTTCACACCAAGTCGCGCGGGCATGACACGAGCGACGGCGAAGGACCGACCGAGAGCGCCGTGAACCGCGCTCGGGACATGAAGCGGTGCGGGGGCACCGCTGGAGTAGACGACGAATCGCAGAATCGCAGACGAGCCCTCTGCGGTCCTCGCGCGCCGGACCTGCCCAGGGGCGGTGTTCACGGAACCTCCGTGAACCGGCCCGAAGGTTCGGCCGTCGAACGGAGGGTGGGGGAAGGTCCCCCGCCGAACGATCGACCCGAGGATCCGGGGAACCCCGTTTCCGGCAATCCGCGGCCAGCCCTTCCCCCGGCCAAGTGCCACAGGCGAGCCCACGACACGTGAGACAGCACTGAGCACATGACGCACTCTTCAAGGACCCGGCATCCGAGGGCGAGACACGTGACCACGACGCACGACAGGGAAAAGAGGACCACTCCGGTGGCGGGGCCCTACAGCGGCTCCATCCCCGTCGTGCGCGAGGTCCCGCCCAAGCCCGGGCTCCCGGTCGTCCGCGCGGTCAAGTGGCCCAGCGTGAGCGAGATCGCATGGGGTCTGGCCTCGGACCGCATCGCGATCATCCTCGCGGTCGCGCTCATCGTGGTGACGATGCTCGCCGCGGGGCCGCTGCACCCGCTGGACAACTTCCTCAACGAGTTCCACCGGCCCTACTTCGAGGTGCTGCGCGAGCCCCTGATCCACTGGCCCGACAACGTGGCCTCCCGTTACGTGGCCCTGCCGGTGCTGGGGGTGGTGGCGCTCCAGCTGGCCTACTGGCACCGCAGCTGGCGGCCGATCGTGCTGAGCGCCGTGGGCGTGGTCGGCGTCATGTCGATGGTCTCGATCATGAAGCTGGCCATCAACCGCGGCCACGCCAAGCACTACGACCCGGACTTCTTCGCGGGGGCGGGGAACGTGGCGTTCCCCTCGGGGCACGGGTCCAACGCGATCCTCATCTACGGGCTGGTCCTGTACATGATCATCAGCTTCGGCGCGGCCCGGCCGCACGTCATCCGGCGGCTGGGGTACACCATCGTCGCGATCGCGCTGCTGCAGTCGGCGGTGTCGATCTATCTGCACTTCCACTGGTTCTCGGACCTGGTGGCCGGAATGATCGCCGGCGGGTTCGTGCTGCGGCTGACGATCCGGCTGGACCGGATGTTCCCGCACGGGCGCACCGCCGAGTGGTGGCCCTGGTACGGGCACGAGGGCGAGGAGGCGGCGACCGCCTCCTGAGGCCCCGGCGGGGGGCGCGGACCGGAACGGCCCGCGCCCCCTTTTTTCGGCCCTGGCACCGGCGGCCCGGTCCGCGCCACCTCCGACGGGAATACCGGCAGGGGGTATATCGCTTGCGGGGGGTGAAGGCCATACGGCGCGGCGATCCGTTCGGAGGATACCCCTCCTGGGTATGTTCCGGGGGAGAGGAGAGTGACATGAGCGCACACGACCACGACGGCCACCGCTCCGGCGGGCGCCACGACGCCCCCGCCCCGCCCGGTGTCCCCGCGCCCCGCCCGGACCACGGCGCCACCGACCACACCGGTCACGCCGAATCCGACGCCGGCTCGGACCACCCCGAGCACTCAGAGCCCTCAGGCCCCACCGAACACCGCGGACACGCCCGCCACACGGGACCCGCCGGCGGTTCGGACCACTCCGACCACAGTGGGCGCGTGAGTCCCGATGGGCACGCGGGTCGTTCCGGCCCTGGTGCGGCGCACGTCGGCGAGGGCGAGCACGCCGGTCACGTGGGGCCCTCGAACCACGTCGACCACGGTGGGCACGCCGGACACGCGAGTTCCGATGGGCACGCGGGTCACGGTGACCACGGTGGGCACGACGCCGACCACGCGGGCCGTTCCGGCCATGGTGAGGGGAACACCGGCGGGGGCGAGCACGCGGGACATGCGGGTCCCGGCGGCCACTCCGGGCACATGGGGCACGGCGGGGGGCACGGGGACCACGCGGCGGTGTTCCGGACGCGGTTCTGGTGGAGCCTGCTGCTCAGCCTCCCCGTGGTGTTCACCAGCCACATGGTCTCCGGGTGGCTGGGCTACCACGTGGCCGAGCCCCTGACCTGGATCCCGCCGGTGCTGGGCACCGTCGTCTACCTCTACGGCGGCTGGCCGTTCCTGTCCGGGGTCGCGGACGAGCTCAAAGCGCGCAGGCCGGGGATGATGACCCTGGTCGCGATGGCCATCACCGTCGCCTTCGGCTCCAGCCTGCTGGCCACCTTCGGCGTGGTGGGCATGGCGCTCGACTTCTGGTGGGAGCTGGTCCTGCTGGTCGTGGTGATGCTGCTCGGCCACTGGCTGGAGATGCGCGCGCTGGGCCAGGCGTCCGGCGCCCTGGAGGCACTGGCCGCGCTGCTGCCGGACCGCGCCGAGCGCGTCGGCGCCGACGGCGCGGTCGAGGAGGTCGCCATCGCCGACCTGCGCACCGGCGACACCGTGCTGGTCCGCTCCGGCGGCCGGGTGCCCGCGGACGGCACCGTCGTACAGGGCGCGGCGGCCGTGGACGAGTCCATGATCACCGGCGAGTCCCGCACCGTCACCCGCGGCGAGGGCGACCGGGTGGTCGCCGGGACCGTGGCCACCGACTCCGCGGTCCGCGTCCGGGTGGACGCCGTCGGCGAGGACACCGCCCTGGCGGGCATCCAGCGGCTGGTCGCCGAGGCGCAGTCCTCCACCTCCCGCTCCCAGGTGCTGGCCGACCGCGCAGCGGGGCTGCTGTTCTGGTTCGCGCTGGGCGCCGCGATCGTCACCGCCGTCGTCTGGTCGGCGCTGGGCGAGGCCACCGAGGCCGTCGAGCGGACCGTGACGGTGCTGGTCATCGCCTGCCCCCACGCGCTGGGGCTGGCGATCCCGCTGGTCATCGCGATCTCCACGGCGCTGTCGGCGCGCAACGGCATCCTCGTCAAGGACCGGCTGGCCCTGGAGCGCACCCGCCTGGTGGACACCGTCCTGTTCGACAAGACCGGCACCCTGACCAAGGGCGCCCCGGCCGTCGTCGACCACGCCGCGGTCCCCGGCGGGGACGCCGCCCGGGTGCTGGCCCTGGCGGGGGCGGTCGAGGCCGACTCCGAGCACCCGCTGGCCAGGGCCGTCGTGCGGGCCGCCGAGGACGCCGGCGGGGTGCCGGCCGCCACCGGCTTCCGGTCGCTGACCGGGCGCGGGGTGCGGGCCGAGGTGGACGGCCGGACCGTGCACGTGGGCGGTCCCGCGCTGCTGGAGTCCCTGGGGCTGGCCGAGCCGCGGGAGCTGGAGGAGCGCACCCGGCCCTGGCGCGAGCGGGGCGCGACGGTGCTGCACGTGATCGCGGGGGAGGAGGTCGCCGGGGCGCTGGCCCTGGCCGACGAGGTGCGGCCGGAATCGCGTGAGGCCGTCCGGCGGCTCAGGGATCAGGGGATCTCGGTGGCGATGGTCACCGGCGACGCCCGCAACGTGGCCGACGCGGTCGCCGCCGACCTGGGGCTGGACGAGGTGTTCGCCCAGGTCCTGCCGGACCAGAAGGACGCGGTGGTGCGCGACCTCCAGGAGCGCGGCCGCACGGTCGCGATGGTCGGCGACGGCGTCAACGACGCCCCCGCGCTGGCCCGGGCCGACGTCGGCATCGCGATCGGCGCGGGCACCGACGTGGCCATCGAGTCGGCGGGTGTGGTCCTGGCCTCCGACGACCCCCGGGGTGTGGTGGCGGTGCGCAGGCTGTCGCAGGCGAGCTACCGCAAGATGATCCAGAACCTGGTCTGGGCGGCGGGGTACAACGTGCTCGCGGTGCCGCTGGCGGCGGGTGTGCTGGCACCGGTCGGGATCGTGCTTGCCCCGGCGGTGGGCGCGGTGCTGATGAGCCTGTCGACGGTCATCGTGGCGCTCAACGCCCAGTTGCTGCGCGGGGTGGACCTGTCCCCGGCCGATTAGGGGCGACCGTAAACCGGACCACGGCACCGGGGAGGGGTGGCGCGAAAGCGGTGCGGAGGGGAGGATCGGAGGGCCGGTCCTCCCTGACGTAGCGGGAAGGGGCGGCCGGCGAGGGCCACCGCCCCGCTTCGGATACGGGGCGGCGGCCCGCTCCTCACCGCAC
Organism: Nocardiopsis changdeensis; assembly: GCF_018316655.1. Taxonomy (GTDB): domain Bacteria; phylum Actinomycetota; class Actinomycetes; order Streptosporangiales; family Streptosporangiaceae; genus Nocardiopsis; species Nocardiopsis changdeensis. Next base: position 7,024,800 of record NZ_CP074133.1, on the reverse strand, counting down.
CGCGGCGGCCTTCTCCCAGGCCGGGTCGTAGTCCGGGTGGTCGGCGTACACCAGCGCCATGCAGGCGAGCACGCGGGCGGCGACGGCGGCCGCGGTCTTCTCGGCGCTCTCCTCCCACAGGCCGGAGTCCGACGACCAGGACGGGGAGCCCCCGTCGTCGAACCAGTCGCCGAACCACCCGGAGACGGCTTCGACCCAGGCCCAGTCCTCGTCGGCCGAGGCCTCCCGGCGCAGGGCGTCCAGCGCGGCGACCAGTGCGCGGTGGGACCGGGCGACGGGGTCGCCGGGCGGCGCCTCGCCGATCCTGGCCCTGATGAAGTGTTCGAGCCTCTTCTCCGCCTTGCCCATGTCAGCTCCCCTGTTCGGGCGGTCGCAGTGAGTCCAGGTGTCCGGCCAGCACGCGGACGGCCCGCTCCGCGGCGGCCCGCCGGTCCGTGGCGCCGACCAGGCCGTGCAGGGCGAGGCCGTCCACGAGGGCGTGCAGGCGGGTCGTTTCCAGGTCGGGGTCGGCGTCGGGGCGGACCTGCCCTGTCTCGCGCAGGTGCTCGAGCACCAGACGGCAGGCCTCGCGCAGGCCCTGGTGGGCCTTGTCGCGGATGGCGCGCAGTCCCCGGTGGGCGGGCATCTCGGCGATGATCGCCACGTCGAGCTCCATCTCCGCGCGGCGGGTGTCGTCCAGCGGGAGGAACTCGTGGAGCATGCGCTCGGCCATCTCGCGGGGGTCGTGCAGCCCGACGTGCCGCACGACCCGGGACCTGGCGCGTTCGTAGACCAGGGCCATGGAGAACTCCAGCAGTTCGGCCTTGCTGGGGAAGACGTGCCGCACGGACCCGACGGCCAGTCCCGCCTCCGCGGCGACGGTGCGCACGGAGACGGCCGCGACGCCGTCGCGGAGGATCACACGCCAGACCGCCTCGGCGATCTCCTCCTTGCGCTGCTCGTGGTCGATCAACTTGGGCATGGAGACATGCTAGCACGACTGTGCTACTGTCCTGGTACGGTCGTGCTACTAAAAACCGGAGGGGAGTCCCGTGTTCGAGTTGGTCTCGGAGAACCCGATCGCCGCGGTGATCGTGATGTGCGAGTTCGGACTGTGGGTGCTGCTGGGGGCGGGGCTGGCGCTGCGCTACCTGCTCCGGTGGCGCGCCCTGAGCACGCTGGTGCTGTGGTCCATCCCGCTGCTGGACGTGGTGCTGGTGGTGGCCACCGCACTGGACCTGCGCGGTGGCGCGGAGGTGGGGATGATCCACGGGCTGGCCGCCGTGTACCTGGGGTTCAGCGTCGCCTTCGGGCCCGCGATCGTGCGGTGGGCCGACGTGCGGTTCGCGCACCGGTTCGCGGGCGGGCCCGCCCCGGTCAGGCCGCCGAAGCGGGGACCGGGACGGCGCGCCCACCTGATGCGCGAGTGGTACCGCGTGGTGAACGCCGCCGTGATCACCTCGGTCACCCTGCTCGTCCTCGTGGTCCTGTTCGCCGCCCCGGAGGGGCGGGAGGCGCTGCTGTGGTGGATCGGCCGGGTGTGGCTCGTGGTGGGCCTGTGGTTCGTGTTCGGTCCGCTCTGGGAGAGCGGGAACATCCTCGCGCGCGGCGACGAGGAGCAGGACGAGCGCGCCGGACGCGGCGAACGCTCCGCGCGGTAGGACGCCGGCGCTCCGGGCCCGCCCGTCCCGGCCGGGCCCGGGAGCGGGGCCCGGTCGAGGTGTCGACATGTTCCCTGGTCAGGCCCGTTGTTTCACGTGAAACAACGGGCCGCCGTCATGCCGCGGCGCGCTCCAGTGTCGGGTGGTCCAGGCAGGCGGCCATCGCACGGTGCCACTTGTTGCCGCGGAACCCCGGCTCCAGCGCCGCCAGGGTCGACGCGTACTTGGTGAACGCCACCTCTCGGAACCCGAGAGCGTGCAGCCGCCGCTCGGTCTCCGTGAGCCCGCCGCGCGTCTTGACCTCCAGCAGCGCCCGCCCCGGCCGCATGGCGACCGACCATCCCCCGCGCCGCCCGACCAGCTCGGTGTCCACGGTGACCCGCTCCTCGCCCGACAGGGCCACCGCGGTCGCCCGGCGGTAGTCCGTCACCGCGCTCGGCACCAGCACGTCCGGCGGCTCGATCCCGTACGCGGTGAGGGAGTCGTCCAGGAAGCGCCGGGTGGCCGGGGTGAGCCGTTCGGGGGAGCCGTCGTGCTCCACCCGCACCTTGTCGGTGATCCCGCGCGCGCCCTTGAGCTTGACCTCGAACATCCGCGTCCCGGTGTCCTCGTAGGTCCGCACCCGCACCTTGTACCGGAGCCGCCGGCCCTGCCGGTGGTCCCGGAAGCACCGCAGGTCCGGGGTGTCCAGGTAGGTGGAGGAGTACCGGAACGACGTCCGTCCGCCGATGGTCAGCACCCCGAACCGGGCGGGGGAGAACAGGTCGTCGACCACCTCCTCCGGCACCAGGTACTTGCGGCAGGTCCGCGTCACCAGCGCGGCACGCTCGTTGATCTCCTCCAGGGAGAGCGCGGGCAGCCCCGCCGGAGCGCTCATCGGCCCTCCCACCGGGAGGCCGAGCCGCTGCGGGCGGGCGCCGCGCCCGGCGCCGGGACCCGGAACCGCACGTCCACGACCATCAGGTCCCGCACGTAGTCCACCTCGACCACGTCCACCCGGGTCACCTGCGCGCGCAGCCGCGCGGCCAGGTCCTGGCGCAGCGCCACCGGGTCCTCGTGCACCGCGTCCAGGGTGAGCATCCGCCGTTCGTGCCGGGACAGCAGTCTGGGGTGGTCGCCCACGTACATCACGGTCAGCAGCAGGGCGTTGAGCCCCAGCAGCACCCACGGCGCCGACATCGCCACCGCGTTGATCAGCCCCAGCGCGATGGCCGTGAAGTAGTACCCGATCTCGCCCTGGCTGATGAGGTCGGAGCGCAGGCGCAGGATCGACAGCACACCGAACAGCCCGAACCCGACCGCCAGTGCCACTTCCTGGCCGGTCATCATCGACACCACCGCGAAGATGCCGGTGTTGAGCGCCACGTAGGCCAACAGGAGGTCCCGCCGACCGTGGCGGCGGAAGTAGAGGACGTACGACAGCAGGGTGATCGCGATCATGTCGATCGCCAACGCGAACCAGAACATGGTGACCATCGTGTGCCGCACGGGTGAGGCGGTCATGAGCGCCGCATGAGGGAATCCTCATGCGGGGGACACGGGTCCGCCACCCGCCGTCCACCCCGCCCCGGACGCGCGAAGGGCCGGGGACGCGCCCGTCCCCGGCCCCGTTCCCGGCCCCGCCTCCGGCGGCCTCAGTCCATCAGCCGGTACCCCATGCCGCGCACCGTCACGATCCGGTCCGCGCCCACCTTGCGGCGCAGCGCCCGCACGAACACGTCGACCACGTTCGACCCGGGGTCGTAGTCGTAACCCCACACGTGGGACAGCATCTGCTGCCTGCTCAGCACCTGTCCGGGGTGCCGCATCAGCAGCTCCAGCAGCGCGAACTCCCGCGCGGTCAGATCCACGGTGTCGCCGTCCACCGCGACCCTCCGGGTCCTCAGGTCCAGGGCCAGCCCCCCGGCCTGGAGCACGGTCAGCTCGCCGTTCCGCTCGCGGCGCATCCGTAGCCGCACCCGTGCCAGCAGCTCCTCGAACCGGAACGGTTTGGTGACGTAGTCGTCCGCCCCGATCTCCAGTCCGGTCACCGTGTCCCGCACCCCGTCGCGGGCGGTCAGGATCACGACCGGGGTGTCCACCCCCATCGAGCGCACCCGCCGCAGCACGTCGAACCCGTCGGTGTCGGGCAGCCCCAGGTCGAGCAGCATGAGGTCGAACCCGCCGGTCACGGCGTAGTCCACGGCCTCCGCGCCGGTGCCCACCACGGTCGTGGTGAACCCGCCCGCGGTCAGCCCCTTGCGGATGAACGAGGCGATCCTCTCCTCGTCCTCGACGATGAGGATGCGGCTCACAGCTGCTCCCTTCCCTGGGGGATGACGAGGGTGAACGTGGACCCCTGGCCGAGCGCCGAACGCAGGTCCACCCTGCCCCGGTGCGCCTCGGCGATGGCCCGGACGATCGCCAGGCCCAGCCCGGCGCCGCCCCCGCCCGCGCGGGCCGCCCCGCCGCGGGAGAACCGGCCGAAGATGCGCCCCTGTTCCTCGGGGGCGATGCCGGGGCCCTGGTCGGTGACCCAGAACAGCACGTCGGGGCCGTCGACCATGGACCCGATCCTGATGGTGGACCCGGGTTCGCTGTACCGGACCGCGTTGGCCGCCAGCTGCACCATCGCCTGGGTGACGCGCTGCGGGTCGAGCCGCCAGTCCCCTTCGGCCATGGCGTCCAGCCGCCAGTCGCGGTCGCCCAGCCGCCGCACGTGGGCGTCGATGTCGCTGGTCAGCTCGGCCAGCGACACGGGCTCGGCACGCACGAAGTCGGGCTGCTGGGACTTGGCGAGCAGCAGCAGGTCCTCGACGATGCGGCCCATGCGGTCCAGCTCGTCGGTGACCAGCCGGATCACCTCGCGCCGCTCCTGCGGGTCGTCGCCCATGAGCTCCAGGTGCCCGCGCACGATGGTGATGGGGGTGCGCAGCTCGTGCCCGGCGTCGTCGACGAACCGCCGCTGCTCGGTGAACGCCCCCTCCAACCGGTCCAGCATGCTGTTGAACTGCTGGGCCAGGGCGGCGATGTCGTCGCGCCCGGACACCTCGATGCGCCGGGTCAGGTCCTCCTCGGTGATCTCCGCGGCGGTCTGGCGCACCAGCCTGACGGGGGCGAGTATGCGTCCGGCCACCCACCAGGCGGCGCCGCCGGCGGCGACCAGGCCGACCAGGCTGACCAGGGCGATCGTCCGCACGGTCTCGGCGACGGACTCCTGGTCGGGGTCGGTGAAGTAGCCGGTGACGAACCAGCCGTCCGCCCCGGCGGCGTCGGGTGAGCGCACCCGGACCTTGACCCACTCCATGGGTCCCGCCGGGGTCTGGAGGGAGCCGCGGCCGTTCGGGTCGTCGAGGATCTCGGCGACCAGCTCGGGGTCCGCGGACACGTCGAAGAGCGGCTCCTGGGCCTGGCGGATGCGCCCGGCCTCCTGGGAGGCCGCACCCCCGGCGGCGCCCCCGCCCGGGGCCGCGCCCGCGGGACCGGAGGAGCCCTCGACCCAGCCGAACAGGATCTCCGACGGGTACGGGAACTGCCGGGCCAGGTGGACCTCCATGAGTTCGGAGACCTCGGTGAAGGCGGCCCCGGTGTCGGGGTCCTTGCCGACCCTGGCGAACTCGTTGAACTCGCCGAGCTCCTGCTCCAGGGCCCGGTCGGCCCGGTCGCCCACCCCGCCGCTCAGCGCGCTCCAGGTGACGAGCACGACCAGGGCGAGGGTCAGGGCCATGAGCAGGATCACCCACGCCATGATGATGAGCCGGGCCGGCAGGATCCTCCTGTGCCCGTGGTGCTCCTCGGCCGCCATGTCCCGGAGCACCATGGTGGGGAACACCGCGGTGTTGCCGGAGGACGCCCGGCGGACCCGGTGGGCGTCGGTGCCCAGGTCCTGTGTGGGGGAGTCGGGCCCGTCAGTCGTCATCGTCGTCCCCGTCGTCGTCATCGTCGCAGCCGTCATCGTCGTCGCCGACGCAGGCTGTGGGGGAGGGGGTCGGGGACGGCTCCTCGCTCGGCGGCGCGGACGTCTCGGACGGCTCCTCCCGGTCGGTCACAGGCGGTGGGGGCGGAACGACGTTATCCCCTCCCGCCGATACCTCGGCCTCGGGCACGGCGCCGGGGGACTCGCCCACGACGACCTCGCCCGGGGGCACCGGGTCGGCGTCGCCCGACGACAGGTTCCAGGCGAGCCCCGCCCCCCCGAGCAGGACCGCCGCGACGGCGGCCACCGCCGCCGGCAACACCCATGGTGATCTCATACTCCCCGAGCCTGCCCGGAGGGGGCGAAGACGCGATGAAACGCACATGAGGTTTTCTTCATCCGCGCACACGGGACGGGCCCCGGGACCCCGAGCGGGGTCCCGGGGCCCGTCGGGCCGCCGGTCAGGCGTCGGCCCCGACCCGCCGCCCGGCCCGCCCGCTCCGCCCGGCCAGGACGGCGGTGACCACCGCCAGGGCGGCGCTGATCCCCCACACCGCCCGGTAGGCGTCCAGGGAGGGCAGGTCGGTGCCCTGGATCAGGAGCATCCCCAGCAGCGAAGCGGTCAGCGCCCCGCCGACGCTGCCGCCCAGCGTCTTGAGGTTGTTGTAGAACGCGGTCGCGCTGCCCGAGCGGTCCTCGGCGCTGTCCTCCACGATCACCGTGGGCAGGGCGCCCAGCGCCAGGCCGAACCCGAGCCCGGCCACGGCGAAGCAGGAGACGAAGGCGGGCAGCGACGCCCACGCCGTGGCCAGCCCCACCGTTCCCGCCGCCATGAGGACGAACGACAGGCCCACCGTCCGCCGGTACCCCAGCCGGGTCGCGATCGGCGCGATGCCGCTCGCCCCGATGAACGCCAGCACCGTCGGCACCGCGATGACCAGGCCGATGCTCATCACGTCCAGCCCGAACCCGTAGCCGGTCCGCTCGGGGTCGCTGGACAGGTAGGTCACCGCGATGCTCTGCCCGCCGAGCATGATCACGCCCAGCGTGAACCCGCCCAGGTACTGGGGCGCGATCCGCGGGTGCGCCACGGCCCGCACGTCCACCAGCGGGTTCTCGCTGCGCAGCTCCACCCGCACCCACAGGACCAGCAGCACGACCGCCAGCACCGCGCCGCCGAGCACCACCGGCGACGTCCACCCCAGCTCGTTGCCCTGGGAAACGCCGCCCAGCAGGCTGACCAGCGCCAGGCCCAGCAGGATGCCGCCCGCCCGGTCCATCCGCCCCGAGGCCCGGTTCCGCGACTCGGGCACCTTGAAGTACGACAGCACGAGGCAGCCCGCGGCCAGCACGGCCAGGATCCCCAGGGTGACGCGCACGTCGCCGAGGGCGGTCTGGAGCACGCCCACCAGCAGGACCCCCAGCAGCGAGCCCAGGGTCAGCGAGCCGACCAGCATGCCGATGGCCCTGCGCCCCTGCTCGGGGGAGAGGCGGTCCCGGACCAGCCCGATCTCCAGCGGCAGCAGGGCGGCCAGCGGGCCCAGCAGGGCCCGGCCCACCAGCAGCACGCCCAGGGTGGGCGCCAGCGCGACGACCACGCTGCCCACGGCGATGCAGGCCAGCGATACCCGGAGCATGCGGCGGTACCCGTACAGGTCGCCCAGGCGGCCGAACACGGGGACGCTCACCGCGGCCGACAGGTACTGCACGGCGTGGATCCAGTGCAGGTCGGCACCGGAGATGTCCAGCTCCTCGCGCAGAGGCGGCAGCAGCGGGGTGATGGAGCCCTGGAGCAGGCCGCTGGTGAGCTCGAAGAACACCAGCAGGCCCACGACGGCCACCACACCGGTGGTGGCACCGGGCGCCGCCGTGCTGTCGGGCGACGAGGGGGGAACGCTCATGGCAGGCCTTCCGTACGGGGAGAGGGGATGGGCGGGGCGGCGCACGGCCGCGGGCCGGCGGCCGGGGTCAGGCGTCGCCGCGCGACAGGCGGCGCACCGCCAGCTCGGCCAGCAGAGCGGCCTGGGCGGGCAGCACCGCGTCGTCGTAGCGGGCCTGCGGGGAGTGGTTGGCGGGCGCGGAGCCGGGGTCGGCGTCGGCCGGGGTGGCGCCGAGCATCAGCATCGCCCCGGGCACCTCGCGCAGCACGAGGGAGAAGTCCTCCGAACCCGAGGCGGGCACCGGGGACACGAACCCGGCGTTCCCGCCGAACAGGTCGTGCACCGTGTCCATGGCGAAGGCCGCCTCGGCGGCGTCGTTGACGGTCACCGGGTACAGCACCCGGTACTCCACGTCGGCCTCCAGCCCGTGGGCCGCGGCGATCCCGCGGACCAGGGCGGGCAGGGCCTCCCTGAGTCGCTCCTGGTTGGCGGGGGAGTAGCTGCGCACGGTCGCCTCGAACTCGGCCTCGTGCGCCAGCACGTTCTGCTGGGTCCCGGCGGCCAGGCGGCCCACGGTGACGACCACCGGGTCGAAGATGTCGTAGGTGCGGGTCACGTGGCTCTGCAGCGCCAGCACCATCTCGCAGGCGGCGGGCACCGGGTCCTTGCCCCGGTGCGGGGACGAGCCGTGGCCGCCCTCGCCGCGCACGGTCACCCTGAGCACGTCGGAAGCGCTCATGACCACGTCCGGCTTGGTCGCCCAGAACCCGGCGGGCAGCATGTTGGCGGCCACGTGCACGGCGTAGGCGGCGTCGAGGGGCCTGCCCGCCGCGTCGAGCACCCCCTCCTCGATCATCATCCGGGCGCCGTCGTGGCCCTCCTCGCCGGGCTGGAACATGAACACCACGTCGCCGGGCAGCTCGTCCCGCACCTCGCACAGCAGCCGGGCCGCGCCCACCAGGCCGGCGACGTGCAGGTCGTGTCCGCAGCCGTGCATGACGCCGTCGAACCGGGAGGAGTACTCCAGGCCGGTGTCCTCCCGGACCGGCAGGGCGTCCATGTCACCGCGCAGCAGGACGGCGCCCCCGGGGCGGCCGCCGCGCAGGACGGCGGTGACCGAGCCGAGCGTCCGGCCCTCGGTGATCTCCAGGGGCAGGCCCTCCAGGGCGGCCAGGACCTTGGCCTTGGTCAGCGGCAGCGCCAGGCCGATCTCCGGTTCGCGGTGCAGGGCTCGGCGGAGCTCCACCAGGTCCTCGCGGTGCTTCTCCGCCCGTTCCACCATCCGCATGCTCGGGTCCCCCCCGTCGTTCACGTTCTCCGACCGGGCCAGGATGGGGCGGTATACCTGTAGGGGCGCCGATTTCATCGGAAAATCGCAGGTCGGGGGATATCCATGCCGGAAAACCGCATCCTGGACGACGTGGACCAGCAGCTGGTCCACGCCCTCCAGATCTCCCCGCGCGCCTCCTGGACCGTGCTGGGCCGGGTCCTGGGGGTCGACGCGGCCACGGTCGCCCGGCGCTGGCAGCGGCTGCGGGACTCCGGGGCGGCGTGGATCACCTGCTACCCGGGGGCCGCGCTGGCGGGGGCGGGCGGCTGCCTGGCGTTCATCGAGGTGGACTGCGTCGGCGGCCACCTGCTGCCGGTGGCCCGCGCCTTCACGGAGCTGCCGCACGTGTCCACCGTCGAGCACGTCACCGGCGACCGGGACCTGCTGCTCACGGTGATGACCGAGGACGTGGGGGCGCTGTCCCGCTGGGTGGTGGGCTCCCTGGACACCATGGAGGGGGTCCGCGCCAGCCGCACCCACCTGGCGGGCGCGGTCTTCACGGAGGGCAGCCGCTGGAGGCTGCGCGCGCTCACCCCCGCCCAGGTGGAGCGGCTGTCCGCCGAGGCGTTCCCGGTGGAGGCCGCGGACCTGCCCGACGAGCTGGACCGCCGGATCATGGTGGAGCTGTCCATGGACGGGCGCATGCCGTACACCGCCCTGGCCGAACGCTGCGACAGCAGCCCCGACACGGTGAGGCGCCGGGTCCGCCACCTGTTCGCCGCCCGCATGGTGCAGGCCCGCTGCGAGGTGGCCCGGCCGCTGTCGGACTGGCCGTCCGTCGTCCTGCTGTGGGCGGGCGTCCCGGCCGACGCCATCACCGAGGCGGCCCAGCGCATCACGGCCATGCGCGAGGTGCGGCTGTGCGCCGGCGTGACGGGGCGGCACAACCTGCTGATCGCCGCGTGGAGCCGGTCGGTGGAGGACTCCCAGAGGTTCGAGGCCGACCTGATGCGGGTGGTGCCCGAACTGGTCGTGGGCGACCGGGCGATCGGCCTGTGGCAGGCCAAGCTCCTGGGGCAGCGCCTGGACCAGCGGGGCTACCGCACCGGCGGGGTCCCGGTGGATCCCTGGGCCGTCCCCGGGGCCTGAACCGCGGGGACGGCCCGGGGCGTTCAGTCCGCGCTCAGCGCCTCCACAGGGTGCTGGGCCGCCGCGCGCAGCGCGGGCAGCAGCCCGGCCACCGCTCCGATCGCCACCGTCGCGGCCACCGCGCCCGCCCCCGCCCACCAGGGCAGGGCGAACGGCCACCCGCGCAGCAGCGCGAACACCGCCGTCACCAGGGCTCCCAGCGCCACGCCGAACACCCCGCCCAGCAGCGACAGCGCCATCGCCTCCACCAGGAACTGCACCCGGATCGCCCCGCGGGTCGCCCCCAGGGCCCGGCGCAGGCCGATCTCGCCGCGCCGTTCCAGCACCGAGATGACCATGGTGTTGGCCACCCCGACCCCGCCGACCAGCAGGGCGACCCCGCCCAGCCCCAGGAGCAGGCCCTGGAGGGTCCGGTCGGCGGCCTGCCCGGCGGCCAGCGCGTCCGAGGGGCGCGACACCTCGACCTCGTTCGGGTTCTCCGGGTTGGCGTTGCGGCCGACGAGGTCCCGGACCTGGGCGGTCCGCTCCGGGTCGGTGCGCACGTAGATCGTGGACGGGTCGCCGGTGCCCCCCAGCAGCTCCTCGGCGGCCTCCTGGCCGACCAGCGCCGCGTTGTCCAGTTCGGGCGCCAGCTCCACCGGGGCCAGCACGCCCACCACCGAGAAGTACTCGCCGCCGATGAGCACCAGCGTGTCCGGGGTGATCCGGGTGACGCCCAGGCGTTCGGCCGCGGAGGCGCCCAGCACCGTCGCCGGGTGGTCCGTGGTCGCGCCGTTGAACCACTCGCCCAGCGCCATCCGTGCGCGCAGGGTGTCCTTCAGGTCCACGCCGACGCCGTGCACGCCGATCCCGCCGGACTCCCCGGCCGGGACGAGGTCGCTCCGGTAGACCTTCGCCCCGCTCACCTGCTCCACCTGCGAGGTGCGCTCCACCTCGGGCATGCGGTCGATCCGGCCGCGCGCCTCCTCGGGCAGGGTCGCGTCCCCGCCGAAGAACGTGGTCCCGGGCGCCACGGTGACGAGGTCGGTGCCCAGCCGGGCGAGCGTCGCCTCCAGGTCGGCCCGGCCGGAGGCCGAGATGCCCACCACCGCGACCATCGCGGCGATGCCGATGGCGATCCCCAGGGCGGACAGCACCACCCGGGCGGGGCGGGCGCGCAGCCCGCTCGCCCCGGTGCGCAGGTGGTCGAGCGGGGACAGCCGCGCGGGTCGGGGGCGGGCCGGCCGGGCCCCGCGGGTCCCGGGCCGGGACTCCGGATCACCCTCCCCGCGCCGGCCACCGGGACCCTCCGTCTCCTTCCCCGGCCGGCGGTGTTCCGTCGGCCCCTCCCACAGGCGGCTCACGAGACCCCCTCCGGGAGCGCGGCCGAGTCGGCGACCACCCGCCCGTCCCGCACCTCCAGCCGCCGCGGCGCCCGCGCGGCCAGCTCGCGGTCGTGGGTGATGACGACGACGGTGACGCCGTCCTCGTGCAGCCCGTGCAGCAGGCCCATCACCTCCGTGCCCGAGGCCGTGTCCAGCGCGCCGGTCGGCTCGTCGGCCAGCAGCAGGTCGGGCGAGCCGACCACGGCGCGGGCGATCGCCACCCGCTGGCGCTGCCCGCCGGACAGCTCGTGCGGCCGGTGGCCGACCCGGTCGGCCAGCCCCACCCGCTCCAGCGCCGCCAGCGCCCGCTTCCTGCGTACCCGCAACGGGACACCCGTGTAGAGCAGCCCGTCGGCGACGTTGTCCAGCGCCCGCACGTTGGGCGCCAGGTGGAACCTCTGGAACACGAACCCCAGGACGCGGGCGCGCAGCGCCGACAGTGACCCGTCGTCCAGCGACCCCACGTCGTGGCCGAACACGCGCACCGTTCCCTCGGTCGGCGCGTCCAGCGTGCCGATCATGTTGAGCACGGTCGACTTGCCCGACCCCGAGGGGCCGACGATCGCCACCATCTCCCCGCGCTCCACCCGCAGGTCCACCCCGTCCAGGGCGCGCACCCCGCCGGGGTAGGAGCGGGTCACGCCGGTGAACTCCACGGCGGGCGCGCCCCGGCCGTTCTCGCGGACGCTCATCCCGGGACCACCACTTCCGTGCCCTCGTCGACGCCGTCGCCGGTGACCTCGACCAGGCCGTCGGAGAACCAGCCGGTCTCCACCGGGACGTCGCTCACGGTGCCGTCCGCTCCCACCACCGACACCCCGTACCCGCCGCCGGAGAGGGCGATCAGCGCGCCCACGGGCACGGCCAGGACGTCCTCCCGGCTCTGGCCCCGAACCTCCACGGTGACGGGGGCCCGGTCGAGGAACCCCTCGGCGTCGTCGGGCAGGCGCACCAGCACCTCCACGGTGGCCTTCTCCTCCTCGCCGCCGGGCGTCCCCTCCGGGGCGTCGTCGGCGGTCTCGGCCACGGTGCCCACCGACGACACCTCGCCGGTCACCGTGCCGCCGCCGGGCATCTCCACGGTCACCTCGTCGCCCCCGGCCACCAGGTCCCGGTCGTCCACGTCCAGGTCGATCCGCACCACGCGCTCGGTGGCGGCGGTGTCGAGCAGGGCCGTGCCGGGGGCGACGTTCGACCCCACCGCGACCTCGTGGGAGGTCACCCGCACCGGCCCGGGCGTGTACCAGATCCGGGCAGGGTCGACCGTGCCGGTGACCTCCATCCCCTGAGTGTTCCGCTGCCAGGTCTCGACGGCCGCGGCGGTGAGCGCCGTGTACTCGTCGTCCACGGTGAACCCGCCGTATCCGAGCTCGGACAGCGCCTGCTCGAACCGGCGAACGTCCTCACCCCTCACCCCCGGTTCCAGGGTCCGGTGCGCGGGAGCGTCCCCGCGCAGCAGGATCGTGGGGCGGCCGTCGACCTCCCAGGCGCGGTCGCCCGCCGACAGCTCGGCGCCCACCTCGGGCAGCCGGGTCAGCACCCCGTCGGAGCGGGCGAAGAAGGCCCCCGCACCGGGATGCCCGAGGGTGCCGTCCAGGGTCTCGCGGCGCTCCAGCGTGGTGCGCTCCACATGAGCGGTGGCCTCGGGGCGCGGGGCCGCGTCACCGTCGGAGGCCGGCGGCGGACCCCACACCGTGTAGGCGGCCAGCGCGCCCAGCGCGGTGAGCGCCGCCAGGGCGGCGATCAGCCAGGGCAGGCCGCGCCGCCGTCGCGGGCGCCCGGCGGCCCCGGTCTCCGCCTCCGGCCCCCCGGGGAGCGTGGCGGTGCTCACGAGTCACCGTCCCCACTGCCCCGGACCTCCTCCTGCGCCTGCTCCGAACAGCGGGTGAGCGCCTCCATGCCCTCGTCGTCGCCGGGCTCCACGGGGATGGTGATGCCCTGACCGCGTTCGGGGTCGGGCATGTCGAAGCCCTCCTCGCGCATGCACTCGGCCATCAGCAGGCCCTCCTGGAACAGCTCCTCCTCGGACGGCGCGTTCTCGTCCACTGGGATGATGTCCTCACAGGCCTCCAGGGCGGCCATCAGCTCCTCGTCGTCGGGGTCGACCGCGGGCAGGGCGATCATGCCCTCGCCCTCCGGGTCGGGCATGTCGTAGCCGTTCTCGCGCATACAGGCGGCGAAGTCCACCATCGCCTCCTCCATGGTGGGCTCCCGTGTTCCGCCGGCCTCCCCGTCGGCGTCCCCGCCCAGGGCTCCGCATCCGGTGAGCAGCAGTCCCGCCGCGGCCGCCCCCAGGGCGTAGGCCGATGCGCGCATGTCGTTCACTCCTCGGTTCCCGGTGCCGGCCGGTCCGGCACCGCTTCGGAGCACATGCCATCGGGACCGCGGTTAGCCGTCGGTTAGCCCGCCCGTCGCCCTCCACCGCCCTCAACGGACGGCCTGCGGCCGCGTCCCTCCTGGTCGGGGCACGGGTCCCGCCCCGGCATAACCGTGTTCTAACCCCGCGGGTGCATACTCGCCGGTCAGTGGGTGTCGGTGGTGAGAGGGGCGTGCCGTGCGGGTTCTGGTGGTGGAGGACGAGCCGTCGCTGGCCCGGAGCGTGGCCGAGGGGCTGCGCGGCGAGGGCATGGCCGTGGACGTGTGCCACGACGGCGGCACCGGCTGGGAGACCGCCACCGTGCACGACTACGACGTGATCGTCCTGGACCGGGACCTGCCCGTCCTGCACGGCGACCGCGTGTGCAGCCGCCTGGCGGCCGACCCCGGCGTGCACGCCCGGGTGCTCATGCTCACCGCGGCCGGTGAGGTGGAGGACCGGGTCGCCGGACTGGACCTGGGCGCCGACGACTACCTGGCCAAGCCCTTCGCGTACACGGAACTGGTGGCCCGGGTCCGGGCATTGGGGCGGCGGGCCCGGCCGGCCGCCCCGCCGCTGCTGTCCGCGGCCGGACTGGAGGTCGACACCGTGCGCCGGACCGCGTTCCGCGACGGGCGAGAGCTGGCGCTGTCGCCCAAGGAGCTGGGGGTCCTGGAGGAGTTGCTGCGCGCCGACGGCGCCCCGCTGTCCGCGGTCCGCCTCATCGAGAAGGTGTGGGACGCCCACCTCGACCCGTTCAGCGGGGTGCTCAAGGTGGTGGTGCACGGACTGCGGCGCAGGCTCGGCGATCCGCCGGTGATCGAGACCGTCCCCGGGCAGGGGTACCGGATCCGGGCCGGAGCGCCGGAGTGAACCGGCTGACCCTGCGCACCCGGCTGGCGCTGGTCTACACGGCGGTGTTCGTGCTCGGCGGGGCGGTGCTGCTGGGCGTGAACTACGGGATCGTCTCCGCCAGCCTGGAGAACCGCGGCGTGAGCCTGGCGACGACCGTCGAGGGGGTCGCCGTCCAGGCGCTGGACGAGGCGGACACGGTCTCCATCCCGGCGGCACCGACCGTGCCGACCGGGACGTATTGGGAGGCCGAGGACTACGGGGAGGCTCAGGCGGCGGTCGAGGAGCTGCTGGACGCCTACCGCTCCGCCGTGCTCACGGACATGGTGGTCACCTCCGTGCTGGTGCTGGGCGGGGTGACGGCGCTGGCAGCCCTGGCCGGGTGGCTGATCGCGGGCCGCCCGATGCGGCGGTTGCACCGGGTCACCGAGGCCGCCCGCACCCTGTCCGAGGACGACCTGCACAGCCGCCTGGAGCTGACCGGGCCCGACGACGAGTTCCGCGAGCTGGGCGACACCTTCGACGGCATGCTCGCCCGCCTGGAGCGGGCCTTCGACAGCCAGCGCCGGTTCGTCGCCAACGCCTCGCACGAGCTGCGCACCCCGCTGGCCGTCCAGCGCACCGCACTGGAGGTGCCGCTGTCCCAGGGCCGGGTGCCCGAGGACCTGAAGCCCGCCTTCGGGCGGGTGCTGGAATCGGTGGAGCGCAGCGAGGAGCTCATCGCCGGGCTGCTCCTGCTCGCCCGGTCCGACCGGGGCCTGAGCGGTACCGAGGCGGTGGGCCTGGCCGAGGTCGCGGGCGACGCCGTCGCCCTCCACACCGGGACGGCCCGGGCCCGGGGCGTGGCGCTGGAGCTGGAGGTCGAGCCCGCCGACGTGGCGGGGGACCGGGTGCTGCTGGCCCACCTGGCCCGGAACCTGGTGGACAACGCCCTGCGCTACAACGTCGACGGCGGGGACGGCGGCTGGGTGCGGGTGGAGGTGAGCACGATCGCCGACCGGGCCGTGCTGCGGGTCGCCAACACCGGTCCGCGGGTGCGCGACGCCGACGCCCTGTTCGAGCCCTTCCACCGCGGCGACGCCGCCCGCCTGCACCGCGACCGGTCCGGCAGCGGCCTGGGCCTGTCGATCGTCCGGTCGATCGCCGAGGCGCACGGCGGCAGCGTGTCGGCACTGCCCCGGACCGGGGGCGGCCTCACCGTCACGGTCGGCTTCCCGGCCGTGGAGGGTGACGCATTCGGGCGGTGACGCAACTACGCAACGAAAGCGCTGCCGCCCGCGGGGCGGGTTTTCGTCACCGCGGGCGACGGCCGACACGCCCGGGGTGCCGCCAACGAAAGGCGTCGGCGGCGCCCCGGAGGGATCCGGCTCAGGCGGGCCGCGGTTCGGCGCCCCGGTACAGGGCCGCCACCACGCCCTCGATGTCGGGCTCCTGGAGGGTCAGGTCGGCGATGTCGTGCCCCGCCGCGACCCGGCCGATGACCGCCGACGGGTTGTCCGCCAGTTCCAGCCACTGGCGGGGCCCCTCGGTCCGTACGCACCGCGCGCCCGCCACCTCCAGCGGCGGGGCGGGCTCGGCCAGGTCCACCACCAGCACCCGGGGCGTGGGCACGGCCGCGCGCAGTCCGTCCAGGTCGCCGTCGTAGGCCAGGGAGCCGTGGTCGATCACCACCACCCGCTCGCACAGGCGCTCCACGTCGCCCAGGTCGTGGGTGGTGAGCAGGATGGTGGTGCCCTCCTCGGCGTTCAGCCGCAGCAGGAACTCGCGGATGGTCGACTTGCTCACCACGTCCAGGCCGATGGTGGGCTCGTCCAGGACCAGCAGCCGGGGCCCGTGCAGGAGGGCGGCGGTGAGGTCGCCGCGCATCCGCTGGCCCAGGCTGAGCTGGCGCACCGGGGTCCGGAGGAAGGGCCCCAGCTCCAGGAGTTCGGTGAGCTCGGCCAGCCTCCGGGCGTGGTCGGCGGCCGGCACCCGGTACATGTGCCGGGTCAGCTCCAGGCTGTCCTTGAGCGGCAGGTCCCACCACAGGGTGGTGCGCTGGCCGAACACCACCCCGATCCGGGCGGCCAGGCGGGTCCGCTCCCGGGACGGCTCCACGCCCAGCACCCGCAGGCGCCCGGCGGTGGGGGAGAGGATGCCGGTCAGCATCTTCATGGTGCTGCTCTTGCCCGCGCCGTTGGGGCCCAGGTAGCCGACGATCTCCCCGGCCCTGACGGTGAGGTCGATGCCGCGCACGGCGGACACGGTGCGCCTGGTGCGGCGGAACAGCGGGCCCTCGGACAGCACGAAGTCGCGGCCCAGGCCGACCGCCTCGATGACGGTCTCGTCGGAGTGTGCACGGGTCATCTTCAGCTCCCGGTGGATCGGTAGTGGCGCAGGCCCAGCCGCCACAGCAGGGCGGCGGCCGCGCACGACAGGGCGGCGACGAACGGCGGGGCGTAGCGGAGGAGGCCGGGCAGCCCGGTCGGGTCCGGGCGGTCCAGCAGGTACAGGACCGGCTGCCAGCAGACGAACGCCAGCGGGACCGCGAAGGTGACGGCGTACACGACCCCCTTGCCGTAGATGGACAGCGGGTACTCGGTGAGCGCCTGCCCGCCGTAGGTGAGGGAGTTGGCGGCCTCGCGGGCGTCGGCGACGAAGAACTGCAGGCACCCGCTCGCGGTCCAGACGGCGGCGGCGATCGCCACCCCCGACACCAGCAGGACCGGCAGCATCAGGACCTTGCCCGGGGTCCAGTCGATGTCGCAGTGGTACAGCGCCACCCCCATGACCACGGTCGCCGGGACCACCCGGCCCAGGCGGCGCAGCGCGAACCGGTCGGTGGCGATCTGGATGAGCGGGGAGACCGGCCGCACCATCATGACGTCCAGGGAGCCGTTGCGGATGTGCTGGCCCAGCCCCTCCACCATGCCCATGAGCATGTCGGCGGTGGCGAACACCAGGTTGGACAGGGACGCGATGAGCAGGCCCTCGGCCAGGGAGAAGCCGTCCAGCGCCCCGGCGTGCCCGAACACGACGAACACGGCGGAGATCTCCGCGATCGCGCCCAGGGAGGTCCCGAAGGTCATCAGGGCCAGGGAGGCCGGGTACTGGGCGAGCGCCCGGCTCCAGGTCCAGGCCAGCAGGAGGTAGGTGCGGACCGGCCGGGTCAGGCGTTCGACGGGCCGGTCGGGGGTGCGCGGGAGGAGGTCAGCCACCCTGGACCACCACCTTGCGGGTGGCGAGGGAGGTGAGCCACGCGCCGAGCAGCAGCAGGGCGGCCGCCCACCCGGCCTGGAGGGCCAGCCCGCCCGCGGCGGTCCCGCCCGGCAGGCTCTCCTTGCCCAGCATGACCTCGGCGGGGATCTGGACGGTCGCCGCCCACGGCAGGACGCGCAGGACGTCGGCCACGGCCGGCGGGAAGAGGGGGAGGGGCAGCAGCATCCCGGCGGCCACCGGGCCGACCAGGCCGACGACCGCCCAGATCCCCCGGGTGTCCAGGATCCAGAACCCGGCCACCTCGTACAGGTAGCGCAGGGCGAACCCGATGACCGCGGCCAGGGCGACGGAGGCGAGGACCAGAGCCCAGTGCCCGAGTGTCCCCGGCAGCAGCAGGTCGAACAGCAGCACCCCGACGAGGAAGGTCGGGACGCCCCGGAAGACGATGCTGAACGTGGCCCGGCCCAGGTCCTCGGCCAGCCACCAGCCGAGCAGCGGGACCGGGCGCAGCAGGTCGGTGCCGACGGCCCCGCTGCGGATGCGCTCGCCCAGGTCCAGCGGGGGACCCATGATCGCGACGGTCGCGATCAGCGCCTGGCAGACGAACACCTGGGTGACGGCGTCGGCCGCGTCGTACCCGTTGATCTCGGGGCGCACCGAGAAGAGGGCGAGGAGGACGGCGGCGTTGATGCAGCCGAAGACGGAGTTGGTGAAGATGCCGGCGATCGTGGCCGCGCGATAGGTGGAGTACCTGCGCAGCCCTCTGATGTACACGGCCGGATAGACGCGCACGAAGGAAGACCCCCTGGGACGTGCTCTGTGTGCACTGCGTGCTGGATGGGAACTTCGCGCCCGAAAGGCGCGGTGTGTCCGGCACGTCCCTGACGCGCGAGGGGCTCAGGTCCGGGTCGCCGCGAAGGGTGAACATAACACGTCCGCGCGGCGGCCGGGGAAGGTGCGGACGGGTCCCGTCCCGGCCCCCGGTGTCGGGGCGGGACCCGGTGCGGCCGGTGTCGCCGCGGTGGAGGTCGGGCTCAGGGCGCGGTGCGTGCGCCGTCCGCCCCCTCGGGGGACCCGGGTTCCCGCTCCTGGAAGGAGTGGCGGAGGTCCTCCTCCGCGCGCCGGTCCGCGAGGAAGGCGACGATCAGGAAGGTCAGCCCCAGCGCGGAGGCGACGGCGGTGGCGGGCATCGTCCAGACCGCCTCCGGTCCGAAGCCGCCGAGGAGGGTGGGAGGGGTCGGGTGGGCCAGGAGGAGCACCGCCACCACGGTGAACCCGGCCACGACGCCGACGACGGCGAACACGCCGGTCGCGGCGGTGAGGCGGGGCGCCCGCATCAGCACGGTGGCGGGGGTGTCCTCACTCCGCCCCGTGGTCGTTCCGATGTCTTCGGCCTCCGGGATGGGGGAGGCCGTGGTGCTGGTCGTCATGCCCGTCGAGGTGAGCCCGGCAGGGATTCTCATGTGATCTCCCGTGTTCCGTCACTCTGTTCTTGCCGCTCGTCCTGAGTGAGGACGAGATCGGGCTTGATCAACTCACGCCCTAATCTATGTGATCTAGTTCACTTTCCCCCTCGGAGGAAAAAAATCTACCTCGGACGGTGATTTTACGTTCACCAATAGTCGCCCAAGGGTTGCGAGGGGGTTGCATCACCGCTGTTCACAGCACCTTTCTGGTGGACTCCCCGCCCACCGCCACAACGGCGAGCGTCGGCACCGCCGGGACGCCCAGGGACATCCGCAGTGGTTCGACCGCCGTCTCCCGGCAGCCGTCCAGGAACTCGCGGAGATCGGTGTCCGGGGACACGACCGCCTCCAGCCGCAGCCACGGGGCGTTCTCCGGACCGTGGAGCCGGGCGCGCGCCCGCACCGCCCCGGGCACCCTTTCCACGGCCTCGGCCACCGCGTCCCCCAGGGCGTTCCCGGACAGGACGGTCAGGCCCGCGGCCGAGTCCGCGCCCCGCACCAGCCGACGCAGCCGCCCGGTGTCCCGCTGGGCCAGCAGCCACCACACGCCCAGCAGGACGGCGGCCAGACCGACGGCGGCGACGGCGTAGGGCAGCAGCTGCGGTGGAACCGATGGTGCGAGCCGCGGCAGGAGGTCCAGGCCCCCGGCCGCGCGGACGCCGGCCCGGGCGGCGGCCCCGGCGGCCCCCAGGGCGCCCGCGGCGATCAGCGCGGCGCCCAGGGCGAACGAGAGTGCGCGGTTCAGGCGCGACCGGCGCATCGCCCCGCGGAAGGGGCGGCGCGCGGGCCCCCGCTCCGCGCTCACCGCCTCCTGCACGCGGTCCTCTTCCCGCGTACGGTTCTCACGGATCGCCGTCATGCCGGACCCACCTCACGCACGCGCGCCCGGACCGCCGGACGGGGCAGCACCCCGAGCTCCCCGGCTCTGCGGCGCACCGATTCCTCCACCCGGCCGCGCAGGGCACCGGAGGACCCCCGCATCCGGGTGGAGACCAGGACGCGCACGCGCCGCCTCCCCACCCGCACGCGGGCACCGCTCACACCGTCCACATCCCGCGCCTCCTCGGCGAACAGCCGGGCGGCCGCGCCGCGGGTGAGGCCGCACACGAACAGCGGGTCGTCGGTCACCAGCGCCAGCGGCCCCCGGCCGCCGCGCGCGAGGGAGGACACGACCAGGGCGGCGCCGACGACCAGCGCGGCGGCCGACAGGACGGCCGTCGCGCCGACGCCCGACACCGCGGCGGACAGGTCGCCGACGGTCCGGGCGGCCGGGTGGTCCGGAACGAGGGCCCGGGCCGGGGCGACCGCCCCCGCCCCCGCCCCGGCCAGGACCAGGGACACGGCGCACAGCACCGCGGTGCCGGTCCGGCGCGGACGCAGGAGGCGCAGCGCGGTGCGCCGCGCGGACCGGGACCGCTTCTTCTCGGAGTTCTTCTCCGAGTTCTTCTCGGGACACATGGAAGGCCTTCCGTGTCAGCGAACGACCGGTGGGAGGACGAGGCGGACGACGCTGACGTCCGCCGTGTGGACGCGCAGCCCCGTGGTCCGTTCCACCGCGGCGACGAGCCGCACGCGCAGGTCCGCCGCGGCCGCCTCCAAAGGGCGGGGGTAGGCCATCGCGACCTCCACGCGCAGGGCGACGCGAGAGCCCCCGCGGCTCACCTCGACCCGCACCGGGGAGCCCGCGATCGCACCGCGCAGCGCCCCCTCCAGGGGGCGCACCGCCTCGTGGCGCAGCGCTTCGTGGCGTACCAGGCGCTCGATCACGCGGTCGGCGACGACGGTCCGGCCGGGGGTGGGCGCGCTCACCGCACGTCCCTCCGGTCCCTCGGTGTGAACAGGGCGGCGAGGTCCACCTCGCCCGCGTACGCCCTGCCGAGGAGGAACCCCAGCGCCCCGAACAGCAGGACCAGAAGGAACGCCCAGAACCCGCCGAACGCGGCGGTGAGTCCCAGGACGACGCCGAAGGCGAGTCCGACGATCGGCCACATGACTGCTCATCTCCGGTCTTCGTGCTCGGTCTCACGGGTGGTCACGACGGTCCCCTCACTGCACACGGGGCTCGTTGCCGGAGGCGTCCTCGCCCTCGCCGGGGAGGTGGATGTCGTCGACGGCCACGTTCACCTCGGTGACCTCCAGCCCCGTCATCCGCTCCACGGCCGAGACCACGTTGCGCCGGACCTCGGCGGCCAGGTCGGGGATGACGGCGCCGTACTCGACGACCAGGTTGATGTCGACCGCCGCCTGGCGCTCCCCGACCTCGACCGCGACCCCCCGGTCCGCGGCGGCCGAGGAGGTCGAACCGGGGATGCGCTCGCGGACCGCGTCGAAGGCGCGGGAGGCGTTGCCGCCCATCCGGTGGACGCCGCGGACCTGCCGGGCGGCCATGCCGGAGATCTTGGCGACCACGTGGTCGGCGATCACGGTGCGGCCCTGCGCGTCGCCGCCCGTGGCGGTGGTGACGCGGCGCAGGTCGGTGCCGGCGGTTCCGGTGTCCTGGGGGTTCTTGGCTGCCATGTCCGTCTCCTCTGTCTCTGCTTCTGTTCCTGCTTCGGGTGGCTCTGCTTCGGGTCCGTGCTCGTGCCGACGGCGCCGGATCAGCGCGGCGGGGCGCCGGGGGCCGCGACGCGGTGCGCCGCGGACCGGAGGCGGGAGAGGCGCAGCCTCGCGCCGGTCGCCGCGTCCGCCGGACGGGGGAGGGGGCCGCCGGGCGCGGGGGACGTGCCGTCCCCGGCCCGCCCGGGCGCGTTCGCCGGGGCCTCCCGCCGGGTCGGTGTCCTGGCTTCTCCCATGGCCGGTCCTCCGTGTCCTCGTGTGCGGCACGCCCGTTCCGGTGCCGTCGTCCGTGAAGACACGGGAGCCTGGGCCGGGCTCACGGTGGATTTCACGTGATGCGGATCACGTTTTTTTAGTGCTGGAATGGATACTGAATGTACCTGTCCGAATACCGTGAGTGGGTGATCCGTGTCAGATGAGCTCCGGGAGGAGTCCGCGGCACCGGCCGGGCCGGAGGACGCCGTCCCCGAGGCCGTCCTGGTCGAGCGTGCGCAGGACGGCGACGACACGGCGTTCGAGATCCTGCTGACGCGGCACCAGGACGTGGTCTACCGCATCGCGCTGCGCATCCTGCGGGACCCGGGCGACGCCCGGGACGCCGCCCAGGAGGCCCTCATCACGGCCTGGCGCAAACTCCCCGAACTGCGGGACCCCGCGGCGTTCGGCCCCTGGCTGAAGCGCATCGCGGGGCGGCGCGCCCTGAACCTCCTGCGCTCCCGGGCGGAGACCGAACCGATCGACGAGCAGGCCGCGCCGGACCCCCGCGACGCCGGGCCGGACGCCGAGGCGCTGGCCGGCGACCTGCGGGGCGCGCTGATGCAGGCCCTGGCCGGACTGCCCCCGGGACAGCGCACCTGCTGGGTCCTGAGGGAAATGGAAGGATGGGGATATGAAGAGATAGCAGAAGTCGTCGACGCGACCCCGACCGCCGTGCGTGGGCGGATCCACCGCGCCCGCACCCATCTCGTGAAGGCTCTTGCACCATGGCGCTAGAACCGCCCGACGACGGCGCTGACGGCCTCCTCCCCTGCGGGAACGAGGAGGACGTGCTGGTGCGGAACCTGATGGAGGGCCGCACCACCGAACACGAGGCCCGCTGCCCCCACTGCCGGGCCACCGCGCGCGACCTCGCCCCGCTGGTGTCCGCGCTGCGCGAGCCCGAGGCGGAGGCGGTCAAGGCCCCCGCCGGGCTCGTCGAGGACGTCATGCGCGCCATCCGCGCCGAACGCGGGAACCGACGCTCGCTGCTGCTCGGCGGACCCGGTCCCGGAACGACCCGGATACGGGAGTCCGCCGTCGCGGCCATGGCGCGCTACGCGTCCCGGGGGGTCCCCGGGGTGCTCGTCGGCCGCTGCCGGGTGGAGCGGGGGCCGGACGGGCTCGCGGTCTCCCTGACGGTCCGGGTCGCCCACGGCACCCCCATCGCCGGGGCGGCCGAGGACGTGCGCCGCACCGTGCGCGACATCCTGGAACACCGGCTGGGGCTCCCGG
Source organism: Nocardiopsis changdeensis (assembly GCF_018316655.1). GTDB lineage: Bacteria > Actinomycetota > Actinomycetes > Streptosporangiales > Streptosporangiaceae > Nocardiopsis > Nocardiopsis changdeensis. The sequence goes on along the minus strand of NZ_CP074133.1, from coordinate 7,001,683 downwards.
TCCTCCGGATCGACATCGAGGTCGTCGGGCTGATCGAGTCCGACTGAGCAGGGAGGGAGCTCACGCGGGGCCGGCGGTGCGGGCGGGGCCGTGACGGGACTCACGCCCCGCCGTTACCGCCCCGTCACCGGGCGGAGCACGGGCGCAACGTCGGCTTGGCACCGTCGGACCCATGGACGCTACCGATGCCCACGACGGAACCGACGACCGGCGCACCGGCTTCCTCGGCAGGGAGGCCCTCGACTTCGGGGTCCTGCTGACCGCCGCCGGGGCGGCGCACCTGGTGGTGCTCTCCCTGGGCCACAGCGACGACGGGGCCCGCGCCCTGCTCGCGGTCGGGACACTGCTGGTCCTGGCCTCCGGCCTGCACCGCTGGTACCGCCACCGGCGGCCCGCGGCCCCGGCTGCGCACCGGGCGGAGACCCGCCGCCCGCACGGAGCCGCACCCGTCCACGAGCCGCTCGGCGACCGCCTGTGGAGCGTGCGCGTCACCGTCGCGGACGTCCCCGGCGGGCTCGCCGCCCTCACCGCGGGGTTCGCGGCCCTGGGCGTGGACATCCGCCTCATGCACGTCCACCCCGCCGGGGCCGAGGCCGTCGACGAGTTCTTCGTCAGCGCGCCCGCCCGCGTGGGGGCGCACGCCCTGCACGCCGCCGTCCGGGAGGCGGGCGGCCGCGACGCCATCGTGCGCACCGCCGACCCGCACGAGCTCAGCGACACCACCAGCCGGACCCTGGCCCTGGTCGGGGCGCTCGCGTCCGGGGACACGACCCTGGAGGACTCGCTGCTGTCCCTGGCCGCCGCCCGGGTGGTCGAGACGGCGGACGCGCCGCCCGTCGGCCTGGGGCGCGAGGACCTGTCCGGCACCGTGATGACACTGCCCGCCCCCGACGGCCGGGTGCTGGTCGTCCGGCGCTCCGGAACACCGTTCACGCCGGTGGAGTTCGCCCGCTGCCGGGCGCTCGCACAGGTCGCCGCCACCCTGGGCAGCCGGACCGGCGGCGCCTGAAGGGGCGGATGAGAACCAGGGGGTCCGCGAGCGCGTCGCACCGGGGGCGGGCCGCACGGGTCCGCCCCACCCCCCTGGAGGAGCATGACCGACAACGATCCGCTGGCCGCCGCCCGGGCGAGCCTGGCGAAGGGCGAGCCCTCGCGCGCCGTCCTCTCCCTGCGCCCGTACGCCGACGACCTGCCGCTGCCCGAGCTGGTCGCGCTGGTGCGCGACGCCTCCCGCGCCCTGGGCGCGGACGACCTGGCCGGGGCCGCCGCCGACCTGCTCGCCGACATCGACGGCCCCAAGGCCCTCTACGACTTCGGATACGCCGCGACCGGGTCCGGGATCCCCTTCGTCGGCGTCCCCGCGCTGCGCCGGGCCCGCGGCCTGGCCCCCGACGTCCTGCCGGTCCTGTGGGAGCTGGCCTCCGCGCTGGAGGACTCCCACCGGCACCGGGAGGCCGCCGACGCCCTGCGCGGGTGGGACGGCGAGCTGCCCGCCTGGCCCGGCCGGTACCTGATCGCCTACAACTCCCTGGCCGCCGGGGACCTCGCCGGGGCCAGGGAGGCCCTGGCCGACCTGCCCGAACCCGAGGACCCGGACTGGGGCCCGGCCCGCGCCCGGGTCGCGGCCATGGCCGAGCGGGCCGCGGCGGCCGCCGCCGTCGGCCCGTTGGACGGCTCCGACCTGCGCGGATGGCACTTCGTGCTGCACGGGGGAGTGGTCGCGCACCTTTCCCCGCACGGGTTCGAGGAGCCCATGCGGGGGCGCTACGCGTTCGTCTCGGACGACTACTCGTACTGCCGCACCGGGCTGGAACGGCTGCGGCTGGTGCTGGAGACCGCCGGGCGCGCGGTGGACGGCGTCATGGCCCTGCCCGACCGGGACAGCACGGTCCTGGGACTGGCCGCGTCCCGGCTGCTCGGCCTGCCGCTGCTGCCGGTGGACCCGGCCCGGCCGGGCGCGCTGGTGGTGGCCTACGACCTCGACGACGCCGACCCGGAGCTGCGCGGGGCGCTGTTCGAGCGGCCCGACGGGCAGATCCTCTTCGAGCACGCCGCGAGCTGGGTCCGCCCCGAGGGTCCGGCGGCCGACGTGGTGACGCTGCTCCACCAGAACGCGCACCGCCCGTGGGGCGAGCGGATGCGGATGGTGGACGTGCAGGACCCCTCCCGCGGTGTGGAGACGGTCCCGGCGGACGGGCGCCCGGAGGCCGAGCTGGCCGAGGAGGTCCTCGCCGCCGAGGCAGTGACCGGGGAGAACGGTGAGGAGGGGCCGCCGGACACGGTGGACGTGCTCGCCGGGTTCGTCGGGGCCGTGGCCGGGGGGTGGGCGCGGACCGGCCGGCGCTGGCGCGCGGACACGCCGGGGCCGGTGCGCAGCTCGTACTTCATCTGACCCCCGCGGCGGAACGCGGGCCCGCGGCCGGGGATCCGGTTTCGGGCCCGCGCTTTTTTCCACAGGCTGTGGAAAATCCCCCATGATCCGTCCCAGGCGGGTAAAAGAGACGTATGGCAACCCCCCGAACACCCTCCGTCCCGTTCCTCCGACGACCGGCCCGGCTCCTGGCGGTGCTGACCGCCGCGCTGCTGGGCGCCCTCCTGCTCGCTCCCCCGCCCGCCGACGCCGCCGTCCGCGAGCTGCGCAACGGCGACTCCGGGCGGGCCGTCGCGGCGCTCCAGGAGCAGCTGCTCGACCTCGGCTACTGGCTCGACGGCGCCGACGGCGAGTTCGGGCCCCACACCGCCCAGGCCGTGCTCGCCCTCCAGAAGGCCGCCGGGATCGACCGCGACGGCGTGGTCGGCCCCGACACCCGGGCCGCCCTGGCCGACGGGGTCCGACCATCGGCGACCTCCTCCGGTGACGCGCTGGAGATCGACCTGGAGCGCCAGCTGCTGCTGGTGGTCTCCGGCGGGGAGGTGGAGTACACGCTCAACACCTCCACCGGATCCGGCAGGCCCTACCTCGGCTCCGACGGCTCCGAGCGGATCGCGGTCACCCCCACCGGCACCTACACGGTGTTCCGGCAGGTGTCCGGCTGGGACCCGGGCCCCTACGGTGCGCTGTACGCGCCGATGTACTTCAACGGCGGCATCGCCGTCCACGGGTACCCGAGCGTGCCGGCGCAGCCGGCCTCGCACGGCTGCGCGCGGGTGAGCCTGTCGGCCATGGACTGGCTGCGGGAGGAGGGGCATATCGCGGTGGGCACCACCGTCGTCGTCCGCTGACCGCCGGCGGACGCCCGCGGGGCCGGGACGCGCTCCCGGCCCCGCGGCCCCCGATCACTCCCGGGGCGGGCCCCGCCCCGTCCCGGGGACTACCGGCGACGCCCCTCCCGCCCGGGGCCGCCTGCCCGGACCGAGCGGGTCGCCGGTGGCAGTCCAGCCGGGGCCGTCCACCCTGCGGCCGCCCTACCGGTGGCCATCGCACCGGTGGCCGGACCGCCCGCGGTCGGTTCCGCGGCGTTCATCCGCCGATGGGATGGCCGCCGACGCCCGCGGGAAGGAGTGCAGACTGCCGGGCGGAGGGACCGCCCGGTCCGCGAAGGGAACCGCGATGCCTTTCCTGATCGCCACCGCGCCCGGCCGCGCCGACCGCCCCAACGAGGACTTCGCCGCGGTGTCCGCGCGCTGCGCGGTGCTGCTGGACGGGGTGAGCGGGCCGCCCGACGGCGCCGACGGCTGCTCCCACGGGGTGGCCCGGCACGTCCGGCGGCTGGGCGCCCTGCTGCTGGCGGGCATGGACGCCGGGCTGCCGCCGCGCACCGCGCTGGCCGAGGCGATCGGGGCGGCGGCCGCTCTGCACGCCGACACCTGCGACCTCGCCCACCGGGACACCCCGTCCGCCACCGTCGTGGCCGTCCGCCTCCACCCCGGCGGCGACCCCTCCGGCCCGGACACGAGCGGCGCGGCGGTGCCGGACGGCAGGCCCGGCACCGGGGCGCCCCCGGCGGAGGGCATGGCCGGGCCAGGGTGGCTGGAGTACCTGGTGCTGTCCGACTCCGTGCTCCTGATCGCCGACCCCCGCCCCCTTCCGGGCGAGGGGTCCGAGCCGCGCGCTCCCGCCGGTGAGGCGCCGGATCCCCGTCCCGATCGGGGCGTGCCGGAGCCCGGACCGGGACGGGGCCCGGGGCCGGATGCGCGCAGCGGCGTGGTCCGGGAGGTGAACGGGGTCGGTCTGGTGGCCGACACGCGGCTGGACGTCCTGCGGGCCGAGCTGCGCCGCCGCGGCGAGGCGGCGGGGGCGATCCGGGCGCTGCGCGGTGTCCCCGGCGGGTTCTGGACGGCGGGCTCCGACCCGCGGGCCGCCGACGAGGCGCTCACCGGGACGGCTCGCCTGGACCGGTTCGCGCTCATGACCGACGGCGCCACCCGCGCGGTGGAGGTCTTCGGCGACCTGGATTGGGGACAGGCTTTCTCCCTGGTTTCGGACAAGGGGCCGGGGGCGCTGATCGAGCGGGTGCGCGCCTTGGAGGACGCCGACCCGCAGGGGCGGGCCCACCCCCGCGGCAAGGTCCGCGACGACGCGACCGTCGTGTCCTGGACACCGGAGGGCCTTGCGCCCTAGGCGATCACGGACGGCCCGCGGGCGCGGGGGAAGCCTCGGCCGCGCCCCGGCCCCGTCGGCCGTTCCGGCGGCGGATCGCCGTCGCGGTCTCGCGATCGCCATTTCGGTTGGCCTTAATCCGGGTATTCGGATATCTCTCGTAGTGGCCACTGGGGGAGGGGAGTGGTGTCACCAGGTGGGAAGTGCGTCACGCCCATTGGTCGCCGACGACGTTTCTCCCGGCGATTCAGATGACATTCGATGGATTTGTCGAGAAAAATTCCCGAGTCTCCGTAGAGACCCCCGCGCGTCACACCTCTGTGTGGCGGAGAACGCCGGGACGCCCACGCCACAGGCGCTTTCGCCTGTCGTGTTCATCCGGTAGATTTCCCGGTAACCGAACAGTCGGGGTTACTCCACAACGTCCTCGCACGGCTTCGGTGTTCTCTCTGAACCCCCTGTTCACTTGTGCACCCCCAGGTGTCCCCTGCACGGAAGCAGCGATTGACGATCCTTCTCGGAACAAGAAATGGAGGCGGAGTGACCCCCACGGGCGTCCTTGAACCGACCGGCCCGAACCGCGCCCTCGGCGGCACCGGATGGCTGGACCGCCTCCTCTCCACCCCCGTGGCCGCCCCCGTCGAGCGCTCGCGCCCCCTGCGCGACATCGACGGGTACGAGCACCGCCCCAACCCCCTGCACGCCCGCACCACCGCCGAGTTCCTCCTCACCATGCGCCGCTACGTGGTGTGGGCCGGCGACTGGTCCTACCGGGAGCTCGAGTACCTGTGCGGCGGAGCCGTCAAACACTCCACCTTCTGCCAGGTCCTGGAGGGGGACCGGCTGCCCCGCTACGTGTTCCTGATGGCCTTCGTCACCGCCTGTGCCGGCGAGGACGAGGCCGAACGCCGCCGCTGGGTCACCGCCTGGCACCGCGTCCGCGACGCCGCCGCCAGCTGACCCCAGCCCCGCCGGCCATCCCGGGCCCCCGGGTCCGTGAGCGCCCCCGAGGTCGCTCTCCCCGAGGTGTGCGTGGGAACGCCGGTCTTCGGATTCGCGGAGTCGTGGTGCTTCGGCGCCGCCACCTGCTGTCCCCGGCCGCGCCGACCGCTTCGGATCGTTCTCCGCGACGTGTGTACGGGAGCGTCGGTCTTCGGATTCGCGGAGTCGTGGTGCTCCGGTGCCGCCGCCCACTGTCCCCGGCCGCGCCGACCGCTTCGGATCGTTCTCCGCGACGTGTGTACGGGAACGCCGGTCTCCGGTACCGCCGTTCCGGACCCGCGGCGGTCCCCGCCACCCCTCGCCCCACTGGGTGGGGCGTGCCGCCGCTACCGTGGACGGGTGTCCCCAGTCACGGATCCCCCCGACCTCCGGCCCTACCAGCGCGAGGCGCTGGAGGCGGTCGCCGCGCGCTGGGAGGCCGGGGAGCGGCGCACGTGGATCGTTCTCCCGCCGGGCGCGGGCAAGACCCTCGTCGGCCTGGCGGCCGCCCGCCGTCTCGACCGCCGGACCGTCGTCCTCGTGCCCAACACCGCCATCCAGGGCCAGTGGATCCGGACCTGGGACTCCCTGCGCCCCGAGGGCGACGACCGCACCGCCGGGGTCGAGCGCGACCTCTCCCACCACGTCACCGTCCTGACCTACCAGTCCCTGGCGGTGTTCGACCCCGACGCCGAGACCGACGAGGAGGGCGGCGGCCGCGCCTCCGTGCGCGACCGGCTGCACCCCAATGGCCGCGCGCTCGTCGAGGCCCTGCACGACGCCGGCCCCCTCACCGTGCTGCTCGACGAGTGCCACCACCTGCTCCAGGTGTGGGGGCGCCTGCTCTCCGAGGTCCTGGACGACCTCCCCGACGCCCACGTCATCGGCCTGACCGGGACCCCGGCCACGAACCTCACCGCCGCCGAGCGGGCCCTGGTCGACCGCCTCTTCGGCGAACCCGTCACCGGGGCCTCCATCCCCGCCCTGGTCCGCGCCGGCTACCTCGCCCCCTTCGCGGAACTGGCCTACCTCACCACGCCCACGCCCACCGAGCTCGCCTACCTCAAGGACCAGGGCGAGCGCTTCTCCCGGATGTGCGACGAACTGCTCACGCCGGGCTTCGCCACCACCGACCTGCTGCCCTGGATCGACGCCCGGTTCGTGAACCGGGACGCCGCGGAGGGCGGGCGCGTGCCCTGGTCGCGGATCGCCGCGGCCGAGCCCGCCCTGTCCGACGCCGTGCTGCGCCTGCACCACGTCGGCCTGTGCGACCTCCCGGAGGGCGCCCGCCCCTTCGAGGCGCACCGCCGCCCGCCGACCGCGGCCGATTGGATCGCCCTCATCGACGACTACGCCAAGCGCTGCCTGCCCCCGGACACCGCCTCCGAGCGCGACCGCGAGGCCCGCGAGCGCCTGCGTGCGGCCCTGCCCGCGATCGGCCACCACCTCACCCGCAACGGCGTTCGGCGCGGCGTCTCGCCGGTGGACCGGGTGCTGGCCCGCAGCGACTCCAAGGCCCACGCCACCGTCGAGATCCTCGCCGCCGAGAACGCGGCCCTGGGGGAGCGGCTGCGCGCGCTCGTCCTGTGCGACCACGAGCACGCCTCGTCTCGACCGCCCGCCGCCCTGCGCGGCATCCTCGACGCCGACGCGGGATCGGCCCGGCTCCAGCTCACCACCCTGGCCGGGGACCCCCGCACCGACCTCCTCGACCCGGTGCTGCTCACCGGCCGCACCGTGGCCATGGCGCCGGGCACGGCCATGGTCTTTTTGGAGTACGCCCGCGCCGAACTGCCCGGCGCCGACCTCGCCGCCGTCGACCGCCCGGACGGGCTGTGCGACATCGAGGGCTCCTGGTCGCCCCGCGTCAGGGTGGGCGCCGTCACCCGGTTCTTCGAGTCCGGCGGCTCGCGCGTCCTGGTCGGCACCCGCGCCCTGCTCGGCGAGGGCTGGGACGCGCGCGGCGTGAACACCGTCGTGGACCTGACCACCGCGACCACGCCCACCGCCGTCGTCCAGAGCCGCGGCCGCGCGCTGCGCCTGGACCCGTCCTGGCCGGAGAAGACCGCGCACACCTGGACGGTCGTGTGCGTCTCCGGCGAGCACCCGCGCGGGGACGCCGACTGGGACCGGTTCGTCCGCAAACACGAGGGTTACCTGGGCGTGGACGCCGACGGCGAGGTGATGAGCGGCGTCGCCCACATCGACCCCTCCCTGTCCCCGTACGCGCCGCCCGACGACCCCGGCGGGCTGAACCGCCGCATGCTCGACCGGATCGGGCGCCGCGACCTCACCCGCGAGCGCTGGCGCCTCGGCGAGCCCTACGAGGACTTCCTGCTCCCCACCCTGCGCGTGCGGAGGCGGCACGCCCCCGCCGTCCGCGGCGTGGACGTCGCCCTGCCGGACCCGCCCCGGGTGCTGCCGGGGGACCGGGGCGTGTTCCTGCCGGGTGCCGGCCTGTCCGGGGCGCTGCCGGCCGGGTTCCCGGGCGCGGTCCTGCCCCTGGCGGCCCTCATCGTCCTGCTGGTCGTGTTCTCGGGGATCGCACCGCTCGGGTTCCTGCTCGCGGCCGCGGCGACCGCGGCCGTGATACCCGTCCTGTTCCGGGTCCGGAGGGCCGCCCGCGTGCGCCGGGCCCGCGAACTGATCGCCGAGGCGGCCGGACCCGACGACGCGGTCCGCTACGCCTGCGCGGTCGCCGACACCCTCCGGGGGATGGGGCGTTCCGCGACCGGTGCCTCGGGGGTGCGGGTCCACATCGACACCGACGGCGTGTACCGGTTCACCCTCCCCGACGCCGCCGAGGACTTCGCCACCGCCCTGGAGGAGCTGCTCGGCCCGGTCTTCGGCGAGCCCGGGTACCTGATCCCCAGGCCGCTGCCGCCCGCCCCGACAGAGGCGAACGCCCGCGCCCTCCTCGACGGAACGCCGCCGGACAACCCGGTCGTCCACCACGTCGTCCCGGCGCTGTTCGGCCGCAACCGCGCCCACCTCCGGGCGTTCGAGGACGCCTGGGGGCACTGGATCGCCCCGACCCGCGCGATCCGCACCTCCACCGAACCGGGCGCGGCCCTGCTGGCCACCCACTACGGCGCCTCACCGCTGGAGGACACCTCCACCGCCCGCCGTCTCACCTGGTCCTGACCCCCGGCGCTTCACCGGGGCGACACCGGCCGTTCGGACGTACCTGGTTGGCTTCCGCCGGGCGCGTCCGCGCCCGTCCCCCGGAAGGAACCACCATGCGCAAGACCACGGCGGTGGCGGCGGCCCTGTCCGTCGCCCTCACCGGCACGGCGGCCCACGCAGACGAACACGCCGACGGCACCCCCCTCGCCCCGCTCGGCACCTACTCCACCGGCGCCTTCGACCAGGCGGCCGCCGAGATCGTCGCCCACGACCCGCGCACCCAGCGCCTGTACGTGGTCAACGCCCTGGCCGCGACCGTCGAAGTCCTCGACATCTCCGACCCCGCCGCACCGGTCAAGCTCTTCGACCTGGTCGCCCCGGGCGTCCGGGCGGCCGACGGCTCCGTGGTGGAGGAGGGCGCGGTCGCCAACTCCGTCGCGGTCCACGGCGACACCGTCGCCGTCGCCGTGGAGGCCGCGGACAAGACCGACCCCGGTTGGGTGGTCTTCTACGACACCCGCGGCAACGCCCTCAACGCCGTGCGCGTGGGCGCCCTGCCCGACATGGCGACCTTCACCCCGGACGGGCGCCTCCTCCTGGTCGCCAACGAGGGCGAGCCGAACGACGACTACACGGTCGACCCCGAGGGCTCCGTCAGCATCGTCAAGGTGAACCGCCGCCCGGCCGCGGTCACCCAGCGGGACGTGCGCACCGCCGACTTCCGCGCCTGGGACGGCGACCGCGAGCTCCCCGAGGGGGTCCGGGTGTTCGGCCCGGACCTGTCGACCGGCGAGCCGGGCACCCCGGGCCGGGTCGCCCGCAGCCTGGAGCCCGAGTACATCGTCGCGGACACCGCCTACAGCGCCCACGTGGTGCTCCAGGAGGCCAACGCGTTCGCGGTGGTCGACCTGCGCACCGCCGAGGTCACGGACATCGTCCCGTTCGGCGTCAAGGACCACCTGGAGCCGGGCAACGAGCTGGACCCCTCCAACCGCGACGGCGGCATCGACCTGCGCGGGGTCCCGGTGTACGGCATGTACCAGCCCGACGGCTTCGACATGTACCGCCACCGGGGCCGCAGCCTCCTGGTCACCGCCAACGAGGGCGACGTCCGCGACTGGGACGGCTACTCGGAGGAGGCCCGCGTCAAGGACCTCGAACTGTGCGAGGACTCCCCGCGCCTGCGGCCCTACCTCGACGCCAACGGCCTCACCACCGCCGACCTCCAGCGCGACGAGGCCCTCGGCCGCCTGACGGTCTCGGCCGCCGAGGGCCTTCGCGAGGGGGCGGACTGCCACGACGAGCTGTACTCCTTCGGCGGCCGCTCCTTCTCGATCTTCACCACCGGCGGCGACCTGGTCTTCGACTCCGGCTCCGAGTTCGAGCGCGTCATCGCCGAGGAGAACCCGGACTTCTTCAACTCGAACCACACCGAGAACCAGTTCGACGGCCGCAGCGACGACAAGGGCCCCGAGCCCGAGGGCCTCACCCTCGGCGAGGCCGGCGGCCGCGTCTACGCCTTCATCGGCCTGGAGCGGGTCGGCGGCATCATGATCTACGACGTCACAGACCCGGCCGGCGCCTCCTTCGTGGACTACGTGAACAACCGCGACTTCTCCGCGGAGCCGGGCACCCCCGAGGCCCTGGACCTGGGACCCGAGGGCCTGACGTTCATCGCGGCCGAGGACTCGCCGATCCCCGGGACGCCGCTGCTGGCCGTCGCCAACGAGGTCTCCGGCACCACCACCCTCTTCCGGGTCGACCTCTGACCCGCCGGGTGCGGGCCCGGACGGGCCCGCACCCGGTCAGACCCCGCGGCACGGAACTCCTTACCGCGCTCGACGCCGAACACCGGAGGGGCGTCCCCGCCGGGAGGGGCGCTCCCGGGGACGGCGGTGGACCGCTCCGGCGCACCCGGCCGGGGAATCGCTCGAGCCCCCGCCGCCGCGCTCCGGCCGGAGCCGGTCAGGAATCGAGAAGCGCGGCCCGGAGCAGCGGGCCTAGTCTGACGCCATGGACCTGACGATTCACACCAGCTTCCTCCCGCACGAGGACCCGGACGCGTCCCTGGCCTTCTACCGCGACATCCTCGGCTTCGAGGTGCGCAGCGACGTCGGCCAGGGCCGGATGCGCTGGATCACCGTGGGACCCGCCGGCCAGCCCGACACGTCGATCCTCCTGGCGCCCCCGGCCGCCGATCCCGGGATCAGCGAGGACGAGCGCCGTACCATCGCGGAGATGATGGCCAAGGGCACCTACGGCTGGATCCTGCTGGCCACCCGGGACCTCGACGGCACCTTCGACAAGGTGCAGGCCCAGGACGCGGAGGTCGTCCAGGAGCCGACCGAGCAGCCGTACGGCGTGCGCGACTGCGCCTTCCGCGACCCCGCGGGCAACCTGGTCCGCGTCCAAGAGGTCCGCTGAGCCGGACACCGGCGGAAAGGAGCCCCCATGTGCCGTCCCGCCTGGGGCGACGCCCGGGCCGAGGCGCAGCGCCTGGCCGACCTCGCCCTGATGCGCCGCGTCCGGGACCGGATCGACCGGGAGTACGCGCAGCCGCTCAACGTCGAGGAGCTCGCCCGCGGCGCGCACATGTCCGCGGGCCACCTCAGCCGCAGCTTCCGGCAGGCCTACGGCGAGTCCCCGTACTCGTACCTGATGACGCGCCGCATCGAACGCGCGGCGGCCCTGCTGCGCCGCGGCGACCTCAGCGTCACCGAGGTCTGCTTCGTGGTCGGCTGCTCGTCGCTGGGAACCTTCAGCACCCGCTTCACCGAGCTGTTCGGCATGTCGCCCAGCGCCTACCGGACCGCGGCCGCCGACTCGGCGCAGGGGCTTCCGCAGTGCGTGGCCAAGCAGGTCACGCGGCCGGTCAGGCGCCGGACGGAGCCGCCCCCGGGGCCGCCGGCCACCTGAGGCCCGGCCGGCGCCGCGCCTTCGACCGACACGAACGACAGGCCCCTCCCCGAAGGGAGGGGCCCGACCCGGAACCGGGGAGAGAACCTTGACGAACACGCCGCCGCGCAGCCTCCGGGACAGGATCCGGGACACCCGGGCGAGGCTGGAGGGCGACATCGACCTCTGGCTCGCGACGGCGGGAGAGGACGGCGCCCACCTCCTCCCGCTCTCCTACCTGTGGGACGGCTCCGCGCTGCTGGTCTCCACGTCCCTCGCCTCGGTCACCGGCCGCAACCTGTCGGCCGGAGGCCGGGTGCGGGTCGGCCTCGGCCCCACCCGCGACGTCGTCATGATCGACGGCACCGTCGCACGGGCGGACCTCGCCGGCCTCCCGCCGGGAACGGGGGACGCGTTCGCGGAGCGGACCGGGTTCGACCCGCGCGAACTGGACGGATACGGGTACTTCCTGATCCGGCCGCACCGCGTCCAGGCCTGGCGCGAGGTGAACGAGATGCCGGGGCGCACGCTCATGCGCGACGGCCGCTGGCTCGACGACGCCCCGGCCCCCGCCGTCAGGACCGGGTGAACGCCTCCGCCCCGTCCTTCCACACCTGCCGCACCAGCGACGGCAGCAGCGCCAGCTGGTCGGCCTCGGTGAGCTCCCCGTCCAGCACGACCGCGTCGGCGGCGTACCCCGGCGCCAGCCGGCCGACCTCCGCCCCACGGATGAGCTCCCCGGCCACGGACGTGCTCGCCCGCAGCACGTCCACCAGGCCCATGCCCAGGTCGGCCAGCAGAGCGAGCTCCTGGAGGTTGGCCCCGTGCGGGCCCACCCCCGAGTCGGTGCCCATGGCGACCTTCACCCCGGCCGCGATCGCCTTGGCCACCGACTCCCGGTGCGTGTCCACCACCCGATGGGCCTTGTCGATGACGGCCTGGGACAACCCCGAACCCGGCTGCTGCGCGCGCTCGATCACCGCCAGCGGGGCGGCCAGCGTCGGCACGAGGTAGGCGTCCCGATCGAGGAAGAGCCCGATCGCCTCCTCGTCGAGGTAGATGCCGTGCTCGATGGAGCGAACCCCGGCCCGCAGGGCGCTCTTGATGCCCTCGCTGCCCTGCGCGTGCGCCATGACGTAGGTCCCCTGCGCCGCGGCCTCCTCCACGATCACGCGGATCTCGTCCTCGGTGAACTGGGAGTGCCGCGGGTCGTCCGCGGGTGAGAGCACCCCGCCCGTGGAGCAGATCTTGATCTGGTCGGCGCCCGCCCGCAGGATCGTGCGCACGGTCTTGCGGACCTCCTCGACGCCGTCGGCCACCCCCGAGGGGCGCCCGGGGTGCGGGGCCAGCATCGGTCCGTCGGCCCCCGACGGCAGCCGCGTGTCGCCGTGCCCGCCGGTCTGGCTCATGATCGTGACCGCGATCCGCAGCCGCGGCCCGGGGATGACACCCGACTCGACGGCGACCTTGGCCCCCAGGTCGGTGCCGCCCGCGTCGCGCACGGTCGTCACCCCGGCCTCCAGCGTGCGCTTCAGGTACGCGGCCGAGTTGTAGAACTGGAGCGAGAACGGTTCGGCGAACGCGTTGAGCGAGCCCGCGTGCTGTGTCGTCATGTGCACGTGGAGGTCGATGATGCCGGGCAGGACGGTGCTGCCGGTCGCGTCGACCGTGCGCGCGTCCGGGTACCGGGCGGCCAGGTCCGGGCCGACCTCGAGCACGGTGTCCCCGGCGAACGCGACGTCCGCCCGCGGCAGGAAGCCCTCTCCGTCGAACACGCGGGCTCCGGAGATGATCACGGTGGCTGGTGTGGACATGTCTCTCCCTGTGTTCCCGTCGCATCCGGGGGTCGCGCGCCCGTGTGCGACGGGGGTCACACGAACGGCGTGGACCCACGTTCTCGCACCGCCCCGCCGTGCGCGCGGCCAGGGGTGGCCCAAGGAGCCGCCGGACGACCGGTCAGGAATCGAGAAGCGCCGGGAGGGGGCCGGCTTCTAGCGTTGTGACCATGACGAACATCGCTTCCATCACCCTCGACGCGGCCGACACCGAGGCCGCCGACCGCTTCTACGCCACCGCCTTCGACCTGGGCGGTCTGGTCCGCACGCGCACCGCCGCCGAGCCCGCCTCGGGCTTCCGCGGGTTCACCCTGTCGCTGATCACGTCCCAGCCCGCCGACGTCGACGTCCTCTTCGAGTCCGCGCTCGCCGCGGGCGCCACGGTCCTCAAGCCCGCCGCCAAGTCGATGTGGGGATACGGCGGCATCGTCCAGGCCCCGGACGGGGCGATCTGGCAGCTGGCCACCTCCGCCAAGAAGAACACCGGGCCGGCCACCGGGAAGGTGGACGAGGTCGTGCTCCTGCTGGGGGTGGAGGACGTGGCCGCCACCAAGAAGTTCTACGCCGGCCGCGGCCTGACCGTGTCCAAGAGCTTCGGCCGCTCCTACGCGGAGTTCGCCACCGACCCGGGCTCGGTCAAGCTGTCGCTCTACCGGTGCCGCGCCCTCGCCAAGACCATCGGCGTCGACCCGCAGGGCAGCGGCCCGCACGGTCTGCTGATCGGCGGCGACATCGGCTCCTGCGCCGACCCGGACGGCTTCGCCTGGCAGGCCCCGGCCACGGCCGACGCCTCCTGACCGGCCCCCGGCCGCACCCGCCGAAGGGCCCGGTCGACGACCGGGCCCCGGCCCCCTTCGCCCCGAGCGCGGCGCCGGGCCCGGATGGCGGGGGTCACACGCATAAATGGCGCGAAGCCACTCCTGCACCGTGATAGAGTCGGAGACGTCGCCAGGGAGGACACGGTCCGCCAGGGCGACGACAACTGAACAACCTGCACTCGTAGCTCAATGGATAGAGCATCTGACTACGGATCAGAAGGTTGGGGGTTCGAATCCTCCCGAGTGCGCCACCATGAGACAGTGGAGAAGCCGCCCGACCTGGGAGACCAGGGCGGGCGGCTTCTTTTGTGCCGCCCCGCGCGAAGGCCCCGTCAGGGCCGCATCGCACGTTCACCGCCCACGGGCCGGACCGCGGGCATCCGCGTCCGGGCGGCGTCCACGGCTTCGGCGGCCCCGGCGACGCGAACGGCCGACGGGCGGACCTCACCCGCCCTCCCAGGCGCTGGAGAGGCGCCGCCGCCACCAGAGATCGGCACGCCACTGGCGGTCGTGGGCGAACGGGTCCGGCAGAGTCCTTCGGAGGTACAGGGCGTCCAAGGCGGCCACACGGCGCCCGAGTTCGGATCGGGCCCTGCGGGGCAGCTCCCGCATCACCGCGTCGAGGACGTCGCGGGCGTGCCTCACATCGTCGTAGGAGCAGCCGCGGCACGAACATAGGGCGTTCTGCGGATAGCGGGGGCGCCTTCCCGGCGGCGACGAGAACGCCCTGTAACGGCGCAGGGCACGGCTCGTGGCGCCGAGAAAGAGGTAGGGGTCCTTCGAGAGCCCTTCGCCCCGATGGATCAGAAGGCTGGTGCGGGCGGAGAGCCCGCGGATCCGTACCGGGGGAGGGTCTTCCCAGAAGCGGATCTCCGGCTGCCGTTCACGCAGCTTTCCCGGCCGTCTACGCGGCATCGGCCTTTCGGGGTGTGGTCATGGCCGCCATGGTGCCAGATCTCCCGGACCGGCGCCATGGCCGGGGAGGGGCGGTGCGCAGCCGGTGCACACGGTTCGGGACCGGGAACCAGTGGGCGGGGAGGACGCGATAGGCCGTGTATGAGCACCGAAACCGCGCCCGTGCAGGACCCCGCCCCCGAGCGGGCGGTCCCCCTTTGGGCCCTGCTCCTCCTGTCCGGGATGGGCGGCCTCATCATCGGCCTCGCCACCATGGTCGCCCAGGGCCTGCTGCCCGACGCCGTGGCGTGGCTCGGCAACTCCGCCGCGGTCTGGTCGGCCGCCGCGTTCGCCGCGGGGGCGGCCGGCGCCGCCGCCCGCCCGTGGGCGTGCGCCGTGGCCGGGCTGCTCACCCAGTGGGGGGCGGTGATCGGCTACTACGGATCCGCCTCGCTGCTGTGGCTGGGCGCCCAGGACCTTCACGCGCCGCTGGTGTGGATGGCCTGCGGCGCGCTGTCCGGGCCGGTGTTCGGGCTGGCCGGGGCCGTGTGGCGGAACCGGGACGGCTGGTGGCGGGCGGCCGCGGTGGGGCTGCTCGGCGCGGTCCTGGCCGCCGAGGGCGTCTTCAAGCTCGCGAACTGGGAGCACTTCACGCACATGCTCGGGACGGCCTGGTCCCAGGCACTGCTGGGTCTGGCCGTCCCCCTGCTGCTGGGCGGGAGCGGGTGGGCGGGCCGGGCGCGGGCGCTGGCGGTGTTCGCCGTCCTGGTCCCGCTCGGGCTCGGGTTCTTCATGCTGGTCGACCTCGCGCTCATGGCCTGACACCCGCCCCCGCCCCGGCTACGCCGAGGCCTCGGCCACCGACGCCTCCCAGACGGCGAGCGCCGCGTCGACCTGCTCGCCGTCGACGATGAGCGGCGGGATCATCCGCACCACGTTCCCCGCCGGACCGCAGGTCAGCAGCAGCAGCCCGTTGCGGACGGCGGCCTGCTGGGCACGCAGCGCCGCGGCGCCGTCGGGGCGGCCGTCGGTGGTGAACTCGCTGGCCAGCATCAGCCCCCGGCCGCGCACGTCGCCGATCAGCGGCGAGGCCGCCGCCACCTTCTCCAGGCCCTGGCGCAGCCGCTCGCCCATGCGGGCGGCGTTGTCCACCAGCCCCTCCTCCTCGATCACGTCGAGGGTGGCCAGCGCGGCGGCGCACGAGACGGCGTTGCCGCCGTAGGTCCCGCCCTGGGAGCCGGGCCAGGCCTTGGCCATGACCGCCTCGGGCGCGGCGATCGCCGACAGCGGGAACCCGCTGGCCAGGCCCTTGGCGGTGATGACGATGTCGGGGACGATCCCGGAGGGCTCGTGCCCCCAGAACGTCCCGGTGCGCCCGAACCCCGTCTGCACCTCGTCGACGACCAGCAGGAACCCGTGCGCGTCCGCGCGCTCGCGCAGCCCTTGGAGGAAGGCGTCGGGGGCGGGGACGTACCCGCCCTCGCCCAGGACCGGTTCGATGAACACCGCCGCGATGTCCTGCGGCGAGGTCACCGTGATGAGCAGCTCGTCGAACTCCCGCAGGGCGTACGCGACGGCGTCCGCCTCCGACATCCCCAGCCGGTAGGCGTAGGGGAAGGGGGCGACGACCACCCCGGGCACCAGCGGCCCGATGCCCGCGCGGATCTTGGTCCCGGAGGTGGTGAGCGACGCCGCGCCCATGGTCCGGCCGTGGAACGACCCCTGGAACACGACCGCGTTCTGGCGCCCGGTGGCCTGCCGGGCCAGCCGCAGCGCCGCCTCCACGGCCTCGCTCCCGGAATTGACGTAGAACAGCCGGTCGATCCCGGCGGGCAGCACCCCGCCCAGGCGCTCGGTGAGCTTCAGCAGCGGGCGGTGCAGCAGGGTCGTGTACTGGCCGTGGACGAGTGTGGCCACCTGCTCCTGCGCGGCGGCCACCACCCGGGGGTGGCAGTGGCCGGTGCTCGTGACGCCGATGCCGGCGGTGAAGTCGAGATAGCGGCGGCCGTCCTCGTCGTAGATGTGGGCGCCCTCGCCTCGTGCCGCGACCACCGGAGTGGCCTGCTTGAGGACAGGGGAGAGCTCCGCCATGCGATGCCTCGTTTCGTTGTCGCGCGGTTCCGTAGGATTGTCGACAATCGACACGGCTATGGAAACATCCGGCCGCGGCGGTGTCCAGGGGGCGCACGCCGGGCAGGTCTGACCCAACGGCACCGGGCCGGCGCACGGCCGCGGGGCCCGCACGATGGAGAACCGGGAGCTGTGAACATGTCGGATCGGGAAGCACGGGTCGTCGCACAGGTGGAGAAGCGCCTGTTCATCGGAGGGCGCTGGCGCGACGCCGCGTCCGGGGCGGCCTTCGAGGTGGAGGACCCCTCCACCCGGGAGGTGCTCTGCACCGTCGCGGACGCGGGCAAGGAGGACGCGCTGGCCGCGCTGGAGGCCGCGCACCGGGCCCAGCCGTCGTGGGCGCGCACGGCGCCGCGCGAACGCGGGGAGATCCTGCGCCGCGCCTACGAGCTGCTCATGGAGCGCCAGGAGGACCTGGCCGTCCTCATGACCCTGGAGATGGGCAAGCCCCTGGCCGAGGCGCGCGGCGAGATCGCCTACGCCGCCGAGTTCCTGCGCTGGTTCTCGGAGGAGGCGGTGCGCGTCGAGGGCGGGTTCGCCACCTCGCCCGACGGCAAGTCCCGGTTCCTGATCATGCGCCAGGCGGTCGGGCCGTGCATGCTCATCACCCCGTGGAACTTCCCGATGGCCATGGGCACCCGCAAGATCGGCCCGGCCGTCGCCGCGGGCTGCACCATGGTCCTCAAGCCCGCCCACCAGACGCCGCTGTCCGCGCTGGCCCTGGCGGGGATCCTCGCCGAGGCGGGGCTGCCCGAGGGCGTGCTGAGCGTCATCCCCACCACCGACCCGGGGGCGGTCACCGAGCCGCTGCTCAGCGACGGCCGCATCCGCAAGCTGTCGTTCACCGGCTCCACCGCCGTGGGCCGACGCCTGCTGGAGCAGAGCGCGGGCCAGGTGCTGCGCACCTCCATGGAGCTGGGCGGCAACGCGCCCTTCCTGGTGTTCGACGACGCCGACCTGGACGCGGCGGTGGACGGCGCGATGCTCGCCAAGATGCGCAACATCGGCGAGGCGTGCACGGCGGCCAACCGCATCTACGCCCAGGCGGGGATCGCCGAGGAGTTCTCCCGGAGGCTGAGCGAGCGCATGGGCGCCCTGCGCCTGGGGCGCGGCCTGGACGACGGGGTGGACGTGGGCCCGCTCATCGACGACAAGGCCCGCCAGAAGGTGCAGCACCTGGTGGACGACGCCGTCGAACGCGGCGCCACCGTCCTGGTGGGCGGCGGTCCGGGCGACGGCCCGGGCCACTTCTACCGGCCGACGGTGCTGGCGAACGTGCCGTTCGCCAGCGAGCTGTCCACCACGGAGATCTTCGGTCCGGTCGCCCCGGTGCTCACCTTCGAGACCGAGGAGGAGGCGCTGCACGCCGCCAACGACACCGAGTTCGGCCTGGTCAGCTACCTCTACACCCGCGACCTCAACCGGGCGCTGCGGGTGAGCGAGGCCCTGGAGACCGGCATGGTCGGCCTCAATCAGGGCGTGGTCTCCAACCCGGCCGCCCCGTTCGGCGGCGTCAAGCACTCCGGCCTGGGCCGCGAGGGCGGCCGCGTCGGCATCGACGAGTTCCTCGACACCAAGTACGTGGGGATCGGCGGCCTCTGAACGCGCGGGGGATCTTCGCCCGTGGAGAGTTGTACAACTTCTTGTACAATTCATTCATGAGCGCGAAGATCCCCACCGTCCTCGGAGTCGCCGAGGCCCGCACCCGCCTGCCGGAACTCCTCGCCGAGCTGTCCGCGGACCCCGGGCACGAGCCGATCGTGGTCGGCGCCTACCGCAGACCGCAGGGCGTGCTCATCTCTCCGGCCGAGTACGAGCGCCTCACGGCCCTCGACGCCGCCGACCGCCTGCGCCGCGCGGAGGCGTCCGGCGGCGCCGACCGTTCCTAGGGGGCGGGCGGGGCGCCGTTGTTGATGCGGGCGACGGTGTCGGTCATGTGGGTCTCGATGAGGTGCAGCAGCCGCTCCTCGGCGCCGTCGGCGATGGCGTCGAGGAGGCGCCGGTGCTCCTCCAGCAGCTCGGCGGGCTCGGGGTAGACCTCCTGCATCACGGTGAGGCACATCCGGGTCTCCACCAGCAGGGTCTGCGCCATCCGCTCCAGGCGGCCGTTGCCGGAACAGCTCACCAGGGTCCGGTGGAACTCCTGGTCGGCGTCGCTCATGGCGCGCCGGTCGCCGGTGGCGGCGGCCTCGGCCAGGCGCTGCACCGCCGGGGTGAGCCGGGCGACGGCCTCGCCCCGGTTGCCGCGCATGATCAGCTCGCAGGCGGTGCGCTCCACGGCCAGCCGCGCCACGTAGATGTCGCGCACGTCGTCCGGGGTCAGCTCGCGCACGAACAGCCCGCGGTGGCGCTCGCTGCGCAGCAGGCCCTCCTGGACGAGCCGCTGCATGGCCTCGCGCAGGGGGCCGCGGCTCACCCCCAGCCTCCCGGCCAGGTCGGCCTCGCCGAGCTGGTCCCCCGGGGCGAGCGAGCCGTACATGATCGCCGAGCGCAGCTGCTCGGCGATGAGTTCGGCGGTGGACCTGCGGGGAACGGGGGTGAGTTGACCGTGGGCGGGCATGTTCCGCCTCCTTTTCGATGTTCTCGCCGACCTCCGGGCACGCGGATCGCCCGGGGATCAGACCTGCGGCAGCATACTCGCGACCTCGGCGGCCCCGGTACGGAAGAGCCGCCCCGGACCGTTCGCCCGCGGCCGGGCGTCGCCGGCCAGGCGCAGCCCCTCCCAGACGCTCACCTGGTTGGCCGTGAGCACGGTCTTGCCGAGCAGGGCCTCCAGCGGCTCGATCAGGTGCGCGCTGTGCAGGGCGGTGTCCGGGACGAGCACGGCCCCCGCGCGCGGGTGGTCGTTGGAGATGACGAAGTCGACGACCTCGTCCGGGTCGAGGTGGGCGACCTCCGCGGCGGTGGCGATGCCGTGGCTGGCCAGGGACACCACCTCGACCCCCGCCGCGGCGAGGAAGCCGACGAACCGGCCGGCCACGTCCTCGGGGTACGTGGCCGCGACCGCCACCCGGGACACCCGCAGCCCGACGAGGGCGTGCACGAAGGCCCACGAGGTGCTCGACGCCGGCGTCCCCGCCGCCCGCCGGACCCACTCGACCTGGCGGAGCGACCCCTCCGGGCCGTACACGAAGCTCCCGCTGGTGCAGGCCCAGACGGTGGCGTCCACCCCCAGCGCCGCCGCCTCCCGGGCGCCCTCGGCCAGTACGTCCTCGCCGCCGATGTCGAGCAGCGCGTCCACGCGGTGGGCGTCCTCGCGCATCAGGGTGTGCACCACGGGCAGCTCGACGCCGCCGCCGAGCAGGCCCTCGTAGGCCTTGTAGTCGCTCTCCGCGCTGTGCCCCGGGTAGAGGAATCCGACGCGGGTCATGGTGTCCTCCTCACTGTGGCCTCCCGCCACGGGTTCATGCGGCGCTGGGCGCCGCGGTCTCGGCCAGGCTCTGCCCGAGAGCCACCGGGCGCCGCCCCACGGCGCGCAGCAGCGCCCACATGGTCACCTGGTTGGCCGTGACCACCGGTTTGCCCAGCTCCCTCTCCAGGGGGGCGATGATGTCGTAGGTGAGCACGTTGGTGCAGCTCACGAAGACCGCCTGCGCCTCCGGCCGGTCGGCCTCGTGGACCGCGCGGGCGATCACGTCGTACGCGACCCGCCAGATGTGCTCCAGCAGCCCCAGGCCCACGCTGGAGGTCACACCGACGCCGTGCTCCCCCAGGTAGCCCAGGAGGCGGTCGGTCACCTCGTCGACGTAGGGCGTGACGACGGCGACGCGCTCGGCGCCCAGGAGGGCCAGCGCCTCGATCAGCGCGCCGGAGGTGGTGACCGCGGCGGGCGCGCCGGCCTCGGCCATGGTCCGGCGCAGCTCCCTCTCGCCCGCGGCGCCGTGGACGAAGCTCCCGGAGGCGCACATGTAGCCGACCGCCGAGGGCTCGGGGGTGAGCAGCGCGCGGACGGCGGGCGTGACGCCCTCCGGCAGGCACAGGGCCGCCGCCTGGTCCACGGTCACCGGGACGTGGACGTAGGGCAGGCGCGTCATGTGCAGGGACACGTCGTCGGGCGTCCACCGCCACAGCTCGCGGTCGAGCGCGAAATCGTAGGGCGCCACGATCCCCACCCCGGTCTGCAGCGGGGTCGGGCGTTCGGCCGCCGGTCCGTCGAAGGGCTCCTGGACGAGCATCGGTCGCTCACCTCCTCGGTTCTTCCTGTCGTGGCCCGCCGCGCGGGTGCCGTCAGCGGTCCAGTCGTTCGTAGACGAGGCGTTCGCCGACGCTGCCGGAGCGCCAGACGTCGTCGCACGCCTTCGCCATGGCGGGGAGGTTCTCCACGACGGTGGCGAACACGTTGCCTGGCACCCACCCGACGTCCCCGTTGAGCAGCAGGTTGTTGCGGCCGTAGAAGAGGGCGAGGTCGATGACCCCGGGCAGGTGGCCGATCCCCTTGTCCTCCTTGAAGGCGCGGTCGAGCATGCCCCCGTCGAAGGAGAAGTAGACGACGTCGCCGGGGATCGGTGTGACCGTGGGGTTCTCCAGGCCGGGTTCGACCTCGGCGAACCTCGGCACCATCGTGTAGACCTCGTTGCGCGCGTACTTGGCGTGCTGGACGGCGTCGCCCTGGGGCAGCGCCTCCCACACCGCCTCGCAGGTGCGCGGCGCGTCCTGTTCGAGGAGTTCCGCGACACAGGACACCCCGCGGAGGGGCAGGGTGATGCTCATGTACCTGGGCACTGGGGTTCGGGGTCCCTTCGGTGGCGGCCGGGCGACGGGGTCGGGACCGGCGGGACGGTGTCCGGGCACCCGGGGATCCTCCGGGTTGTTGATTGTCGACAATCTTACGATCCAGGGCTCTCCCGATACAAGAAGGAGGTCGGGGCGGGATCGGGGCGTCCGGATCGTCGGAGGGGCACCGGTTTGTCGATTGTTGACAATCCCACGTCCGCTTTCTAGCGTGGCCCGTGCGGGGACCGCCGTGGGCCCCGCCAGCGTTTCCCTGACGCCGACCGGAGAGCGCGAGGCCCGTGAACAGTGCCGCCCCTTCCCCACCCGACAGCCCCCGGCTGCTGATCCTGCACGGCGACGACCTGCCGCCGGGTCGGGAGCGGATCGACGGGCACCCGGGCCTGGGCGAGGTCGTGTACGCCACCGCCGACGACTTCTCCGCCAAGCTGCCGGGCACGCACTTCCTGCTGGTCTGGGACCTGTTCTCCGAGGCCCTGGCCGCCGCCTGGCCCAAGGCCGACTCCCTGGCCCGGGTCCACGCGGCCACCGCCGGGGTCGACAACCTCATGTTCCCCGGCCTGGTCGAGTCCGACGTGGTGGTCACCAACTCGCGCGGGGTCTTCGAGCAGCCCATCGCCGAATACGTCCTGGGCCTGGTCATCGCCTTCGCCAAGGACCTCCCCCGGACCCTGGAGTACCAGCGCGAACGCCGCTGGGAGCACCGCGAGACCGAGCGGGTGGCGGGCTCGCGCGCCCTCATCGTCGGCACCGGCCCCATCGCCCGCGCCACCGCCCGCCTGCTCACCGCCGTGGGCGTGCGGGTGCGGGCCTCGGGCAGCCGCGCCCGCACCGGGGACCCCGACTTCGGCGACGTGGTGCTCTCCAGCACCGCCGAGCGCGGACCGCAGGGGGAGCCGACCCTGTTCGGCGAGCTCCCCGCGGCCGACCACGTGATCGTCGCCGCCCCGCTCACCGACGCGACCCGCGGCCTGGTCGACCGCACCTTCCTGCACCTGATGAAGCCGACCGCCCGGCTCATCAACGTGGCGCGCGGCCCCGTCGTCGACCAGTCGGACCTGGTCGTCGCCCTGGACTCCGGCGTCATCGCGGGGGCCGCGCTGGACGTGTTCGAGCGCGAGCCCCTCAAGGCCATCGACCCGTTGTGGGGACTGCCGGGCTCGGTGGTCTCCCCGCACATGGCGGGGGACGTGATCGGTTGGCGCGAGGCGCTGGTCGACCTGTTCCTGGACGAACTCTCCCGTTACCTCGACGGGCGCGAACCGCGCAACGTCGTCGACAAGCGCCGGGGCTACGTACCCGGCTGAGCCCCTACCGGGAGGCCGAAGTGACGATCCGTTCCGACTCGACCGCCGCGGCCGCATCGGCGCCCGTCGGCGCCCGGGCGCACACCGGTCCGGTGGCCGACCCGTCCGCCGCGTCCGCCGAGGACCTCCTGGCCGCCTACGCCGCCGGGGACGCCTCCCCGGTGGAGGCGGTCGAGGCGGCCCTGGCCCGCATCGACCGCACCGAACCCGTCCTCAACGCCTTCTGCCTGGTCCTGGCGGAGGAGGCCCGCGCCGCCGCCCGGGAGTCCGCGGCCCGCTGGGAGCGCGGGGAGCCCCTGGGGCCGCTCGACGGGGTGCCGGTCGCCGTCAAGGACGTCCACCTGCTGCGCGGCCACCCCACCCTCAAGGGCTCCCTGACCTCCCCGCGCTCCGGCGCCTGGGACGAGGACTCCCCGGCGGTGGCCCGGCTGCGGGAGGCCGGCGCGGTCTTCGTCGGCAAGACCACCACACCCGAGCTGGCCTGGAAGGCCGTCACCGACTCCCCGCTCACCGGGGTCACCCGCAACCCGTGGGACCCGGCGACCACACCGGGCGGGTCCAGCGGCGGCTCGGCCGCCGCGGTGGCCGCGGGCGCGGTCCCCATGGCCACCGGCACCGACGGCGGCGGCTCCATCCGCATCCCCGCCGCGTTCAGCGGGATCGTCGGGATCAAGCCCACCTGGGGGCTGGTCCCGCACTTCCCCGCCAGCCCCTTCGGCTCGCTGGCGCACACCGGGCCGATGACCCGCACCGTCGGCGACACCGCGCTCATGCTGGAGACCATGGCCCGCCCGGACCCCCGCGACTGGGCGGCGCTGGCCCCGCCGGAGCCGGGCCTGGCCGACGTGCGCCTGCGCACCGACCCCGAGGACCTGGTGCGCGGGCTGCGCGTCGCGCTCTCCCCGACCCTGGGCGGGCTCGCCGTGGACCCGGAGGTGTCGGCGGCCGTCGCGGCCGCCGCCGACACCCTGGCCGACCTGGGCGCGCACGTGACGGAGGCCGACCCCGGCCTGCCCGACGCCCGGCCGGAGTTCCACGTGCTGTGGTACTCGGGCGCGGCCAAGGCCACCGAACACGTCACCGGTGCCGACCGCGACCTGTTCGACCCGGGCCTGGCGGAGATCATCGAGGAGGGGCTGGCCTACTCGGCGCAGGACTACCTGACGGCGATGGCGCTGCGGATGGAGATGGGCGCCCGGATGGGCCGCTTCCACGCCGAGTACGACCTGCTGCTCACCCCGGCGGCGCCGTTCGGGGCGTTCGAGGCGGGGCGGGAGTGCCCGCCGGGTCTGGCGGGGGAGCGGTGGACGGTGTGGGCGGGGTTCAGCCACCCGTTCAACATGACCCAGCAGCCGGCGGCGAGCGTGCCGTGCGGGTTCACCTCGGCGGGGCTGCCGGTGGGGCTCCAGGTGGTGGGCCCCCGCCATGCCGACGCCCGGGTGCTGGCGGCCTGCCGGGCCCTGGAACTGGCGGGGGACCGCCGCTGAACGCGGCCCCGGAGGCGGGCGATCTCAGAGTTTTCGCCCGCAACTTGGGTGATATGTCCGCATACAGGACCTTTGTTGGGCGAGTTCTGTGTCATATGGCCCCCGCGCGCCCCCTCGCACGTACTACCGTCTATGCCGGAGACGTGTCCGAGGCGCGGCGACGCAGGGATGGCACAGGGATGAGGATGAGCGGCATGTCGGGCGGTGGCGGCGGGGGCGTTCACAAGCCCATCAGGGTGTTCCTGGTGGACGACCACGAGGTGGTCCGGCGCGGGGTCGCCGCGCTCCTGGAGACCGAGGACGACATGACCGTCGTCGGCGAGGCGGGCACGGCCGAACAGGCGCTGGCCCGCATCCCGGTCGTGGTCCCCGACGTCGCGGTCCTGGACGTGCGCCTGCCCGGCGGGTCCGGAGTCCAGGTGTGCCGGGAGATCCGCTCCGACCACCCCGAGATCGCCTGCCTCATGCTCACCTCGTTCGCCGACGAGGACGCCCTGTACGACGCCGTCATGGCCGGGGCCGCCGGCTACGTGCTCAAGCAGATCCACGGAGCCGACCTGGTGGGGGCCGTGCGCACCGTCGCCTCCGGCGGGTCGCTGCTCGACTCCGGCAGCACCGGGGCCATGATGGAGCGCCTGCGCGGCGCCCAGGCCGAGCCCGACCCGCTGGCCGAGCTGACCCCGCAGGAGCGCCAGATCCTCGACCTCATCGGCGAGGGCATGACCAACCGCCAGATCGGCGAGCGCCTCTACCTGGCGGAGAAGACCGTCAAGAACTACGTGTCGGCCCTGCTGTCCAAGCTCGACCTCAAGCGCCGCACCCAGGCGGCGGTTCTGGTCGCCGAGCTCCGCGGGCGCCGCTACTAGGCCGTGCTTCGGTGGGCCCCGCGGCATCGCGGCCCGCCCGTAGCCCGCCACCGCCCTCAAAGGGCGGCCTGCGGTCGCAGCCCGGCCGCCCTGCTCGGTGTCCTTCGAGGGCGGGAACCCCCGGCCCCGCGTCGACATCCCCGCCCGTCGAGCGGCGGAAGGTCCTCAACGGACGGCCTGCGGCCACGGGCTTCTCGCGAAGACGCCTCCTCCGGGCCTCCGGAACCCCGCCGGGCGCCTCACGCGCCCCCGGCGGCACAGGAGGGCGTTCGAAGAACAGGGCTTGGTCCCGCCGACGCAGTGCGGCCCGGCCCGACGGCGCGCCTCACTGGAAGGTGTCGAACGGCGGCGTCCCGTCGTCGGGCACCGGCACCTTCCAGGTGAGCACCGTGCCGCCGGTCCGCGCACGCCGCGCGGAGAACCCGCCGCCCAGGGCCCGGGCCCGGTCGTCCATGTTGCGCAGCCCGCTGCGCCGCCCCTCCTCGGGCAGGCCCACGCCGTTGTCGGTGACGGTCAGCGTCAGGGTGGTGGGCCGACCGGTCGTCGCCGTCTCCTCCACCGCCACCGACACGTGCACCTCCGAGGCGCGGGCGTGCCGGGCCACGTTGCTCAGCGCCTCGCCGAGCACGGCCAGCAGCTGCTCGCCGACCTCGTCGGGGACCGAGGCGTCGATCGGGCCGTCCAGGCTCACCCCCGGGTGGCAGCCCAGGCTGTGGGCGGTGTTCTCGGCCAGCTTGAGGATGCGCCCGCGCAGCGAGGTGTCCTGGCGGCTGGGCGGGTTCTGCAGCGCGAAGATCGTCGAGCGGATCTCCCTGATGGTGGAGTCCAGCTCGTCGATGGTGCGCTGCACCCGCTCGGCCGCCTCCTGGGAGGGGATCAGCCGCATCGTGCTCATCAGCGTCATCGCCGACGCGAACAGCCGCTGGATGACCACGTCGTGCAGGTCCTTGGCGATCCGGTCGCGCTCCTCCAGCACCACCAGGCGCTCGGTGTCGTGCCGGGCCTCGGCCAGCTCCAGCGCTATGCCCGCCTGGACGGAGAACGAGTGCAGCATCCGCCGGATCGCCGAGGGGAACGGCGCCCGCTCCGACAGCTTGCCCAGCAGCAGCACGCCCCGGGTGTTGCCCGGGGTGCCCAGCGGCACCAGCAGCCCCGGGCCGTAGCCGCGGTGGGTGAGCATCGGGCAGTTGGCCTGGCCCAGGTCGGGGATGCCCATCGGCTCGCCCGACTCGTACACCTGGCCGCAGACCGAGTCGTGGATCTCCACCGGGGTGCCCAGGATCTCCTGCGCGACGGGGCCGTCCGCTATCTCGGCGAACAGGTGTCCCCGGGCGCGCGGGTCCGGGAGCAGCACCACCGCGGTGTCGGCGCCGCCGATCTCGCGGGCCTGCCCGGCCAGGTAGGCCAGGACGTCGTCGGCGGTCGCACCCGACAGCAGCCGCGTGGTGATCTCGGTGGAGGCGGCCAGCCAGCGTTCGCGCAGCCGCGCCTCCTCGTACAGGCGCGCGTTCTCGATGGCGACCCCGGCGGCCGTGGCCAGGGCGGTCACCACCGCCTCGTCCTCCTCGTCGAACTCGCCGCCGTCGGACTTCTCGGTGAGGTAGAGGTTGCCGAACACCTCGTCGCGCACCTGGATCGGCACCCCGAGGAAGGTGGTCATCTGCGGGTGCCCCTCGGGGAACCCGCCGAAGTCGGGGTGGTCGCGCAGGTCCGCCAGCCGCAGCGCGGTGCGCCCGAACAGCGGGGCCGACAGGACCCCCTTGCCGTGCGGGAACCGGGAGATGCGTTCGGCCTGCTCGCGGGTGACCCCCACGGGGATGAACTCGCTGAAGCCGCCGTCCTCGTCGACGACCCCCAGGCCGGCGTACCGGGCGCCGACCAGCTGGGCGGCCATCTCGGTGAGCCTGCGCAGCACGGTCGCCAGGTCGAGGTCGCCCCCGATGGTCAGCACCGCCTGGAGCAGGGAACGCGTCCGGGCCTGGTCGGACATGCCGTGGCGCAGGCCGGGCACGTCGGTGAGGAGGTCTTCGAGGGAGTCGGGGAACAGCCGGGGGCTCTGGGGGAGCTCGGTCATGTGTCGGTCAACCTCCGCAGAGCCGGTCGGGCGGTCTCGCAATGCGCGCTTTTCCTCGGGCCTATATAGGTGAATTGTCGTTGTTTTTTTCCGGATTTGCTACATCTGCGGGAGGAGAGGGGATCCCACCTGGGCGGGAATTCTCGCGGAAACGCTCCGTGGTCTCTCCGTTGCATGCTAACGTCGCTCTCGTTCGGCGCAGGGGCGATCGCGATGATCCCCGCGCCACACCCCTGATCGGCCCCGCCCTGCGCGGCGCCTCCCGCACCGGCGGCCCCGCCCCGGTCGCGGCCGAACCCCCCGGTCCACGGCGGAAGGAACCCCGGTGTCCACAGTCCACGGTAATGCGAGCGCCGACGGCGCCCGTACCGCCGTGTGCTCCGCACCGGTCCGCCGCGCACTGATGCTCGCCGCCCTCGTGGCCGGCGCGCTGTGCGCCCTGTGGCTGGCCGGGGCCGCCCCGGCCGGGGCGGCGGAGAAGCCGGGCGCCGACATCGCGGTGCCCGCCGGGACGCTCGACCCCGACGCCGCGGTCACCGACCTGGGCGCGCCTCTGGCCGACACCGTCGCGACCGTGGGCACCGGCGTCGACCGGGCCCGCCAGGCGCTGGAGGAGCCCGCCGCCGAGCAGGCCCCCACCGCCCCCGAGGACGTGGCCCGCCACCTCGACGAGACCGTGCGGCAGGTCGTCACCGCCCCCGTGGTGGAGGCGGCACCGCTGCCCGAGCCGTCCGAGACCGTTCTGCCCGAGCCCGCCCGGGGCACCGAGCGGCCCCGCGAGGACGCCCCGCGCCAGCGGGACGCCGCCGAGGCCGCTCCGGCGGAGCCCGCCGTGTCCGTGACGGGCACTCCGGCGGTCGCCCCGGCCGCGGCGGAGCGTTCCGCCGCCGAAGCGGGGTCCGCCGCCGACACCGAGACCGCGGTCGCCCCGGCGCCCACGGCCTCGGGCACCACCGCCTCCCCGACGGCCCCCTCGGGGTCCGCCGCCCAGGGAGGCGCGCTCATCGCGGGCTACCTGTCCGCCCCCGGGGCCCCGTCCCCGGCGCCCGGCCTGTTCGAGGCCGCCCGGCACGTCCTGCGCTCGGTTCCGGCCGAGGACGCCGACGAGCCCACCTTCTCGCCCGACTAGCGCGGCATTCCCGGTCGCACGCCGACCGCTCTCCTGGCACACCCTTCCCAGCGGCGGAACGCCCCGTTCCCGTACTCGCGAGTGATCGCTTCCGCACCCTCTGGGAGTTGATGTGAGCCGCGCGCCCGAACGCGCGGTTCACATCAGCCGACGGCCCGCCAGGTCGCCCGCTGAGAAACCGAGCACCTCCCTCCTGGCCAGGGGAGTGGCTCACCGATCGAGAGACAGACCACGCGCCGCGCAACGCGGCCACCCCGGAAGGACTCCCATGAACACCACCGCCCGCACTTCAGCCAAGACCCTGCTCGTGGCAGCCGGCGCGGCGGGATTCATCGCCTTCGGCTACGGGTTCTCCTGGGCCGACACCCTCGGCGGTGTGACCGACGGCCTCCCCCTGAACGACCTGGGCGGTCAGGTGCCCGCGACCCTCACCGAGGGCATCGGCTCCCCGGTCGGCGACCTGGCCAGCGTGCAGCCCGGCACGATCTCCGCGACCCCCGACGTGCAGCACAACTCCGCCCCCACCGGCGGGCTCACCGACGGCCTGCCCGTCGAGGCCCCGCTGGACCTGGACGGCAACAGCACCGACGTGGGCCTGGACACGCTCACCGGCGCCCTGCCGGTGGACGCCCCGACCGTCCCGCAGAACGGCGCCCTCGACCCGGTCACCGGAGCCGTCGGCGGGCTGGGCCTGCTGGACGCGGTCGGCCTGGGCACCGGCGGCACCCTGCCGCTGAGCCACTCCGCGCAGAGCCCGCTGCCCCTGGAGGAGACGGTCGCGCAGGTCGAGGGCGCCGTGACCGAGCTGGGGGCCCACGAGGCCGCCGCCGGGCTGACCGAGCTGGACGCGGCCTCCCTCGGCGAGGCCGTCCCCATGAACGGCCCGGTGATGCCGGTCAACGGACAGAACACCGACATCAGCGGCGGTGCCGCGGGCGTCGTCTCCGACCTGGTGCTGGGTGAGTCCGCCACCACCCTGCCGCAGACCGCGCCGGTGGACTCCCTGCCCGAGCTGCCCGAAGCGCCGGTGACCCTGCCCGCCGAGGACCTGGCCCCCCTGCCCCTGCCCGCCGACGTGGCCCGGCAGAGCGCCCCCGTCGACTCCCTGCCGGAACTGCCGGTGGACCTGCCCGCCGAGGTGCTGCCGCAGACCGCGGCCACCGACTCCCTGCCCGAGCTGCCCGAACTGCCCGTGGCCCTGCCCTCGGTCGAGGACGTGACCTCGACCCTGCCCGCCACCGACTCCGTCGGCGGCGACCTGGTCGGCGTCGACGGCCTGCCCACCGTCGGCGAGCCCACCGTGGACGGCGCCCCGATCGGCGCCCTCGCCTAAAGCCCCACCGGGAAGCGCGCCCGCAGGTCGTGGCGGGCGCGCGGCACCCGGGGCGGCGGCGGGGCCGGTCCGCGCGGCGGCACCGAAGGACTGTGGGGGTTCCTCGGCGCACGCGGCACGCGGAGGCCTCCGCCGCCCCGGGCGCACCGCGGCCCCGGACACCGACGGGTGTCCGGGGCCGCTCTCTGTTCCGTACCGGTGCGCGGCTTCCCTAGTACGCCTCCTCGCCGGTGCCGAAGCCCAGGCCGTCCGCGCACGGGTTCGAGGTGGCGTCGCGCCCCTCGCCGGGGCGGGCCGCGTGCGGTTCGGGTGACGGCGAGTCGCCGGGGGAGTCGACCGCGCTCGGCGAGGCGCCCGGCGGCTCCGCCGGGACGGCCGCCTCGTCGGCCGCCATCAGCGGCGGCAGCGGGCGGTCCTCGCGCACCGCGGTGAACAGCTCCTCGGCCCGGTCCTCGTGCCAGAGGATGCGGTTGGGGTCGAAGGGCGCCTGGTACCAGGGGACGGTGTGGAACTCGATGTCGCTCAGGTCCACGTCGGACAGCGACACCGCGATCGACAGCATCCGGTCCAGCGTCAGCCGGCTGTCGGTGGCGCTGTGCGTGGTCACCGCGGTCAGCATGCCGTGCAGTTTCCGCGGGTCGGACAGCACCTCGCCCCGCATGGCCTGGTCGGCCAGGGCTGCCATGAACATCTGCTGCCGGTCGATGCGGCCGATGTCGCCGCCGTCGCCGATCTCGTAGCGGGCGCGGACGAACGACAGCGCCTGGTCGCCGGTGAGCGTCTGCTGCCCGGCGGGGATGTCGAGCTTGGAGCGCTCGTCCTTCATCGGCTCGGGGATGCAGATGTCCACCCCGCCGATGGCGTCCACCACGTCGCGGAAGCTCATGAAGCTCAGGTGCACGAAGTGGTCGATGCGGACGTCGGTGAGCGACTCGATGGTGCGCACCACACAGGGCGGTCCACCGTGGTACATGGCGGCGTTGATCATGCCGAAGTAGCCGTGGGTGCCCTCGGCGGTCCCGTAGGGGTCGCACTGGGGCAGGTCCACCAGGGAGTCCCGGGGGAAGCTGATCACCGAGACCCGGTTGTCGGGCGAGATGTGCGCCAGCATGATCGAGTCCGAGCGCTCGCCCTCGAACTCGGTGGTGTAGGCGGTGCTGCCCTCCTCGTAGCCGTCGGAGCCCATGAAGAGGATGTTGACCGCGTCGCTGATCTTCTCGGGGCGCTCGCCCTCGTCGAGGGCCGCCTCCAGGTCGTGCTGGACCATCCCCGAACGCAGCGAGTGGTAGTAGCCGTAGGCGGTGGCGATCCCGGCGGTCAGCAGGACGGCCAGACAGGCGGCCGTCCAGACGACGACCCGCCGCAGCCTCCGGCGCCCTCCGCCCCCGGCGGCGCCCGCCCCTCCTCCGGCTCCGCCGCCGGTTCCGCCTCCGCCCGCTCCGGAGCCCGCTCCCGCGGAGTCGTCCCCGCCTGCTCCGGAGTCCGCTCCCGGGGGATCGTCCCCGTTCGTCGCGGAGGCACCGTCCGTACCGCCGGCGTCGTCGCCGTCGGCCGGATCGTCGCCCCCGTCCGTCCCGGACCCCTCCGGGTCGGCCGTCGCCTCGGCGACGGCGGGGCCCCGCCCGGGCCGCCCGCGGCGGCTCCGGCGGCCGCGACCGCGACGGCGGTCCGCGCCTGCCGGGCGGGCGGGGCGGACACGGTCGCCGGTACGGGCGCCGTGTTGATGATCAGGGGCGCGGAACGGGTCGGTGCGACGGCGTTGACCAGGGCCATCACGTCGTCGTCCTCCGGCGCGGTCGGCTCCTCGCGGCCGACGCGCTCCAGGCGGCCGGAACGGCCGATGCGCCAGGCCGGTTCGGCGCGCTGCCCGGCGGCGCCCGCGTCCTGCCCGTTCGTGTGCTCCGAACCCGTCTCGGGGCTCGGCTCCGGTGTGGTGTCCGCTCCGGTTTCGGTGGCGGCGTTCTCGTCAGCGGTCATCGTGCAATCTCGGTGAGTTCGGACGGCGGGACGTGCCAACGGTCGGACACCGACCCGGAGGAACGGGTCACGGGTCCGTGTTCGTGGGACGGCGGAGGTCGCGCGCGGTGTGGATACGGGAAGCCGTGGGGCGGGGCGTCGTGGCGTGCGGCGTCCCGGGGGGACGGGGGTGTGCGGCACGGAGGGCACGGACGACGGGGGATCCCGCGTGTGGTGGAGATCCTAGGTGAAGTTCCCGCGGAGTGCGCGCTCGACATGTCCGAGCACGGGGCTGGTGACCACAATTGCGCCGCACAATTCCTTCGCCGGTGTGCGCCGCCGGTCGGCGCGCGCATGTCCGACTTTCTCACCGGTGCCCGTAAAAAACACTTCTGACCCGCCGCCCTGACCAAGCCTTGGTCCGGGGCGACGGGCCACCAGGGTTTCCGTCGGGGTCAGTCGTCCCAGAAGGCGCTGTCCTCCTTGGCGGGCGCCTCCTCCGTCTTGGCCCCGGCCTTGGCGGTGCTCCGCCCCGTCGCCTTGGTGGTCTTGCGCGCCGCGGTCCCGCCGGAGGCCTTGCTCCCGGTGTGCCGGGGCCGTGCGGTGACCTGGCTCTTGGTGATGGGCTCGGCCGGGGCGGCCGGCGGGCGCGGCTTGTCCCCGGAGCGGATGCTCAGCGCCTCCTCCTCCACGCGGAGCATCTGCTTGACCTCGCCGGGCACCTCCGGCAGCCGCTCCGAACGCAGGTGGGCGCCGAGCACCTCCAGGGCGTGCTCGCACAGCAGGCGGCGGGCGCGGTCGGCCCTGACCCCGCTCAGCTCCTCGAGCTCGGGCATCGCCCGCTCGCGCAGCAGCCGCAGCACGGCGGCCAGCCGCTCGCGGGTCTTGCGGTCGGTCATCGACATGACCGTGATCTCGGCCTCCGTCAGGAAGCCGTCGGCGGAGTCGGCGGAGTCGCGCTCGCCGATGAACACGCTGGTGAGCCTGCGGGCCGAGGCCCGGGACGCCTCGCGGACGTCGTTCCGGCGCAGCAGACGGGCCTGGAGGCCGGTCACGGCGACGCTGGCGGCCAGGCTGATCGCGGCGCCGATCAGGATCAGGACGATCGGGTTCTCTAGGGCGTCTGGCACGGTTCGGATGACCTTTCCGGGCGGGGGTCCGCACGGTGGGAGCCGGGGGGTGTGCGGGGCGGGGGTCAGGTGGTGGGTGACTATTCGGTACGAAGGGGGTGCTTGTCAAGTGCGCCGAGGGCACGCGACGCGCCCGCGACGGCGTCGTCGCAGGTGGTTCGGGAGGGTTGTTCCCCCTTGTAGGAGATCTATCCGGCGAGGTACTTGTTCACGGCCTCGGGGGACAGGATCTCCTCGGCGACCATGGCGGCGCAGCCGCGCACGCCCGCCTCGTCCCACAGGGTGCTGGCCACCACCCGCAGCTGCCGGGTGGCCAGCGCGGTGCACCGCTGGAACACCATCTCGCGCACGCCCGCGACCAGGTGGTCGTAGGCCTCGGACAGGTCGCCGCCGAGCACGACGACCTCGGGGTTGAGCAGGTTGACGGCACCGGCCAGGGCCTCGCCCAGCCGCCGCCCGGCCCCGCGGACGAGGGTGACGGCGACGGGGTCCCCGGCGGCCGCCAGGGCCACCAGCTCCTTGAGCCCGGAGACCTCCCGGCCCTCCTCCGCGGCGAGTTCGAGCAGCCGGGGCCCGCCCGCGACGGCCTCCAGGCAGTCGGTGTTGCCGCACCGGCAGGGCAGCCCCTGCCCGTCGCGCACGGGGATGTGGCCGATCTCCCCGGCCGCCCCGAGGGACCCGCGCAGCAGCCTGCCGCCGGAGATCAGCCCGGCCCCGATGCCGGTGGACACCTTGACGAACACCATGTCGGAGGGGTGCCCGTGCCCGCCCGCCAGGTGCTCGCCCAGGGCCATCACGTTCACGTCGTTGTCGACCATGACGGGGACGGGGAAGCGCTCGGAGATCAGCGGGGCCAGCGGTACGCCCGCCCACTTCCCGAGCAGGGGGCGGTCGTCGGCGCGGCCGGCGTGGAACTCGACGGTGCCGGGCAGGCCGATGCCCGCGCCGCGTACCTCGCGGGGGTCGCGGCCCAGGGAGGTGAGCTGGTCGGCCCAGGTCTCGAGCAGCCAGGGGACGGTGGTCTCGGGGCCGGAGGCGATGTCGGGGGAGCCGGGGGTGCGCACGAGGATCTCACCGGCCAGGTCGCAGACGGCGGCCTGGCTGCGCGCCATGCCCAGCGCGGCGGTGAGCAGGAGCCCGCTGTCGGCGTTGAACTCCAGCAGCGACGGGGGGCGTCCGCCGGTGGAGGCGGTGCCGCTGCCCTCGACGACCAGGCCGCTGTCGATGAGCTCGGTCAGGCGCAGGGCCACGGAGGGGCGGGAGAGCCCGGTCGCGCGGGAGAGTTCGGACCGGTTGGTCGCCGCACCGGTGCGGATGAGCTCCAGGATGTGGCCGCTCGTGGTGGCAGCGGAGGACAGGCGTCCCGGGGTTCTGGCCATATCTCATTCAACCACTCGGTCAGGTTTCCGAATATGGGATCTTATGTAAAGAAGTGTTCTGAAGTGTGCTTGGTTTTTTACCATATCTGGCCTTAAGGTCGAAAGGGACGAACGGACCACGCCTCATGGGACACCCCCGAACCCGGCGTACCCCGCACCTTCCTCAGTCCCTTCCGTCATTCCTCGCACGCTGGAGCACTCCGACATGCCGCAGCAGTCCGCGCCCCGCCCCACCGACCTGGTGGTCTTCGGGGGCACCGGCGACCTGTCCATGCGCAAACTCCTGCCCTCCCTCTACCTGCTGGACCGCGACGGACACCTCGACCCGCGTACCCGCGTCATCGCCGTCTCCCGCGACGGCCTCACCGACGCCGACCTGCGCGGCAAGGCCGAAGCCGCGGTCCAGGGCCACCACGCCGTCCGGGTCCCCGAACCCGGTGTGCTGCGCCGCTTCCTCGACCGCCTCTCCCACATCACCGTGGACGTCGGCGGCGACCCCGCCGGCTGGGCGGACCTGGCCGCAGCACTGGACCCCGGGCGCGACCGCGTCTTCTACCTCGCCGTCCCGCCGATGATCTCCGGCGCCATCTGCCGCGGACTGGCCGACGCCGGGCTGGTCACCCCGGACTCCCGGGTCGTGATGGAGAAGCCCCTGGGCCGCGACCTCGCCTCGGCGCGGGCCGTCAACGCCGAGGTCGGGGAGATCTTCACCGAGGAGCAGACCTACCGGATCGACCACTACCTCGGGAAGGAGACGGTGCAGAACCTCCTGGTGCTGCGCTTCGCCAACGTCTTCCTCGAACCGCTGTGGAACTCCCGGTGGATCGACCACGTGCAGATCACCGCCGCCGAGACCGTCGGCGTCGGCGGCCGCAAGGGCTACTACGACACCGCCGGGGCCATGCGCGACATGGTCCAGAACCACCTGCTCCAGCTGCTGTGCCTGACCGCCATGGAGCCCCCCGCCAGCTACGACCGCGAGGCCGTGCGCGACGAGAAGCTCAAGGTCCTCCAGGCGCTCAAACCCCTCACCGGCGAACACGTGCGCGAGGACACCGTGCGCGGCCGCTACGGCCGGGGCGACGTCCAGGGCACGGAGGTCCTCGGCTACCTGGAGGAGCCGGGCGGCCCCGCCGACAGCACCACCGAGACCTACGTCGCCCTGCGCGCCGAGATCGCCAACTGGCGCTGGGCGGGCGTGCCCTTCTACCTGCGCACCGGCAAGCGCATGGACCGGGCCCGCTCCGAGATCGTGGTGCGCTTCCGCGACGTCCCGCACACCATCTTCCCCGGCGCCGCCACCGGCGGCGGCAGCCTCGTCATCCGCCTCCAGCCGGACGAGGGCATCCACCTCACCATGCTGGCCAAGGCCCCCGGCGCGGGCGCGCTGCGGCTGCGTCCGGTTCCGCTGGAGCTGAGTTTCGCGGACACGTTCTCCACCCGCTCGCCCGAGGCCTACGAGCGGCTGCTCATGGACGTGCTGGCCGGAGACTCCACCCTGTTCATGCGCCGCGACGAGGTCGAGGCGGCCTGGCGCTGGACGGACCCCGTCATCGCCGCCTGGGCCGACCTGGACCTCGTCCCCGAGACCTATCCGGCCGGGAGCGCCGGCCCCGCGGGCGCCGACCGGCTCATCGGCCGCACCGGCCGCACGTGGTACGAAGAGGAGCAACCCCGATGACCGCGCACATCCCCGCAGTCCACCCCGTCGTCGCCGAGGTCACCGGCCGTCTCGCCGAGCGCAGCGCCCGGTCCCGCGCCGCGTACCTGGACGGGATCCGCTCGGCGGCGGACCCGGCCCGGCCCGCCCGCACGGCCCTGGGCTGCGCCAACCTCGCCCACGGGTTCGCCGCGTGCGGGGTCTCCGACAAGCTCGCCCTGGCCGGGGACGTCACCCCCAACCTGGCGATCGTCTCCTCCTACAACGACATGCTCTCGGCGCACCAGCCGCTGGAGGCCTACCCGGCGATCATCAAGGCCGCCGTCGGCGAGGCGGGCGGCGTCGCCCAGTTCGCGGGCGGGGTGCCCGCCATGTGCGACGGCGTCACCCAGGGCCGGGCGGGGATGGAGCTGTCCCTGTTCAGCCGGGACGTCATCGCCATGGCCACCGCCGTGGCGCTCTCCCACGACATGTTCGACGGCGCCCTGATGCTGGGCGTCTGCGACAAGATCGTGCCGGGCCTGCTCATCGGCTCCCTGTCGTTCGGCCACCTGCCGGTGGCGTTCGTCCCGGCCGGGCCGATGCCCTCGGGCCTGCCCAACAAGGAGAAGGCGCGGGTGCGCCAGCGCTTCGCGGAGGGCAAGGCCGACCGGCGCGAGCTGCTCCAGGCCGAGTCGGCCGCCTACCACTCGCCGGGCACCTGCACGTTCTACGGCACCGCCAA
Organism: Nocardiopsis changdeensis; assembly: GCF_018316655.1. Lineage (GTDB taxonomy): Bacteria > Actinomycetota > Actinomycetes > Streptosporangiales > Streptosporangiaceae > Nocardiopsis > Nocardiopsis changdeensis. The sequence continues at coordinate 6,964,688 of NZ_CP074133.1, read as the reverse complement.
CTCCAACCAGATGCTCATGGAGGTCATGGGCCTGCACCTGCCCGGCGCCAGCTTCGAGCAGCCGGGCACGGAGCTGCGGGAGGCGCTCACCGCCGAGGTCGGACGCCGCGTCCTGGCCAACACCGCACTGGGCGACTCGCCCGTCCCGCTGGGCGAGCAGATCGACGAGCGCGCCGTCGTCAACGCCGTCGTCGCCCTGCTGGCCACCGGCGGCTCCACCAACCACACCCTGCACCTGGTGGCGATCGCCCGCGCCGCGGGCATCGAGCTGACCTGGGACGACTTCGCCGCCCTGTCGGAGGTCGTGCCCCTGCTCACCCGCATGTACCCCAACGGCGCCGCCGACGTGAACGCCTTCCACGAGGCGGGCGGGATGGCCTTCCTCATCGGCTCCCTGCTCGACGCCGGGCTGCTGCACGAGGACGTGCACACCGTCATGGGCCGCGGCCTGAGCGCCTACCGCCAGGTCCCCAGGCTCGACGACGGCACGCTGAGCTGGGTGGACGGCCCCAAGGAGAGCGGCGACACCTCGGTGCTGCGCGGCGCCGACGACCCCTTCGCCCCCGACGGCGGCCTGCGGATGCTCGACGGCAACCTCGGCCGCGCCGTCATCAAGGTGTCCGCGGTGGACGCCTCCCGGCACGTGGTCGAGGCGCCCGCCCGGGTCTTCGCCGACCAGGCCGAACTGCAGGCCGCGTTCACCGCCGGGGAGCTGACCGGCGACTTCGTCGCGGTGGTCCGCTTCCAGGGCCCGCGCGCCAACGGCATGCCCGAACTGCACAAGCTCACCCCGCCGCTGGCGGTGCTCCAGGACCGCGGCCAGAAGGTCGCCCTGGTGACCGACGGCCGCATGTCGGGCGCCTCGGGCAAGGTGCCCGCCGCCATCCACGTGTCCCCGGAGGCCGAGGCCGGCGGCCCGCTCGCCTACGTCCGCGACGGCGACGTCATCCGCCTGGACGCCCGCGCGGGCACACTGGAGGTCCTCGCCGACCTGGCCGGACGCGAGCCCGCCCGGCCGAGCGTCGACTCCTCCAAGGGCACCGGACGGGAGCTGTTCGCCGCCATGCGCGCGGCCGTCGGGCCCGCCGAGGCCGGCGCCGGGGTCTTCGGCCACTGACCGCGATCGAACAGGAGAACCTCCCCATGACGACGACGCCCCGTACGGGCGGCGACATCCTCGCCCTGGCCCCGGTGATGCCGGTGGTCGTCCTGCACGACGCCGAGGCGGCCGTGCCGCTGGCCCGCGCCCTGGTGGCGGGCGGCCTGCCCGGCATCGAGGTGACGCTGCGCACGCCCGCCGCCCTCGGCGCCATCGAGCGGATCGCCGCCGAGGTCCCCGAGGCCGTGGTGGGCGCGGGCACCGTGACCACCCCCGAGCTGGCCGGGGCCGCCGCCGAGGCGGGTGCCCGGTTCCTGGTCAGCCCCGGCGCCACCGACACCCTGGCCGCCGCCATGGCCGACACCGGGCTGCCGTTCCTGCCCGGTGTGTCCACGGTCTCGGAGGCGCTGGCGATGCTGGAGCGGGGCGTCTCCGAGCTGAAGTTCTTCCCGGCCGAGGCCGCGGGCGGCGCCGCTTTTCTGAAGTCCCTGTCGGGCCCGCTGCCGGGGGTGCGCTTCTGCCCGACCGGCGGCATCACGCCCGCGTCCGCCCCGGACTACCTCGCGCTGCCCAACGTGGGCTGCGTGGGCGGCAGCTGGCTGACCCCGGCCGACGCGGTCGCCGCCGGGGACTTGGACCGGATCACCGGCCTGGCCCGGGAGGCCGCGGCGCTCTGAGGACACGCTCTGAGGACGAACGCCCGCACCGCGACCGCGGTGCGGGCGTTCGGCGTACCGGGCGCCGGCGGACCCGTGCCCGGGTGCCGGGCAACGGACTCAGTGCTCGGGCATGCGGAAGAAGATCATCGGGTTGTCCGTGCTGTCGCGCACGGGCTCGGCCAGGCCCAGGTCCTCGCGCAGCTCCAGCAGCGCCGTGTACGGGGCGGGCGCCCGCTTGCGGGAGACGGTCAGGTACTCCGCGGCCTTGCGCCGCAGCCACGCCAGCACGACCGCGCCCTCCGTCAGGGGCAGTGCCCGCCTGCCGTGGAACACGTCGTGGACGCTGACCGGGGTGCCCGGGGCGACCCGCGGGAACAGCTCGGCCAGGTACCAGCGCGCGAACCGGGCGTTGTGGGCGGCGTCCACGAAGAGGTAGCCGATGCCCTCGGGGACCTCGCCGAGGTTCCTGCGCACGTCCCCCCGGTGGAAGTGCCAGCGCCCCTCGGACAGGGACGCCGGGACGTTGGACAGCACGTTGTCGACGATGTCGAACGAGTGCAGGGTCCCGGTCCCGTTGTCGCGCAGGGCCGACAGGATCCAGGTGGTGGACCAGCCGTGGAAGGTGCCCAGCTCCATGACCGTCTCGGGCCGGGTCTCCCGCAGCAGCAGGTAGGTGATCTCGGCCTCGAGGTCGTCCAGCTGCGGGGTCATCCGCCCCCGGGTCTCCCACAGGAACTCGCGCTGGGCCTTTCTCACCTCCGCCAGCGGATCGCGGTACTTCCGGTACAGGTCACCGATCAGCGACAGGTCGATCGCGGCATCCCCCATGGCGGCCCCCTCGTCGTTCCCCGGCGCCCGGTCCGGGCGCGCTCACCAGTATCCAACGGAGCCGCTCCGCGGCGCCGCGCCCCATTCTCCCGGCGATTCCGTGCGTATGCCCCACGGTCGGGGAGGTCCACGGTCCGCGGGCGGTTCGGCCGGGGGCCGGGGCCGGCGGGGCGGCGCTGTCGGCGGGCCGTTCCTCGCGGGCGCGGGGCCCACCGGGGCCCTCCCCGCGGGCGAGGGCCCGCCCGGTCGCGGGCGGCGAAGGCCCCGCCTTCGGGCGGGGTCAGTCCCGGCTGACGAAGGCCCCGGCGCGGGCGGCGTCGGCGGCGATGCGGGCGGCGCGGCGCAGGTCCACGTCGGAGACGGGTTCACGGCCGACGAGGAGCCGGTGGTAGACGGGGGCGACGGCGCAGCGGACGACCTCCACCGCGTCGGTGCCCTCGGGCACCTCGCCGCGTTCGACGGCCTCGGCGACCACGGCCGCGGAGCGTTCGTGCCGGTCGGCCATGAAGGCCCGCAGCGCCTCGGCGGCCACGGGAGAGGCGAGGGCGGCGGCGATCGAGGCCGCCGACACCGCCCCCTCCGGGGCGTCGGTGAAGCCGTGGCGCACGTCCTCGGCCAGGGCCAGTAGGTCGCCTTCGAGCGTGCCGGTGCGTGTGGGCGCCCAGTCGTGCTCGCGGGCCGACCACTCCAGGGCGGCGGCCAGCAGCCCGTCCACCCCGCCCCAGCGGCGGTAGACGGTGGCCTTGTGCACACCCGAGCGGACGGCGACGCGGTCGACGGTCAGCCCGGCGTAGCCGTGTTCGCCCAGCTCGTCGAGGGTGGCCCGCAGGACGGCGGCGGTGTTGCGCGCGGTGCGCCCGCCCGGGCGCGCGCTGCCCGGGGGTTCCGGAGTCGAAGTCATAACGCAACTGTAGTTGCATTTGCCCGCCCGGTGTGCCATCATCCTTAACGCAACAAGAGTTGCACCAATGACCTTCTGAAGGAGGAGGGATCCCGATGGGCCTCGTCGCACGCGTATCGCGTTCCGCCGTCCGTTCCCCGTTCCCCACCTCCGGGAGGTCCGCATGTCCCACACCGTCGTCGCCGCCGGCCTGGCGTTCGCCTGGCCCGACGGCGCGTCCGTCTTCTCCGGCCTGGACGCCTGCTTCGGCCCCGGGCGCACCGGGCTGATCGGCCGCAACGGCAGCGGCAAGTCCACGCTGCTGCGCCTCATCGCCGGACGGCTCGCCCCCGCGTCGGGCACCCTCGCCGTGGACGGCGACATCGGGTACCTCGACCAGCGGATCACCCTGGACACCGGGCGCACCGTCGCCGGGCTGCTGGGCATCGAGCCGGTCCGCGCCGCCCTGCGCGCCGTGGAACGGGGGGAGACCGACCAGGCGCACTTCGACGCCATCGGGTCCGACTGGGACATCGAGGAGCGCGCGCTGGCCCGGCTCACCCGGTTCGGTGTCGACCTCGACGGCCCGGACCCGCTGGACCGGACCGTCGGCACCCTCTCCGGGGGCGAGGCCGTCCTGGTCGGGCTGGCCGGGATCGCGCTGCGCCGACCCGCCGTCACCCTGCTCGACGAGCCCACGGACAGCCTCGACCGGCGGGCCCGGGAGCGGCTGTTCGCCGCCGTCGACTCCTGGCCCGGTGTGCTGGTGGTCGCCGACCACGACCGCGAGCTGCTGGAGCACGTCGACCGGATCGCCGAGCTGCGGGACGGGGAACTGCGCACCTGGGGCGGCAACTACACGGCCTACGCCGAACAGCTCGCCGCGGAGCAGGAGGCCGCCCGGCGGACGGTCCGCGCGGCCGAGGCCGACCTGCGCCGGGAGAAGCGCCAGCTCGCCGAGGCCCACGTCAAGCTGGCCCGGCGGGTGCGGTTCGGGAACAAGAAGACCGAGACCAAGCGCGAACCCAAGGTCATCATGAACCAGCGCAAGCGCGAGGCGCAGGTGGCCGCGGGCAAGCACCGCATCATGCACGAGGAGAAGCTGGCCGAGGCGGGGGAGCAGCTGGTCCGGGCCGAGGCGGCCGTCCGGGACGACGCCGTCATCCGCGTCGACCTGCCCGGCACCGAGGTCCCCGCCGGACAGGACGTGCTGGAGCTGCGCACCGGCGGGGACCGGAGGCTGGTGTTGCGCGGCCCCGAACGGGTGGCGCTGACCGGTCCGAACGGGGCGGGCAAGACCACGCTGCTGCGGGCCGTCGTCGGCCTGGGGGAGCACCCCGGGGCGGAGGTCGTCCACGTGGTGGACCGGGTCGGGTACCTGCCGCAGCGGCTGGACGTGCTGGACGACGACCGCAGCGTGCTCGACAACGTGCGCGACGCGGCGCCGGGCACCGATCCGCAGCGGATCCGGGCCGGGCTGGCGCGCTTCCTCCTCCGCGGCGAGCGGGTGGACCAGCGGGTCGGCGGGCTCTCCGGCGGTGAGCGGTTCCGGGTGGCGCTGGCCCGCGTGCTGCTGGCCGAGCGGCCGCCCCGGCTGCTCGTCCTGGACGAGCCCACCAATCACCTGGACCTCGACAGCAGGCTGCGGCTCACCGAGGCGCTGGTCGGCTACCGGGGAGCACTGCTGGTGGCCGGGCACGACCCGGTGTTCCTGCGCGAGATCGGGGTGACCCGCCGCTGGGAGGTCCGCCGCGGCCGCCCCCTCTGGGAGGAACCCGTGTGACCCCGCCCCGCCCCGGAGCGGGGCCGGTGCCCCGGGCACCGGATCCCGGATCCCAGGGCGCCCGGAACGCGCGTCCCGCCCGGAGCCGCGCCGCCCCGGGCATGGCCGCAGGCCCCGGCTGCGCCGGTCATGGGCGGCCCAGCGCGGGGTCCGGGTCTCCGTCAACGGTGCCCTCCGGGCACCGCTCCTGGGCTGCGCGGCGCGGGCCCGGGTCCCGCCGACGGTGGCTGTCGGGCGACAGTCATGGGCTGTCCGGCGCCGGGCTCGTGCCTCCGGCGGCGGCCCGGGACGTGGGGCACATGCGGTCGGCGCTGGCGCCCTGCCCGGCGGCACGGGTTCGGTCCGGTGACGCCTCCGGGCGACCGGCAGGGCGCGGTCCGCCACAGGGCGGCTTCCGCAGACGGCACCTTCGTCCGGCTGCACGGCTTTGCGGCCCAGCGGTGGCCGCCGGGTGCCGGTCATGGGCTGTCCGATACGGGGCCCGGGTCTCCGGCGGCGGCCACGGCCCGGGGCGGGGCACACGTGGTCGGCCGCGGTGGTGCCTTACCGGCCCGGCAGGTCCCCTTCGGCTCCGGCGGTCTCCTTCGGTTTGGCGGGGCAGTCCACCAGGTGGTCCTCGACGACCCCCGTGGACTGGAGGTAGGAGTAGACGATGGTGGTGCCCACGAACGAGAACCCGCGCTTCTTCAGGTCCTTGCTCACCCGGTCCGACAGCGGCGTGCTCGCCGGGACCTCAGCGGGTTCTGTGAAGTGGTTGACCAATGGCACGCCGTCGGTCCAGGACCACAGGTAGTCGGCGAAGGTGCCGTACTCCTCGCGCACCCGCAGGAACGCCCGGGCGTTGCGGGCCAGCGAGGCGATCTTGAGGCGGTTGCGGATGATGCCGGGCTCGGCCAGCAGCTCCTTCTCGCGCTCCTCGTCGTAGGCGGCGATCCTGGTGTAGTCGAACCCGTCCAGCAGCGCGCGGTAGTTCGCGCGCTTGTTGAGCACCGTCGCCCAGGAGAGCCCCGCCTGCGCGCCTTCCAGCACCAGCATCTCGAACAGGTGGGCGTCGTCCCGCGACGGGCGGCCCCACTCCCGGTCGTGGTAGGCGGTCATCAGCTCGGACGCGTTGCGCGCCCAGGCGCAGCGCCGGTCGGTCATGGGTGCTCCTACGTCGTGGGGCGGCGGGCCGGCCGTGCCCGCGGGCCGGGGTCCCCCTGCCGACCGCGGCCCCGGCCGTTCGCCGCGGCGGGGACCCCTTGCGGGTCGGTCGGGCCGCGGATAGGGTCCGAATATCTCGATGTCAAGGTACTCCGACCGTGGTCCCGACCCGGAAAGGGGTCCGCCATCATTCCACGTCCCCTCCCCGCCCGCGCGGAAGAGCTGTTCGACGAGCTCCGCGCCCCGGCCCGGCTGTACGCCCACTGCCTCCTGGTCCACGACACCGCGGCCGCCCTCCTCGACCGGCTCCTGGCGGAGCACCGCGACCTGCCGGTGGATTCCGACGCCGTGCTCTTCGGCGCCGCCGTGCACGACATCGGCAAGACCGTCCACCCCGAGGAGCTCACCGGCCCCGGGCGTCGGCACGAGGCGGCCGGGCGGCGCCTCCTCCTCGACCGAGGCGTACCCGAGGAACTCGCCCGCTTCTGCGCCACCCACGGCGACTGGGAGGCCGAGGACCGCACCCTGGAGGACCTCCTCGTCACACTCGCCGACAAGGTGTGGAAGGGAGCCCGCGTCGGCGACCTCGAGACCCTGGTCGCCCGCCGGATCGGCGGGGCCGCGGACCTCGCCGCCTGGGAGGTGTTCGCCTCCCTGGACGACCACCTCACCGCGCTGGCCGACGACGCCGACCGGCGTCTCGCCTACCAGAACTCCCACCCCCTCACCCCCCGTCCGGGAGGAATGCCGTGACCGCCACCGGACCCGGCCCCACCACGTGCGGGTGGGCATCGCCGCGGGACCGCCCCGCCCTGTGCCGCCCGCCCCGCCTCACGCCGTCCGGTCGCCGTGCCAGGACCGCCACAGGGCCGCGTAGGGGCCGTCGGCGTTGACGAGCTCGTCGTGCGTCCCCAGTTCGGTGATCCGCCCGTCCTCCACCACCGCGATCCGGTCGGCGTCGTGCGCGGTGTGCAGCCGGTGCGCGATCGCGATCACCGTCCGCCCCTCCAGCACCGCCGCCAGCGAGCGTTCCGCCTGCCGGGCCGTGGTCGGGTCCAGCAGCGAGGTCGCCTCGTCCAGGACCACCGTGTGCGGGTCGGCCAGCACCACCCGCGCCAGTGCCACCTGCTGCGCCCGGGCGGGGTCCAGCGCGACCCCGCCCGGGCCCAGTGGTGTGTCCAGCCCTCGCGGCAGCACCGCCGCCCAGTCGGCGTCCACCGTCTCCAGCGCCGCCGCCAGCGCGGCGTCGTCCGCCTCCTCCGCGGCGATGGCCAGGTTCTCCCGCAGTGTTCCCGTGAACACGTGGTGCTCCTGGCTCACCAGCACGATCCGCTCGCGCAGTTCTCGCGGCCCCAGGGCCGCGACCGGCACCCCGCCCACCAGCACCAGGCCCGAACGCGGCGCGTCCACCCCCGCCAGCAGCCGGCCCAGCGTGCTCTTGCCCGCGCCCGAGGGGCCCACGATCGCCCACCGCTCACCCGGCCGCACCCTCAGCGTGACCCCGCGCAGCACGTCCCGCCCGTCCACATAGGCGTAGTGGACGTCGCGGACCTCGATGAGGTCGTCCTTCGGCGTCGGTCCCGGCGGTGGCGGCCCGGCGGCCGCCTCGCCCACCCCGAACACCCGGGCGAACGACGCCCCGCTGCGCTGGAGCAGCTCGATCCAGATCATGATCCACGCGGCGCTCTCCTGGACCCGCAGCATGTACAGGCAGCAGGTGACCACCACTCCGAGCGCCACCCGGTCGTCCAGGTACAGCAGCCCGCCCACCAGCAGCACCACCACCGCGGGCAGCGAGAACGCGATGTCCGTGACCGGGTACAGCACCGATCTCAGGTACAGGGTGCGCCGCCGGGCCCGGTACACCTCCACCGCATCGTGGTCGGCCGCCGCGACCCGCCGCCCGCCCAGCGCGAACGCCTCCACGGTGCGGCCGCCCCGCACGGTCGCCGTCACCCCCTCCACCGCCGCGGAACCGGCCGCGCCCTCCGCCAGGTACGCCTCCCGGGACCGGCGCAGGTACCAGCGCACCGCCAGCCAGGCCGGGGGCACCCCCAGCAGCACCGCCGCCCCCATCAGGGGGCTGAGCCAGAACACGGCCGCGAGCAGGAACAGGATGCGCAGCGACGACGGCACGATGTCGGGCACCGCCGTCCGCAGCGTCGCCCCGGCGGTGGCGACGTCCGCCGTCACCCGCGTGGTGAGGTCGCCGGTGCCGGACCGCTCCACCACACGCGTGGGCAGCGCCAGCACCCGCTCCACGAACTCCTCGCGCAGCCGGGCCAGCGCCCGTTCGCCGAACCGGAACGCGCTCAGCCTGGCGTACCGGTTGAGCACCAGGCCCGCCAGAGCGCACGCCACCGCGGCGGCCGCCAGCCCGTCCACCGCCGACACCGTCGCGGTGCCCGCCTCCAGCAGGTCCACGATCCGCCCCACCAGGTAGGGCGCGACCAGCCCGACCGTCGCGGCGGCACAGGTGAGCAGCACCATCCGCAGCAGCGGGCCGCGCTCGGCCTCCATGAGCCGCCGCAGCTCCCGCCGCACCGTCCCGCGCCCCGCCACCGGCAGCGCGGCCGGGTCCGTTCCCGCCGTGCTCACCGCCCCTCCTCCCCGTCCGGGAGCCGTCCCGGCCCGTCGCCGTCCGCCCGCTCCGGGGCGCCGCTCCCGGCCGGGCCCGCCGGACATCCCGGCGTCCGTGGCCCGGCACCCGTCCGGCGCCGCCCCACCGGTGGCGCCGGGCCCTCGGCCCCGGGTTCTTCCGCGGCACCCCCACCGGCGCCGCGTGCCGGCCCCGGCGGGGCCGCAGTGCGCCGTACGGCCTGCGCGCCGTCCTCCTCGTCGGCGCCGCGCAGGACCAGGGACCGGTAGCCGGCGCACTCCGCCACCAGCTCCGCGTGGGTGCCCTCCGCGACCACCCGGCCGCCGTCCAGGAACAGCACCCGGTCGGCGCGGTCCGCCACCAGCGGCGAGGCGGTGACGACCAGCGTGGTCCCGCCGCGCCGTTCGGCGCGCAGCCGCTCCGCGACCACGGCCTCGGTGTGCGCGTCCACCGCAGAGGTGGGCTCCACCAGGATCAGCACCTCGGGGTCGGCCAGCACCGCGCGGGCCAGCCGCACCCGCTGCCGCTGCCCGCCCGACAGATCGCGCCCCTGCGCCTCCACCGCCGAGTCGAGCCCGTCCGGCAGCGCCTCCGCCACGTCCGTGGCGGCCGCGGTGTGCAGCGCCAGGTCGACCTCCACCTCGTCCCGCTCACCGTGCACGTCCACGACCTCCCGCAGGGTCCCGGCGAACAGGTGCACGTCGTTGTCGGAGACCAGGATCCGCTCGCGCACCACCGTCGGGTCGACCTCCCGCAGCGGCATCCCGCCCCAGGTGACCGCCGAGTCGACATATCCGCCCAGCCGGTCCGCCACCAGGGCCGACGCGGCCGGGTCCGCGCCCACCAGGGCGGTCATCGCCCCCGGGGGCACCCGCACCCCCGACTCCGGGTCGGCCAGCTCACCCGGCCCCGGCGGTGGTGGCGCCTCCCCGCTTCCGTACCGGTCCGGCACCGTCCGCAGCAGCGCCAGCAGCCGTGTCAGCGACACGTGCCCCCTGCTGAAGTCGGTCGCCACCTCCACCAGCTGGAACACCGGGACCGCCAGCACCGCCACGTACCCGTACACCGCCACCGTCTCGCCCACGGTGAGCTCCCCGGACACCGCCAGCCGGGCCGCGAACCAGGTGACCACGGCGGTGAACACCAGCGGGGCGCACTGCCCGACCTCCTCGAACCAGCTGGTCACCGACCCCAGCCGGTACCCGTCGCGCACCAGGTCGCCCGAGCGCTCGCGGTACCGCCGCGCGAACCTCTCCCTGCCGCCGATCCCGCACAGCACCCGCAGCCCCGCCACGATGTCGGCCGCCAGGGCGGTGACCTCGCCCTCCCGGTCCCGGTAGGTGTTCTGTCGGTCGTGCATCCGCCGCAGCAGCGGGGCCATCACCAGTGCCGTCACCGGCAGCCCCAGGAGCACCACCACCGCCAGGACCGGGGCGAACCCCCACAGGATCACCACCGCTCCGGCACAGCCCAGCACGCTGCCGACCCCCGGGCCGAACAGGGTGAGGATCTGCGAGATGCGGCCCGCGTCCGCGGACTGCACCACCGAGAGATCCCCGGAGGAGGTGCCCCGCGACAGCGGCGCCCCCACCCGGGCGGCGTGCCGGGCCAGCACCCGCGTGCAGTGCAGGGAGGCGTGCGCCCGGACCATCGCCATGGTCCGGTGCCGCAGGATCGAGGCGAGCGCGGTGAACACCAGGACCCCGGCGAACACCCCGGTCCAGCCCAGCAGCGCCGCCCGGTCCCCGGCCCGCAGCCCTTCGTCCACGGCCCGGGAGAGGAGGTAGGGCGGGACCAGCAGGCCGACCATCCACACGATGCCCCAGAAGGAGCCGAGCGCGACCCGTCCGGGCTGTGCCCGCACCAGCCACCACAGGAACCGCACCGGTCCCCGGGTGTCGGGGACGCCCACCCGCGCCAGGGGCGGGCGGGAGCGCTTCGGGAGAGAGGACCGGCCGGGAGGACCGGTCATGGGCGGTCGGGTGGATCGGATGTCGGTCTCCGCCACAGGCGCACCTCGTTCCGGGCTTTCCCCCATACAAGCAGCACTCCCGGCCCGCCGGAAGGCACCCCGGATTCCTGTGGAAAACCCCGGTCACGGTGGCGGGCGCACCTCCGCTCTTCCCGACCGCCCCTGGCCGGAATTCACGCCCCGCCACGAGGTCCCCTTTTACGGGAAGGGTGTCCGATACCCGTCCCGGGCCGCATTTCCTTGGAACAGCTCCAGGAACCTGGACGCCTGTTTCCGATGCTCCGCCACGAGCACCGTGCACGCGATCCCCATGAGCACCAAGAACACCAGCAAGCCCACCGGCGCAAGGAAGTGCAGCGTGAACCCGTCCTCCTGGAACGCCCGCGTGCTCCCGGGGAGCAGGAACAGGAACGGTCCCAGGAGGCTGAGCAGGAAGACCGGGAACGGTCCCCGCTCCTTCACCATCTGCAGCGCGATGTCCCGGGCCGCCAGGTCGATCGTCGGATTCCCGGTGGGATTCCCCTGGCGCACCGCCCGCGCGGCCCGCCGTTGCACCGCCGGCGAACCGGGCGGTGAAAACGGTCGTAACGGTGCTTGGCGTGCAGTCAGGAGGGACCACAGCCCCAGGCCGAAAAGTGTTCCCAGCACGCCGCTCACGAGGAGGGCGGACAGCAGGGCGCCGGCCGGACCCGTGTTCGCGTGTGGTGACGGGAGCACCGACCAGAAGGCGAACAGGGGGAGGAAGAGGACGGGGGCCGAGAAGAGCCCCAGCACGGCTCCGCCGACCCAGGAGATATGACCCGCCGCCCGTTCCCAGGACGAGGGCGCGGCCGTGGCCGTGGGCCGGGACACCGCGCCGTACGCGTCCCGGGCCGGCGCGGACTCCCGCAGGAGCGCGGACCGGCCGGGGGCCGGCTCCCACTTCGCCCAGGACATCGCCACTCCGAGGCACCCGCCGCCGAGCAGGCCGATCATGGCGGCGGTCCCCAGCGCCATGCCGGCGGAGGGGACCCCGGCCTGCGTCGTCCTGTTCAGTGACCACAGCAGCAGAGCCAGCAGCACACACAGGGCGAGCACCACCCCGAAGGCCGCCGCGGCCGCCCAGCGCACGGCGACGACGTCCGCGCGGTTCACCGGTCCCCCTCGGGCCCTGATCCGGTTCTCCCGGCCTCGTCCAGGGTGTTCAGGAAGGCAAGAGCGGCTTTCCGTTCCCGTGCCGTCAGCGGCGGGGTCGCGGTCAACAGGAACAGAAAGAAGGCGAAACCGAAGAGGTTGATCCACGGAACGGCGAGGATCCCCTCCGGCCACGGAAACCGCTCGAGGACGGACCAGGCGTTCGCCGTGAATCCGATCAGGAAAACGATCATGGGGGAGTACAGCGCCGACCACGGAGACCGCCGCAGGGAGTTCCGCGCCACGATCCGGGCGGTCTCGTCCACCAGGGGGTCCCCGGTGAGCCGCCGCCTCCGTATCACCTGGGCGGCCGCCCGCCGTGTCGCCATGGTCGCGCCCCGGGGAAGGGGCGACATCCGCTGTACGGCCCGCTGCATCAGCAGGCCGAACGCGGTTCCGCCCGCCAGAGCCAAGGCCGTGCAGAGCACCGCCTTCCACACCGTCGGTATCCGTTGGTCGGGTGGCGTCCCCGCCTCCATGACGGAGAACATCACGAAGAAGACCAGCCCCATGGCGATCCCGAACAGGCCCGAGCCGATCCACAGAGCCCGCATACTCCTTCCTCCGGCCGGGGCGTCCGGCTCGGAGGGGGCTGGGGGGCGGGGGTGGGTCAAGGGCCCTCCTCGGGGAGCGCGGGGTCGATGAGGGAGAGCAGGGACCGGGCCCGCTTCTTGCGGTGCTCGATCAGCGGCATCCCCACGGTCAGGTACAGAGCGGCAGCGGCGGCCGTGATCGCGTAGGGCACGGCGAGGGGGTACCGGCCGTCGGCGATGTGCAGGGCCGCCGTGAGGATGGCGATCGCGAGCAGGCCCGCGAGGGCCGCGGCCTGTACGGGGTGCCCCAGCGGCGACGCCGTGACCAGCCGCGCGTACCGTCCCGCCATCCGGTCGGTTTCCGCGTCCCCACCCGGCCGCCCCTCGCGGACCAGGCGCTGTGCCTCCCGGAACCTCTCCCGGTCCCCGTCGACGGTCGCCCCCCGCACGTCCCGTTCCGCGCTCCACACACCGAGGGCGGTGACCAGCCCGGTGAGCAGGAACCCGATCGCCGCCAGTACCGGTGCGGGGATCCCGAACCGCTCGTCGGCCAGCGCGAACACCAGGGGCAGCAGGAGCACGGAGCCCAGGGCCGCCCCGAGGACCGCGCCGTACACGCGCGGGTGGTCCTGGGCGTACCACTGCACCGGCAGCGGGAACAGGTGCCCGGGCAGGGGCCGGGGCGGAACGCCGCTCACCGGACCGCCCCGTGGAGACGCCACAGCAGTGCCTCGTGGAGTTCCCGGTACTCCAGCGCCCTGTAGCGCAGCAGCGCCAGCCGCCACGGCGCGGCGTGCAGGCCCACGAAGGAGAGGAGCGATCCGGCCTGGAGGAGCACCAGGAACAGGTCGCCCTCCGCGGCGCTCATCGCCAGGCCGGAGCCGCACAGGAGGCACCAGAAGCCGAGGGAGAAGGTCTGTAGGGGCAACAGGATCTTCGGCTCGAGGGAGCTCCGGCGGATCAGGTATTCGCAGGCGATCCGGGCCACGTGGTCGGTCGCCGGGTCCCCGCCCACCACCCCGCTCCGGATCCGGGCCACGGCGGCGCGGAAGTGCGCCGCGCTCACCCACGCGGGCAGGTCCTGCGGCTTCAGCCAAGGCACCAAGAAGAAGATCAAGCCCACTGCCAGGGACAGGGGGAGCACGAGGTACCCGGTCACCGCCTCGACGGCCTGCGCCGCCTCCCACCCCGGCATCGAACGACCGAGGCGTTCGAGTGTCTCCACGGCGCCGTAGTGGAGCTTCGCCGCGAAATGCAGGGCCACGGCCGACGCGTGCGCCCCGAGCAGATAGTAGAGGACCATCAACCGTCGGCCGTACCACTTCTCATACGACTCGGGGGCGGTGAGCGTGTCCGGAGCCGTCGGGGGATGTGGCAAGAGGACGTCCCTCCAGGCCCGGAGTGGGGGATGAGGGCGGTCGGGCCGCACCGCCTCGACGCCATTCTACGGAATCCGCGGTGGGAATTCGGTTCCGGTCCACCGGGTCGACCGAAACCCGTGATCAAAGCACTGATCTCCGAATCCCTATTTCCGGTTGACCCGGTAAACAAGCTCCGCGCCCTGCCGCCTCTCGCCCTATCTCCCCGCGCCCCGGCGCCGCCCCTCCACACACCCGGGCCCCGCCGCTACCGGCCGAACAGCACCTCGATGACCGGGCGGGCGACCTCCTCCGGGTCCCCGTCGGCGCTCTCGGGGAGGGACCCGCTGAGCCACAGCTCGGCGAACCCGTGCGCGAACGCCCAGGCGCCGATGGTGGTCGCCCTGGCCCGGGCGGCGTCGGCGGCCAGCGTGCCGCCGCTGGCGGCCAGCACGGCTCCGGCACGTTCGCGCGCGGCCAGCAGTCCGGGGTCGTCGAGCCGGTACAGCTCGGGGCGGAACATCACCTCGAAGTGCGCGCGGTGCGCGAGGGCGAAGCGGATGTAGGCCAGGCCGGCCTCCCGGGGGCCCTGGGACGCCGCGGCCTCCAGGGCGTCGGCGAACAGCGCGAACCCCTCGGCGGCCACGGCGGTGAGTACCCCGGCCTTGTCGCCGAAGTGGTGGGCGGGGGCGGCGTGCGAGACGCCCGCGCGGCGGGCCAGCTCGCGCAGGCTCCACCCGGCCGGGCCGGACTCCCGGGTCGCCTCCAGTGCGGCGTCGATGACGGCGCGCCGCAGGTCGCCGTGATGGTAGGGCCGGCCGGCCATCCGTCCCGCCTTCCTGTTCCCGAGTGGCCATAGCGGAGCCAGCCTATCTTTCCATTGACAAGATTCAAGCCGTGGCGCAATCTAGTCACTGACAAGATCCAAGGATCGGAGACTCCGCATGGCACCCCTCATCGCTCTCGTCGGCGGCACCGCGCTCCTGTGGCTCCTGGGCCTGGCGGGTGTGGAGGCGCTCGACTGGCAGACCTCTCTCCGGGGCGGGCTGGCACTGATGTTCGTCCTCACCGGCGTGGTGCACTTCCTGCCGTCCTGGCGCCGCGACTTCGCCGAGATGATCCCTCCGGCGCTCCCGTTCCCGTACCTGCTGGTCACGGTCACCGGCGTACTGGAACTCGCGGGAGCGGCCGCGCTGCTGTACCCGCCGACGGCCCCGTTCGCGGCGGCCGGCCTCGCCCTGCTGATGCTCGCCATGTTCCCGGCCAACGTCTCCGCGGCCCGCCGCGGCGTGACCCTGGCCGGGAAGCCCGCCACCCCGCTGCTGCCCCGCACGATCGAACAGGCCGTCTTCGTCTCCGCGGCCGTGCTCGCCGCCGTGTGAGCCCGCCCGCTCCCCGGGGCCGTCAGGGCCGCGCGTCCCCGTGCCCGGCCTGCCGCTCCACCAGGACGGCGAGCCCGTCGAGGTGGCGGGCCAGGCCGTACTCGAACAGCTCCTCGAGGTCCGACGGGGTCAGCCTCGGGACCTGCGCCAGCAGGGGGAACCGCCCGTCGCCGAGGACCTCCTCGGAGCGCGGCCGCTCGGCCCGCCACCACCCGTCGAGGGTGACACCGGTGCTCTGCTCCGCCTCGGCCTCGTCCGCCAGGGACGCGCCGAAGCCGAGGACCAGGGAGTGCAGCGTGACGGCCTCGTGGAACCGCGTCACCTCGGACAGCCCGAGCCCGTCGAGCGCCCGCAGCACCCATTCGGTGTGCGCCATCATGGCGGGCGCCATCGACGGGCGGGTGAACGAGACGGCCCGGGCCAGCCAGAGGTGCCGGTGGCACAGGCGCCACTGCTCGCGGGCGCTCAGCTCCAGCTTGGCCCGCCACCCCGGCGGCCCCGGCTCGGGCGGCTCGACCTCGCCGAAGGCCTGGTCGGCCATCAGCCGCACGAGTTCGTCCTTGTTCGCCACGTGCCGGTAGAGCGACATCGGCCCGACGCCCAGTTCGGAGGCCAGCCGCCGCATCGACACCGCGTCGATGCCCTCGACGTCGGCGATGGCGATGGCGGTCCGCAGAACGTTCCTCCTGTTCAGCGGGGGAGGGGCCACCCCGGGCCGCCGCGCGGCCGCGACCGGGGCCGGCGCGACCGCCCCGGCGGTTCCCGCGCGTACACCCCGGCCGGTGACCACCGTCCCGGAGCCGACCCGCGACTCCACCAGCCCCTCGTCGCGCAGGACCGCCGTCACCCTGGTCGCCGTCGCGATCGCGACGCCCCACCGCTGGGCGATCTGCCGCACCGAGGGCGCCCGGTCGCCGGGGCGCAGGGCGCCCGTCGTGATCCAGGAGCGTATCTCCTCGGCGATCTGCCGGTAGGGCGGGGCGGGCGGCGGCTGCGACGACGGCACGGGGCACTCCGATCCTCGGTTCGGTACAGGGCGAGTGTACTAGTCCACTCCCGTAGTACTAGTGCACTTCTCCCGGCCGGAACGCCGCTCTGAACGGTTTTCCCTAAGGCTTTTCCAGGGCTCCCGGATAGCGTCGTGGCGTGCGCTCGATACGGCGTACGCGACCTCAGGAGGAGACATGGACAACCGGAGCGTTCTCATCTCCGGCGCCGGGATCGCCGGCTCGACCCTGGCCTACTGGCTGCACCGGTTCGGCTTCCGGCCGACCGTGGTGGAGCGGGCACCCGTACTCCGCACCGGCGGCCACGCGGTCGACATCCGCGGCACCGCCCGCCGGGTGGCGGAGCTGACGGGCATCGTCCCCCTGGTCCGCAGGGCGCACACCGGCGCCTACGGCATGGCCTTCGTCGACCGCGACGGCAGACCCGTCGCGAAGATGGGCACCGACGTGTTCGGCGACTCCGGCGGCCCCATCGCGGAGATGGCGATCCTCCGATCCGACCTGGCCCGGATCCTCTACGACACCACCCGCGACGACGTCGAGTACGTGTTCGGCGATTCGATCACCGCCGTCGAGCAGGACGAGGACGGGATCCGGGTCGGGTTCGAGAAGGGCGGGTCCCGCCGCTTCGACCTGCTGGTCGGCGCGGACGGCGTGCACTCCAACGTGCGCCGCCTGGTCTTCGGCCCGCACGAGCGCTACATCCACGACCTCGGCTGCTACGGGGCGCTCTACTCCATCACCACGGACCTGGACCTCGGCGGCTGGCAGCTGATGTACACCATGCCGGCCGGCGGCGGCAGGCCCGGCAGGACGGCCGCGCTCTCCCCCAAGCGCGAGCCCGGGCAGGCCCGGGCCGGGTTCTTCCTGCGCTCCGAACCGCTGCGGTTCGACAGGCGCGACACCGAGGCGCAGAAGCGGGTCGTCCTGCGCGCCTTCGAGGGCGAGGGGTGGGAGATCCCCCGGATGCTGTCCGGCATCGGTGACGCCGACGACTTCTACTTCGACAGGATCGCCCAGGTCCGGGTGGGGACGTGGGCGCGGCACCGGACCGTGCTGCTCGGGGACGCCGCGTACTGCGCCTCCCCGATGTCGGGCATCGGCACCAGCCTGGCGCTCGTCGGCGCCTACCTCCTCGCCGGGGAGCTCGCCGCGGCCGACGGCCGCCACGGCCCGGCCTACGCGGTCTACGAGCACCGCATGCGCGGCTTCACGGAGCAGGCGCACGAGTTCGCCCGCGGCGCCGGAGGAGGCGGGCTGATGCCCGATTCGCCCGCGCAGCTCTGGCTGCGCAACCAGACCGTCCGGATGCTGCCCTACCTGCCCAAGGGACTGGTCGGCAGGGGGATGGACCGGTTGGCCAACATGGTCCGCCTCCCGGACTACGCGGCTCTGGAACACCGGTAGGGGGCGCCGCCACGAGGGAGCGCGAGGCCCGCCGCCCGTGCCGCCCGCGGGGCCGCCCTCCACGGCGGTCGCGCCGCCCTACAGCCGACCGCTCCCCGCCGCTCAGCCCACCAGGATCTGCGGGGAGACCGCTTTGAGCATCCCCCGCGCCCAGTGCATCCGGCGGACCGAGCGGGGATGGCAGCGCTCGGTGACGGCGAGCAGGTCGGAGTCGGCGATGATCTGGGCGCCCTGCCCGAGCAGGTCCCAGTCCAGGGCCACCCCGCCGCCCAGCCGGTACAGCCGTTTCAGGTCCGCGAGCAGCGCCAGGTCCGCGTCGGAGTCCTCCCCGGGGAGCTCCCGCTCCCCCTCCTCGGAGGGTTCGGGGTGCTCCGGCCCGGAGAGGTCCGTACCGTAGCGGGGCGCGATCCCCTCGATCTCGCGCACGTGCTCCCGGGACCACTCCGCAAGGTCCCGGGCCACGTGGCGGATCTCGGGCTCCTCCGGATGCCGGTCGGCCACCCGCAGCAGTTCGACGGCCATGGCGCTCTCCGAACGGTGGAGTTCCCGCAGGGCCACTCCGATCCTCATCGCGTTCCTCCCCCGTCGGGCTCCTCCAGAGTGTCCGGTCGGCCCCGCGTGGCCGCCACCTCCGCGTCCAACGGAGCGGACGCGGTCGTCGTGGGCGCGGGGGACGGCCGCCCGTCGCCCGCGCCCACACGGCGCAGCCGGACAGCGGCGGTCTTGAAGAGCGGCTGTTTGGACACGGGGTCCCAATCGGTGGCGGACAGCTCGTTGGCGGCCCGGTCCCGCTCCCCGTCCGGGTCCGCCGCGTCGGTGTCCCAGTAGCCGTAGTGGAAGGGCACGAACAGCACCCCGGGCCGGATCCCGCCGACCCTGGCCCGGGCCCTGACCACCCCGCGCCGCGAGCGCACCTCCACCGGGTCGCCCTCGTGGACACCCGCCTCCAGGGCGTCGGCGGCGGAGACCTCCACCCACACCTCGGGGGCGGCCCGCCGGAGCTCCGGGGCTCGCCCCGTCTTGGTGCGCGTGTGGAAGTGGTAGAGGGTGCGGCCGGTGATCAGCGTGAAGGGGTACTCCCCGTCCGGTCCCTCGTGCGGGGGCACGTACTCCACCGCCTTGAGCATCGCCAGGCCCTCCGGGTTGGCCGCCCGGTACTCCGCCTCCTCCTTCGGAGCCCCCGTGACGAGGTCGCGGCCGTAGCTCTCGCACTCCTCGGGGCGGGCCCAGAACCGGCCGTCCGTGTAGAGCCGCTCGGTGCCGTCCGGGTGTTCCGCGTCGCAGGGCCACTGGATGCCACCGGTGTCCCGCAGCCGGTCGTAGGTGAGGCCGGAGTAGTCGCAGGGCCGGCCCGCGCTGACCCGCTTCCACGCCTCGAAGGCCGACACGGGGTCGTGCCACTGCGGGAAGGGCCGCCCGTCGGCGTCCCGGAAGTTCATCCGCCGCGCGTAGTCGAGGAAGATGTCCAGGTCCGTCCGGGCCTCGCCCGGCGGCTCCACGGCCTTCTCGGACAGGTGCACGGTGCGGTCGCTGTTGGTGAACGTACCGGTCTTCTCGCCCCAGGTCGCGGCGGGCAGGACCACGTCGGCGAGCTCGGCCGTCTCCGTCATGAAGACGTCCTGGACCACCAGGAACAGCTCCCGGCGGGCGAGGGTCTCGCGGATCCTGCGCAGCTCGGGCAGCGACACCGCCGGGTTGGTCGCGCTGATCCACAGGAAGCGGATCGACCCCTTCTCCGCGTAGCGCATGATCTGCATGGCGTGCGTGGGCGGGGCGTAGTGCGGGATCCGCATGGGGTCCAGGTTCCAGGCGGCGGCGAGGTCGGAGATGTGCGCGTCGTTGTTCCAGTTGCGAAAGCCCGTCAGGTCGCCGTCGGCACCGCACTCACGGGTGTTCTGCGCGGTCGGCTGGCCGTTCATCTGGAGTACGCCCGCCCCGGGTCGGCCCAGCATGCCGCGCAGCAGGTGGACGTTGTTGACCTGCACGGCCGCCGCGGTGGCCTGGTTCGACTGGTAGAAGCCCTGGAGCACGGTCGACAGGAGCCGTTCGGCGCCGCCCAGCAGCGCGGCGGCCTCCCGGATGCGCTCCGCGGGCAGGCCACAGATCTCGGCGGCGCGCTCGGGCGGGTAGTCGTCCGTCACCCGGACCAGTTCCCCGTAGCCGACGGTGTGGTCCCTGACATAGGCGTGGTCCACCCGGCCGGTCCGGATGAGCTCGTGCTGGATCGCGTTCATCAGGGCGACGTTGGTGCCCGGCCGGGGCGCCAGGTGCACCGCCGAGTGCGCGGCCACCGGAGTCGGCCTGGGGTCCACGCACAGCAGCCGGGGCGGGTTCGGCCCGGCCAGCCGGTCGAGGACGCGGGACCACAGCACCGTCTGCGTCTCGGCCATGTTGTGGCCGTACAGCGCGATGACGTCGGCGTGGTCGATGTCGCCGTAGGACCCCGGCTGCCCGTCGCAGCCGAACGACGCCTTCAGCGCGGTGGCGGCCGTGGCGGTGCACAGCCGCGTGTTGCCGTCCAGGTGGTTGGTCCCGATCGCCCCGTGGGCGATGGCGGCGAGGGTGAGGTACTCCTCCAGGAAGAGCTGGCCGCTCGTGTAGAAGCCCAGGGCGGAGGCGCCCTGTTCGTCGAGCAGCCGCCTGCTGCGCTCCACCACGAGGCCCATCGCGGTGTCCCAGTCGGTTTCGACCAGCTTCCCGCCGCGGCGTACCAGGGGGCGGGTGAGCCGGTCGGGGGAGTGGTTGGCCTGCCAGCCGTAGAGGTCCTTGGGGCCCAGGCGCCCGCGGTTCACCCGGTCCTCCCCGCGGCCCCGCACCCCGACGATCCGGCCGTCCTTCACGGCGATGTCCAGCGCGTCGCCGTTGGAGTGCAGGATCGACGCGGACGGGACCCAGCGGTCGACGTCCTCGGGCCCCACCCCTTCGGCGAGGTGGAGGTCGACCCGCGCCGGCCACCGCCGGCCCGGGCCGTAGGGGGTGCGCGACCCCCAGGGCTCTGCGATCGGATCCCTCGACGGCACGGGAGACCACCTCTCTCGTCGCGGCACGGCGCCGTCGGCGCCCCGCACCGACAGGTGGACTCCTGCTGCGGTGCGGCCTCGGGCGCCATCGGCAGGTGGCACACAGTATGGGTGCGGAACCGCGGAGAACCGGGCGGCACACGCGGTGGGAGCCGAGACGCCGCGGATCCGCCGCCGGGACCGGGGCCGTCCGCCGGGCCGCCCGGGGCACGAAAAAGACCCGGGGCCCCTCGTGCGAGGGGCCCCGGGCCGGAGCGCGGAGGATCGGGGATTTGAACCCCGGATGGGCGTAAACCCAAACCGCATTAGCAGTGCGGCGCCATAGACCTGACTAGGCGAATCCTCCTGGCTGCCATAAGGGTACAGACACGGGGGGCCGCTGTGCAAAACGAATCCGGGGAGGGGTCCGCCTCACCCCCGGGAGGCCACGGCCGAGAGGACGGCGCGCGGCCGCTCCTCGGCGTCCGGGCGACCCTGCGGCAGCAGGTCGCGCAGTGCCCGCTCCGAGGGGCTGCCCGGTGCCGCGCTGTAGGCGATGAGCCGCTGTCCGGGGCTCTTGGGGATCTGGAGGGTCTCGAAGGCCAGCTCCAGGCGGCCCACCACCGGGTGGTCCATCCGCTTGGTCCCCGACGTGCAGGTCCGCACCGGGTGCCGGGCCCAGCGCTCGGCGAACTCCCCGCTCTGCACCGCGAGCCGGCCGACCAGCTCGGCGAGCCTGCGGTCGTCGGGGTTGCGTCCCGCGGTCAGCCGCAGCGAGGCCACCGCCAGCGTCGCCTCCTCCGGCCAGTGCTCCCCGTAGAGGTCGCGCATGTGCTCCTCCAGGAACAGCATCCGGGTGAGGTTGGGGCGGTGTGCGGGCAGGTCCGGGTCCCCGGGGTCCAGGTGCCCTCCCAGCAGGGCGTGGCCGAGCCCGTTCCAGGCCAGGACGTCGTTGCGGCGATCCAGGATCAGCGCCGGGACCTGCGCCATCGCGTTGATCAGCTGCCGCGCCGAGTCGCCGGCGTGCTCGGGCCGGGGCTGCGCGGGCCGCCGGGCGGGCGCGGCCAGGTCCATCAGGTGCGAGATCTCGTCCTCGTCCAGGCGCAGGGCCCGCGCGATCGCGGTCAGGACCTCGCGCGACACCCGGGTGCCGCGCCCCTGTTCCAGCCGCGTGTAGTGGGTGACGCTCACCCCCGCGAGCAGGCACAGCTCCTCCCGCCGCAGGCCGGGCACCCGTCGGCGTTCGCCGTAGGGGGTCAGGCCCACGTCCTCGGGCCGCAGCGCGGCGCGGCGGGCCCGGAGGAAGTCACCGAGTTCGGATGCGCGGGGGGCCATGGTCGTCCTCTCCGACGTTTCTGCGCGGTCGCTCATTCCGAACCCCCCGCCGACGGGGCTTCTTCCGCCCGCGGCGCCCCCAGGGTGGTCACGTCGTGACCACCCTCGCGGGGACTGCCCACGACGGCGTCCTGGCTCCGCCGCCGCACGCGGACGAGGGTTGCTGCGAACCCGAGGAGGGATCCCATGTCCGTGAACACCGGCGCGTCCGCGCCAGCGGCCGCACCGGCGCGGCTGACACCGCGCATGACCGTCATCCTGGTACTCCTGCTGTCGGCGCAGTTCATGCTGGCCGTCGACTTCTCCATTCTCAACGTGGCGCTGCCCGTCATCGGCGACGGGCTGGGCTTCACGCTCGCGAACCTCCAGTGGATCGCCACCGCGTTCGCGCTGTGCGCGGCGGGCTTCACCCTGCTCTTCGGCCGGATCGCGGACCTGTTCGGGCGTCGGCGCCTCTTCCTGGGCGGTCTCGCCGTCCTGGGCCTGTCCTCCCTGGCGGGCGGGTTCGCCACCACCCCCGAGGTGCTGATCGCCGCCCGCGTCTTCCAGGGCCTGGCCACCGCCGCGGTCACCCCGGCGGGCCTGTCCCTGCTCACCACCTCCTTCCCGGAGGGGCCGCTGCGGGAGCGGGCACTGGGCCTCAACGGGGCGCTGATGTCGGCGGGGTTCACCACCGGCGCGGTCCTGGGCGGCCTGCTCGCCGACCTGCTGTCGTGGCGGTGGGCGTTCTTCGTCAACGTCCCGGTGGCCCTGGTGGTGCTGGTCGTCGCCCCGATCGTGATCGGGGAGTCCCTGCCGGAGCGGCGGCCCCGGCTCGACGCCCCGGGCGCCGTGCTGGTCACCCTCGGCCTGCTCGCCGTGGTCCACGGCTTCTCGCAGGCCGGCGAGGCGGGCTGGTCCGCGCCGCTCACCTGGGGGTCCCTGGCGGCCGGCGCGGTGCTGCTGGCCCTGTTCGCCCTGGTGGAGTCCAAGGCCCGGTCCCCGCTGGTGCCGATCCGCATCCTGCGCCGCCGCACGGTGGCCTGGGGCAACATCGCCGGGTTCATAGCGTTCCTCACCGAGACATCGCTGGTCTTCCTGCTCACCCTCTACCTGCAGAACGTGCTGGGCTTCAGCCCGCTGGCGGCGGGCCTGTCCTTCGCGGTCCTGGGCGCGGGCACCGTCCTGGGCGGCGTCCTCGCCCCGCGCGTCATCGGCGCGGCCTCCGCCAGGGCCGCGCTGCTCACCGGCGGAGCGGTGCAGAGCGCGGCGACCTTCGCCCTGCTGTTCCTGGGGGCCGACCAGGGGAGCATGCCCCTGCTCCTGGCCGCGACCTTCGTGGGCGGGGTGGGCAACATGCTGGTCATCGTCGGGTTCATGGTCACCGCCACCTCCGGGCTGCCCGACGGCGAGCAGGGGCTGGCCACCGGGCTGGCCACGATGACCCAGCAGATCGGCATCACCATGGGCACGCCGATCATGAGCGCCGTGGCCGCCTCCGCGATGGTCGGCACCGGCGCCGCCGCGACGCTCGGCGGTCTGACCTGGGCCATCGGGGTGAACGCGGCGCTCGTCCTGGTGGGCGTGCTCGTCAGCGCGCTCTTCCTCGGCGGTGCGGCGCGGGAGCGCGGGTGAGCGTCCCGGGTGTCAGCCGGTGGTGCGTTCGATGATGAGGTCGGCGTCCCTGCGCAGCCGGTGCACGGCGCGCGAGAGGGTGCTCTTGACGGTGCCGAGGGTGACGCCCATGCGCTCGGCGATCTGGACCTCGGTGAGGTCCTCGTAGTAGCGGAGGATGACGGTGGTGCGCTGGCGGTCGGGCAGTTTGTCGATGGACCGGCGCACCACGTCGGCGAGGTCGCTGCGCCAGGTGGGGTCGTCCACCCGCTGCTCGGGGATCTCGTCGGTGGGGTACACGTCCAGCCTGCTGCGGCGCCACTCGGAGATCCGGGCGTTGACCATGGCCCGGCGCACGTACCCGTCGCGGGCGCGCGGGTCGCTGATGCGGTCCCAGGACAGGAAGGTCTTGACCAGGGCGGCCTGGAGCAGGTCCTCGGCGTCGTTGTGGCTGCCGGTGATGGAGCGGGCCATGCGCAGCAGGGCGGGGCCGCGCTCGGCCACGTAGCTGCTGAACTCCTCGTACCGGGGGGTCTGCTTGGTGCCTGCCACGTGTCCACCGCCCTTCGCCTCGCTCGGCATCGGCCTGTGGGCACAACTCTCACACAGTGAGCGCAAACTCCCGGGAACCTGGGTGCCACGCGCTGACAAACGGCGCGGCGGGGCCGCCTCCGCGTCCCGCCGCGCCCGCGCGCCCGCCCCCGGGGGGGGCTACAGGCCCAGGGAGGCCAGGGTTCCGCTCAGGGCGAGCTGGTCGGCGGTCGCCGCCACCAGGTGGTCGACGGCGGCGGCGACGGGGGCCAGCTCGGCGGCGGAGGCGGGGGAGGACAGGCCGACCAGGAGCAGCGGGACGGCGACGGCGACGGTGGCGGCACGGAGGCTCGTGTGCATCTGCGGGGCTCTCTCTCGTTCCATGGGTCCGCTGCGGCCCTGCGGCCACAGCCTGCACCCGGAAGATCGCACACGGTGCCAGCGCTTGTGGGGCGGTTGACGTGGAGTTCTTCTTTGGTCACACAAGGCGTCCGATGCGTCGCTCTTGGCAATGATCGGGACATGCGGTCGACATGAACCGCCGGGTTCCGGCGTGTGAGCCGTGACTCGGCCCCGTCATCCGGAGAATGGGCACTGTAGGACGAGTCGGGCGACAGGGGGATGCGAACGACATGTCAGTGATGACGGACAAACACCAAGATCGCGCACGGTTCACCGCGGCGCTCCTGGGCCCCGACACCGCGCCCGAGCCCACACCGCTCGGCGGCCGGGTGGCCCGCGGCGTCGTCGTCGACGCCACCTCCTACATGCTCTGCCTGGCCACACCCGCGGGGGAGGAGCGCTTCCTCTACGAACGCGTCACCTCGTTCTGGCGCGGCGGCGAGGTCCGGCCCACCGAGCTGCGGCCGGGCGACGACGCCGTCGTCCGCTGCTCGCACGACGGGCGCCTGGTCGCCGAACGGGTCTGGGCGCAGGCGGCCCGCGCCACCGGCGTGATCACCGACCACCACGACGACACCCTGGAGATCGACACCGGGCACGGCCGCCCCCGCCTTACCGTGGTCATCCCCTACCGCGCCTCGGGCCGCATCTCCGTGCGCCACCCGCGCCTGGAATCCGGGTACCTGTTCGACGCGGTCGGCGTCTGGCGTGACGGAGCGGTCTGGGCGGTGCGCCCGGCCACCACCCAGCCGCCCTACCCGCTGGCCGCGACGCCCCGGCGTCCGCCCACCGGCGAGTTCTCCGCCACCCTGAGCGGCATTGCTACCTGGTACGACCCCGCCTGGGGGCGCGCTTCGCACC
This sequence comes from Nocardiopsis changdeensis, assembly GCF_018316655.1. GTDB lineage: Bacteria > Actinomycetota > Actinomycetes > Streptosporangiales > Streptosporangiaceae > Nocardiopsis > Nocardiopsis changdeensis. The sequence goes on along the minus strand of NZ_CP074133.1, from coordinate 6,939,144 downwards.
TGGACCCGCGCGCCCACGCCACCGGCCTGGCCTACCCGGCGATCGACCGGGCCGGCCACACCCGGGACTGCGACCGGCGCACCTCCTGCGTGCCCCTGCCGCTGCTGTCCACCGGGGCCGTGGTGGGCCTGCGCAACGACTGCACCCGCGAGGCCGCCGCCCTGCCCGTCATCGACTGCGCCGCCGCTGACAGCTGGGTGTGCGACCTGTGCCCCACCTGCGGCGGCCAGGGGGCCGGACGGCTGGCCTCCCTCACCATGACCTCCTTCGTCGCCCTGGGCGGGCGGCTGGAGGACGGCTGCTTCAACGCGACCGTCACGGTCCACGACGGAGAGGTGTGACATGTCGGCGGAGATCCTCCAGGCGCTGAGAGAGGTCCAGCTGCCGCTCCTGGCGGTACTGCTGCTGTTCGGCGCGCTCACCAAGCTCGGCTCCCGGGACGCGTCCTCGGGGCTCTCGGTCCTGCTGCCCGCGCGCCTGCGCCGCCCCGCGGTGCTCGGCACCGGGCTGCTGGAGGCCGCACTGGCCGCAGGGCTGGTCCTGCTCTCCGGGGTGCCCGGAGAGGCGGTCCGGCTGCTCACCGCCCTGGTGTTCGCCGCGTCCGTCGCCGTGCTGCTGCTGGTCCGCCGCCGCGACCCGGAGGCGGGCTGCGGGTGCTTCGGCGGGCTCAGCCGGGCGCCCATCGGGTGGCGCACCCTGACCCGGGCCGGGCTGCTGTCGGCCGCGGCCCTGCTCACCCTGGGCCTGGAGCCCACCGCCTGGCAGGCGGTCCTGGGCGCGGGCCCGGCGCACGCCGCCGTGCTGGGCGCCGAGCTGCTCCTGCTGGCCGCGCTCAGCCCCGAACTCCGCGGGACCGCCGCCCGGCTGCGGCACCGCGAGCCCTGCGAGCTGCGGGAGGTCTCCGAGCGCGCGGTCTGGCGCAGGCTCCGCCGCAGCGACGTGTGGCGCACCAACAGGCCGATGCTGCTCGACACCGAGCCGCTCGACACCTGGCGCCACGGCTGCCACCGCTTCCTGCGCTACGACGGGCTGCGGCACGGCACCCGCGTGGACGTGGTCTTCGCGGTGCGCATCGGCGGGCGGCGGCGCACCGCCGTGCGCGCGGCCGTGGTGGACCGGGGGAGCGGTACGTCCGTGGCGTCCTTCGGCGCGGTGTCCGACCGCGAGCTCCAGGGGCCGCCGCGCAGGCTGCCCGGCCCGCGCCGGGCGGCGCGGCTGGACGCCCGGCGCCGGGACGAGGCCAGGGAGGCCGCGAGCCTGGGCAAGGCGCTGGAGAACCCCTCGGGGCGCTCCGACGCCTGGCCGAGCGAGGACCTGGAGGCGGAGGTGGCCGGCGGCCGCGGCGGGGCGTGACCCGCTAACCGAGCTTCTCCTGCTGGCGGTCCACGGAGGCGCGGGTGAACTCCACCAGCATCTCCTGGTAGTCCTCCAGGGCCCCCGGTCCCATGATCGAGGTGGTGCCGACCAGGTCGCCGTTGCGGTACATGACGCTGTACATGTGGTTGCGCTCGCCGTCGGTGTCCACGTCCACGGCGAAGCCGCGCGACTCGTCGCCCAGCGTCGGCAGTTCCGCGAGGTCGCGCACCTCGTAGCCGGAGGAGGTGCCGTCCTCGTAGGTGGCGGTGTAGGTGTCGCAGCCGGCGGGCGGCCGCGAGGCGATCGCCGCGGCCGCCCCCTCCTCGTCCAGCCGGACCAGGAGGTGGGTGAGCGAGCCCCGGTCCCACTCGTAGGAGGTCAGGGAGGCCGGTGCGGCCTGCACCGCCTCGGCGTCGGCCCACCGGTTGGCGGCGTCCAGGCAGTCGGGCTTGTCGAGCTCGGTGGAGGCCCGCACCTGCTCGCTGTACTGCACCGTGACCAGCTCGGAGTAGACGCCGGCCTCGCTGCCCTCGGGCATGATCTCGGCGCCCTCGAACGAGACGAGCTGGGCGTCGTGCAGCAGCGCGGCGGCCTCGGCCTGGTCACCGGTGCCCTCCTCGGTGGGGCCGCCGCAGGCGCCCAGGGCGAGGACGAGGGGCAGGCACGCGAAGACGCCCCATGATCGGACGGGCTGTCGGCCGCTGTCACGTGAGCGGCTCTGACCAGCGGCGATCTGAACCGTCGTGGCGGGTTCCGGACGCGAGCGCATGGTGTTGTCTCCTCAATTGTGCGATATTTCCGCTGGGAGCGGTGACCGACCCGCACACGGGATCGCTGAGCGTGGCGCGGGGTTAGCACAAAGTATTGAGGAAGGACAATGGTGTCGGAGTCGAAATCGCCATATCTGCGGTCGGTGCTGGGGAGCATCCCCGCCTACAAGCCGGGCAGGAAGGTCATCGGGCCCGACGGGCGATCCATCAAGCTGTCCTCCAACGAGAGCCCGTACGGACCGCTCCCGTCGGTGCGCGAGGCGATCGCCCGCGCCGCCGGGGACCTCAACCGCTACCCCGACCCGGGCGCGGCCGAGCTGACCGCGGCGCTGGCCCGCCGCCTGGACGTCCCCGAGGACCACATCGGCCTGGGCGCGGGCTCGGTCGGCCTGCTCCAGCAGCTGCTGGAGGCCGTCGGCGAGCCGGGCGCCGAGGTCGTCTACGCCTGGCGCTCCTTCGAGGCCTACCCGCTGCTCGCCGAGCTGGCGGGGGTGACCTCCGTGCGGGTGCCGCTGCGCGAGGAGACCCACGACCTCGACGCGATCCTCGACGCCGTCACCGAGAACACCCGCATGGTGCTGGTCTGCAACCCCAACAACCCCACCGGCACCACCGTGCGCGAGGCGGAGCTGACCGCCTTCCTGGACCGGGTCCCCGAGCACGTGCTGGTGATCCTCGACGAGGCCTACCGCGAGTACGTGCGCGACCCGCAGGTGCCCGACGGCGTCTCCCTGTACCGCGACCGGCCCAACGTGGCCGTCCTGCGCACCTTCTCCAAGGCCTACGGCCTGGCCGCGGTGCGCCTGGGCTTCCTGGTCGGCCACCCGCCGGTGGTCGCCGCCGTCCGCAAGACCCTGGTGCCGTTCGCGGTCAACCACCTGGCCCAGGCCGCGGGCATCGCCTCCCTGGAGGCCGAGGGCGAGCTGCTGGAGCGGGTGGACGCCACCGTCGCCGAGCGCGAGCGCGTGCGCGGGGCCCTGCTGGACGCCGGGTGGACCGTGCCGCCCACCGAGGCCAACTTCGTGTGGCTGCGCCTGGACGGGGACACCCTGGACTTCGCCGCCGAGTGCGCGAAGGCCGGCGTCTCCGTGCGCCCCTTCGAGGGCGAGGGCGCCCGCGTCAGCCTGGGCACCCCGGAGGAGAACGACGTCTTCCTCGGCGTCGCCCGCGAGTACCCGAAGCGCCGCTGAGGCGTGTGACCCTCGGGGCGTCGTCCGCTGCGGGCGGCGCCCCGGCCGTTCCCGAGAGGCGTCCCCGGCGGGGCGCTGGAGAACGGGAGGGGCGCCTCCCAGGGGGGAAGGCGCCCCGATACGGGGGTGCGGGCCGCGGTGCGGCTACTTGCCGGCCGCGTCCTTGTCGAGCTTCTCCACGATGAGCCGGTACAGCTGGCGGGGGCGCCCCGGCTGGAGTGTGCGGTTGGGGGGCAGGGGCCAGGCGAGCCCCTCCTCCACGAGGGTGCGCAGGAGCCGGCGCGCGGTCCGGGAGGTGACGCCGAGCATCCGTCCGGCGTTCTCCGCGTCGACGACGAGGGGGCCGTCCTCTTCCGCGATCTTCTCCGAAAGCCGAATCAGAGTCTCACGGCCCTTGGTGCGCAGCGGTTCGGAGGACTGCCGTGAGGGCGCGCGCTGGGCCGGGACCAGGGAACGACCCTCCCGGTCCACCGCGAAGCTCTGACGGGACGCCTGAGCGCGGTTCAGGGCCGCACGGGCGTGCGCCTCGGCGTCCTGGGTGGTGCGTCCCATGCCGATGCCCACCTCGATGGCGATCCCGAGCTCCGCCTTGATGCGCTCCACGAACGGCGGCTGCCGGAACCCCTCGGTCGCCGTGACGAGCGACCCCCGGGTCGCGGTGATCATGAACGAATGATCGTCCAGACGGTGCGCCGTGGCGTTGATCCGGTGGGCCTCCTGGAGCAGCAGCCGGTGCAGCGACAGCCGTAGCTCCTCCCGCCAGTAGCGGGGCGTGGACCGCCGCGAGGAGTCCCGCAGCGTCGGCACGTCGACCACGACCACGCCCAGCTGCGCCTCCTCCAGCCGGTGGTGGGCGCCCAGCAGGCCGGCCGTCTGCAGCGCGCTGCGCACCCCGGCGTTGGTCGGCCGCAGCCGGATCACCGGGACGCCGATCGCCTCCAGTCGCTCGGCGACCCCGCGCACGCAGGTGATCGCCATCTTGGTGGCCTTGCGCCGCCACAGGCCCTCGTGGAACGAGGTGAGCTGGGCGGTGTTGGTCAGTTCCTCGTGGACGTGGATGCCGTCCACGGGGAGGTCGACCTCGGAGTAGGCCTCGACGACGTCGGCGCGGCTGAGCACGTCCAGACTGGCTCTGGTCGGGTCGTAGCGCTCGTCCAGGGTGGCACGGAGCAGGGCCTCGTGCAGGCTGGCGCCCCCGAGCGGCACGTAGGTGGCGGGCATCGTCAGCACGCCGGCCTTCCGCGCGAACTCGTAGGGAACCGGGCTGGCGAACAGGTACGCGTCGATCGCCGAACCCAGCCTGACGACCTTGTCCGTCGCCTCTTGCTCATCTCGGTATGCGGCGGCGATGAGTCTGGCGTTGAGGGGTCCCGTGGACCCAGGACCCATGAGCATGACCCGTTCGACCACCTCATGGGGCCCTATGACGCCGATCGTCAAATCGCCAGTACGCTGGGCACTCACCTCGGGTTGCTCCCCGCTACCATTCCACGCTCTTCACTATGTGCGCCCACTGGTTTCCCGACCCGATCTCTGTCACGGCATGATTGCCGAGATCGTACCCATTGTGCGGGGCCAAAGAAGATCGTTTTCCATATCAACGCCGAAAGCCCGGGTGGGAGACGGGCTCCCACCCCGGCTTGAACTGCGCTTTCGACCCGCTACGAGACGACGACGCGCTCCACGTCGGCACCTAGCGCGGCGAGTCGCGTCGCGAACTGAGCGTGACCGCGGTCCACCAGATAACCAGGCGCAACGATTGTCTCACCTTCGGCGACCAGTCCGGCGAGAACCAGGGCCGCGCCGGTGCGCAGGTCGTGGGCGATCACCTCGGTGCCGCGCAGGTGGGTCGGGCCGTGCACGATGGCGCGGGTGCCCTCGACCTCGATCTTGGCGCCCATCTTGTTGAGCTCGTCGGCCAGCGCGAAGCGGCCGTCGTAGATCGCCTCGTGGATGTAGCTCTCACCCTCGGCCAGGGTGGCCAGGGCCATGAGCGGCGACTGCAGGTCGGTGGCGAAGCCCGGGAACGGCGAGGTGACCGCGTTGATCGGGCGCAGCGGCACGGACGGGTCGCGGGTCACGTGCAGGACCGCGCCCTCCTGGGAGAACTCGACGCCCATCTGCTCGAGCTTCCAGCGGGCCACGCCCAGGTGGTCCAGGTTGGCCCCGACCAGGCTGACCTCGCCGCCGGTGGCCGCGACGGTCATCGCGAACACGCCCGCGTCGATGCGGTCCGACATGATCGTGTGCTCGACCGCGGTGAGCTCCTCGACGCCCTGGACCGTGATGAGGCCGGTGCCGCCGCCGGTGATCTTGGCGCCCATGGCGGTGAGGAACGCGATGACGTCCAGGACCTCGGGCTCCAGCGCGGCGTGCTCGATCACCGTGGTGCCGGGGGCCAGGACCGCGGCCATGATGAGGTTCTCGGTGCCGGTGTGGGACGGGGTGTCCAGGTACAGGCGACCGCCGCGGAGGTTGGAGGCCTCGACGTTGATGTGGTTGCGCTCGGGGTCCTCGGTGACCTCGGCGCCCAGGCGCGCGAAGCCCCGGTAGTGGAAGTCCAGGTTGCGGCTGCCCAGGTTGCACCCGCCGACGCCCTCGATGCGGGCGCGGCCGGTGCGGTGCATCAGCGCCGGGACGAAGAGCACCGAGCCGCGGAAGCGCGACGCGATCTCGGCCGGGAGAACGGCCCGCTCGGGGTCGTTGAGCCCGGAGGCGTCGATGACCACGGTTCGCTCCGCCTCGTGGAACTCGACCTTGGCGCCGATGTGCTCGGCGAGTTCGAGGGAGCGGTAGACATCCTCGATGACGGGGACGTTGCGCAGCACCGTACGACCCTTGGCCGCAAGGAGAGCGGCTCCGATCATCGGCAGGACGGCGTTCTTCGCGCCCTGGATGAACGCCGTACCACTGAGGGGGCGTCCGCCGCGGACGCGGTAACGAACCTCCTGGCCCATGCTCATGTGCTCCTTTGTGAGGCAGATGTGAAAAAAGGTCACCCTCGTCGGGTTTCGCCTATGTGCGTTTTAGACGCGGGTTTCCCCTGGAACGTTCGACGAACTCGTGTGTGACCTGCACGGCCAGCGAACCGGTGTGTTCGCGATGACTCTATAGCACCCTCCGGCCCGGACCGGTCCAGAACGTGGTATACCCGCAGATCGGGCAGAGAGTCCCGTGAAACGGCCAAAGAGGTACTCGTCCAACGGAAAAGACCAGGGTAGGTGTGGGGAGGCCGTATGCATGGCCGGACACCGGACAGGTGCCGCATACGACCCCACCACCATACGCGCTTCAGGCGACCATTCCGAGACCAGCGTGCCCGGAATCACTCGCCCGCGCCGTGTCAAAGCTTCGGTTCGGATCCGGTGAGCCGACGGAAGATCTCCGTGTAGCGGCCGAGCGTGTGCTCCACCACCGACTCGGGGAGCTCCGGCGGCGGGGCGTCCGCGGCGCGGTCCCAGCCCGACTCCGCAGAGGTCAGCCAGTCGCGGACCACCTGCTTGTCGAAGGACGGCTGCGGGCCGCCCGGCGCCCACTCGTCCGCGGGCCAGTACCGGGACGAGTCCGGGGTGAACACCTCGTCGGCCAGCACCAGCGCGCCGTCGGTGTCGCGGCCGAACTCGAACTTGGTGTCGGCCAGCAGCACGCCGCGCTCGCGTGCCACCTCGCGGCCGCGCGTGTACACGCGCAGGGTGAGGTCGCGCAGCGCGCCGGCCAGCTCGGCGCCGTGCCGGGCCGCGACCGTCTCGAACGACACGTTCTCGTCGTGGTCGCCCACCTCGGCCTTGGTGGCCGGGGTGAAGACCGGCTCTGCCAGCTCCGAGCCGTCGACCAGGCCCTCCGGCAGCGGCACCCCGCACACGGTGCCGTCCACCCGGTACTCGGCGAGGCCGGAACCGGTCAGGTAGCCGCGGGCCACGCACTCCACCGGCACCATGTCCAACCTGCGGCACACCAGGGTCCGCCCGGCCCAGTCGGCGGGCGCGCCCTGCGGCGGCACGTCCGACACCACGTGGTTGGGGACCAGGTCGGCGACCCGGTCGAACCACCACAGGGACAGCTGCGTCAGCAGCCGGCCCTTGCCCGGGATCTCGGTGGGCAGCACCCAGTCGAACGCGGAGAGCCGGTCGCTGGCCACCATCACCAGCTCGCCGGACCCGGTGGTGTACAGGTCGCGGACCTTGCCGGTGTGCAGATGGGTCAGGCCCTCGACCCGGACCGGCTCGGGCCGGACGACGAAACCGCTCATGGGAGTCCTTCGTTTCTACGGTGCGGGTCCGCCGCTACAGCTCGGCGGCGGCCCGCTCGGCGATGTCGGTCCGGTGGAACGAACCGCGCAGCTCGATCCGGGACACCGCGGCGTAGGCGCTCTCGCGCGCCCGCGCCAGGTCGGCGCCGGTGCCCACCACGCTGAGCACCCGGCCGCCCGAGGAGACCACGTCGCGGGCCCCGCTCCAGGAGGTCCCGGCGTGCAGCACGTAGGCGCCCTCGACGGCGTTCGCCGCGTCCAGGCCGCTGATGGCGTCGCCCTTGACCGGGTCGCCCGGGTAGTTCTCGGCGGACACCACGACGGTGACCGCGGCGCCCGGCTTCCACTGGAGGGAGCCGATGCCCTTCAGCCCGGAGGTGTCGGTGGCCTGGAGGACCGCGCCGATCGGGGTGGCCAGCCGGTCCAGCACCACCTGGGTCTCCGGGTCGCCGAAGCGGGCGTTGAACTCGACCACGCGCGGGCCCTTGGAGGTGAGCGCCAGGCCCACGTACAGCAGGCCCTGGTAGCGGGTGCCGCGCCGGTTCATCTCCTGGAGGGTCGGCCGCACGACCGACTCCATGACCTGGTCCACCAGGCCGGCGGGGGCCCACGGCAGCGGGGCGTAGGCGCCCATGCCGCCGGTGTTGGGGCCCTGGTCGCCGTCGTAGGCCCGCTTGAAGTCCTGGGCCGGCAGCAGCGGCAGCGCGTGGACGCCGTCGCTCAGCACGAACAGCGACACCTCCGGGCCGTCGAGGTACTCCTCGATGACGACCCGGCCGCACTCGCGCGCGTGCCGCTCGGCCAGCGCCCGGTCGTCGGTGACGACGACGCCCTTGCCCGCCGCCAGGCCGTCGTTCTTGACCACGTAGGGGGCGCCGAACTCGTCGAGCGCCTCGGACACCTGGCCCGCCGAGCGGCACACCCTGGCCTTGGCGGTGGGCACGCCCGCCGTCTCCATGACCTCCTTGGCGAACGCCTTGGAGCCCTCCAGCCGGGCGGCCTCCCGGTCCGGGCCGAACACCGGGATGCCGCGCTCGCGCAGCGCGTCGGCAACCCCGGCCACCAGCGGCGCCTCCGGGCCGATGACGACCAGCTCCGCCCGGATGCGCGCGGCCAGCTCGGTCACCGCCAGTCCGTCGGTCACGTTGATCACGTGGTTCTCGGCCAGCTCCGAGATCCCCGGGTTGCCCGGGGCGCAGTGGATGTCGGTGACACCCGGGTCGAGGGACAGCGCGCGGACGAGGGCGTGCTCGCGGCCTCCGCCGCCGAGGACGAGGGCTTTCACTACTGGGGGCCTCTTCGTGTGGGAGGACGGACAGCGGACAGGCGGGCGCCGGTCAGACCAGGGACCGCAGCTCGAGGGTCTGGTCGCGGCCGGGGCCGACCCCGATGGCGGAGACCGGCGCTCCGGCCATCTCCTCCAGGGTACGCACGTACGCCTGGGCGTTCTTGGGAAGTTCGTCGAATTCCCGGGCTCCGGTGATGTCCTCCGACCAGCCGTCGAGGTACTCGTAGACCGGCGTCGCGTGGTGGAAGTCGGTCTGGGTCATCGGGATCTCGTCGTGGCGGACCCCGTCGACGTCGTAGGCGACGCAGACCGGGATGCGCTCCAGGCCGGTGAGCACGTCGAGCTTGGTCAGGAAGAAGTCGGTGATGCCGTTGACGCGGGTCGCGTACCGGGCGATGGGCGCGTCGAACCAGCCGCAGCGGCGGTCGCGGCCGGTGGTGACCCCGTACTCGTGGCCCTGGGTGCGCAGCCAGGCGCCCTGCTCGTCGAGCAGCTCGGTCGGGAAGGGGCCCGAGCCGACGCGGGTGGTGTAGGCCTTGAGGATGCCGACGACCTTGGTGATGCGGGTGGGGCCGATGCCCGACCCGGCGGCCGCGCCGCCCGCGGTGGGCGAGGAGGACGTGACGAACGGGTAGGTGCCGTGGTCGATGTCCAGCAGGGTGCCCTGCGAGCCCTCCAGGTAGACGGTCTTGCCGTCGTCCAGCGCCCGGTTGAGGATCAGCGAGGTGTCCGCCACGAAGGGGCGGATCTTCTCGGCGTAGCCGAGGTACTCCTCGATGATCGGCTCGGCCTCCAGGGCGCGCCGGTTGTAGACCTTGGTGAGGAGCTGGTTCTTGTCGTTGAGGGCCAGCTCGATCTTCTTGCGCAGGATCTTGGGGTCGAACATGTCCTGCACTCGCACGCCCTGGCGGGACACCTTGTCGGCGTAGGTCGGGCCGATGCCGCGCCCGGTGGTGCCGATCCGGCCCTTGCCCAGGAAGCGCTCGCTGACCCGGTCCAGGGCCCGGTGGTAGGGCATGATCAGGTGCGCGTTGGCGGAGATGAGCAGGCGCGAGGTGTCGACGCCGCGGGCGTCGAGCCCGTCCAGCTCCTCGAAGAGGACGCCCGGGTCGATCACGACGCCGTTGGCGATGACCGGGACCACGTTCGGCGAGAGGATGCCCGACGGCAGCAGGTGCAGGGCGTATTTCTGGTCGCCGATGACCACCGTGTGCCCGGCGTTGTTGCCGCCCTGGTAGCGGACCACGTAGTCCACGCGGTCGCCCACAAGGTCGGTCGCCTTGCCCTTGCCCTCGTCGCCCCACTGGGCACCCACGAGCGTGATCGCCGGCATTGGTCACTACCTTTTCGCTCGACACCTGACCGGGGTGTTCCCGACCCCGAACATGGATGAACCCCTGGCGCAAGGCAGCGACAGGGGCCGTTGCGTATTGAGGGTACACGACCCGTCCGTCCCGGTTAAGTGGCGCCCACGAGGGGGTTTCCTCACGTCGAACCGGGTGGGGCGGCCCGTGGCTCCGGTTTCGCGGGCGGGTCCTCCCTCACGCGCGGTGCAGCAGGTGCAGGAGAGAGGTGAGGCTCTCATCGGCGTGGCCGCGGTCGACCCCGGCCCGGGCCAGCGCCAGGACCGCCGCCGGCAGCGCCGGGTCCACCCCGGCCCGGTCGGCCGTGTCCACGACGTGCTCGATGCTCGCCGCCGCCATGGAGAGGCGTTCGGCGTCGCCGCCGTGCTCACCGGCGTCGACGCGGGGACTGTAGAAGCGGAACATCTGCTCCAGAGAGGCGGCGGTGGAGGCGGCCTGGGGCAGGAACTCCTGCGCGCTGACCCCGTGCGCCCGGGCGACGGCCACACTGTGCAGCCACCCGGCGAGGCCGGTCCAGAAGAGGTCCATTCCCAGCTGGTAGTGGAGCGGGGCCAGCGCCGGGTCCTCGCCCCGGTAATCGGTCCCGGTGAGGACGGACAGGGTGTCCGCGTACCGGTCGAAGACCTCGCGGGGGCCGCTGTAGAACGTGGAGGTCCCCGGCGCGCCGATGCCGGAGGGGTCCGCCTGCACCCCGCCGGTCAGGTGGTGCGCGCCGTGCCCGGCGAGCCAGGCGGAGGCCTCGCGGGCACGGTCGGGGGTGTCGGAGCTCAGGTTGACGATCACCCGCCCGGCCAGGGCGTCCGCGGCCGGGGTGAGCAGGTCGTACACGGCGGCGTAGTCGGTGAGGCTGAGGACGGCCAGCTCGTTGGCGCGCAGCGCGTCGGCGACGGTCGGCGCGGCGGTCGCGCCCAGGGCGACCAGGGGCTCGGCCTTGGCCGCGGTGCGGTTCCACACGGTGACGGTGTGGCCGCGGTCCAGGAAGGCGCGGGCCATGGCGGCGCCCATGGGGCCCAGGCCGATGACGGTGACGGGGGCGGGGTTCTCTTCCATTGTCTGCACCTCTCTAAAACGAACGTTCTATTCGGTCGGGAGACCATAGCAGACTCTAGAGCGAACGTTCTATTCAGTACGATGGCGGTGTGATGACCAAGGCAGCGGCGCCCGACGGCGCCCCCGGCACCCGCGAGCGCATCGTCGCCGCCGCCTCGCACCTCATGCAGCGGCGGGGCTACGACGGCACCGGCGTCAAGCAGATCTCGGTGGAGGCGGGGGCCACGCTCGGCTCGGTGTACCACTTCTTCCCCGGCGGGAAGAAGGAGCTGGCGATCGCCGCGATCGAGCGCGGAGACCGGGAGTTCGCCGAGGAGCTGGAGCGGATCCTGGCCGCGGAGGAGGACCCGGCCGCGGCGGTGGAGGAGTGCGCCCGCGTGATCGCCGACGGGCTGCGTGACTCCGACTGGGCGGACGGCTGCCCGGTGACCTCGACCGCCCTGGGGGTGGCCGTCGGCGTGCCGGAGATCGGCCGCGCCGCCGACGCCGCGCTGGCCCGCTGGCGCGCCCTGGTCGCGGAGCGCCTGATCGCGGTGGGCGTCGCCGAGGACGACGCGCACGACCTGGGGTACACGGTCATCAGCACCCTGGAGGGCGCCGAGACCGCCGCCCAGCTGGCCCGCGACAGCACCCCGCTGCGGATCGCGGGCCGCCACCTGGCCCGCCTGATCCGCCTGCACCTTCCCTGACACCCCGCGCGGGCGGGGGCGGCCGTCCCGCGGCGGGTCGACCACGGGTGCCCACACGGATGTCCCTCCGCGCGGGCTGGGGCGGCCGCCGCCGATGAGGTCGCGCATCAGGGGCTCGGGCCGTCCCTCCGCGCGGGCGGGGGCGGTCGTCCCGTAGCGGGTCGACCATGGGCGTTCACATGGACGTCCCCTCTGCGCGGGCGGGGGCGGCTCAGGCCGGGGAGGCCGTCCGGTGCGCGGGAGCTCCGGACCGGTCACCCGTGCCCGTCTGCGGTCCTCCTCCGGTCATGGCGGGAAGCGGCCGCCGGAGGGATCGGCGCCTCGGGTGGGTGAGACCGGCCGTGCTCGTCTGCGGTCCTCCCCCAAGTGTGGTGGGGCGGCCGCCGCTGGAGCGTGTGCCCGGACGGGCGGCCGCCCGGCGGGTCAGGCGTTGAGGGCCTTGTCGGCCTCGGCGCTGGAGTCGCGCAGGAAGGTGGCGCAGCGCTCGGCCTCCTGGGCCTCGCCGATCTGCTCGGCGGCCTTGCCCAGGGCGTGCAGCGCGCGCAGGAAGCCCTGGTTGGGCTCGTGCTCCCAGGGGATGGGGCCGTGGCCCTTCCAGCCGGAGCGGCGCAGCTGGTCCAGGCCGCGGTGGTAGCCGGTGCGCGCGTAGGCGTAGGCGGCGACCGGCTCGCCAGCGGCCAGGGCGTTCTCGGCCAGGCGGGCCCAGGCGGCCGAGTACTCCGGGAACCGTCCGGCGACCGGGGCGGGGTCGGTGGCCGCGGCCAGCGCCTCGCGGGCCTCGGCGTTGTCGGGCAGACGGGTCTCGGGCGGCTCGTTGAGCAGGTTCTGGTGCAGGTTCATGGATCCCATCCTGCCACCGCCGCCGGGCCCGGCACCGGTCGTCCACAGGCCGGATCCGGGCGCCGTCCCTCGGCGCCCGCCGTCCGGGCCCGGAACGCAAGGCGCCCGGCGGCCGTGCCGGCCGCCGGGCGCCCACGCGCGTCGGACGCGGTGACTACTTCATCCGGTTGCCGGCGGACTTGAGCTGCTGGGCGGCCTCCACCACGCGGGCGGCCATGCCGGCCTCGGCGGCCTTGCCGTAGGCGCGCGGGTCGTAGGCCTTCTTGCTGCCGATCTCGCCGTCGATCTTCAGCACGCCGTCGTAGTTCTTCAGCATGTGGTCCACGATCGGGCGGGTGAACGCGTACTGCGTGTCGGTGTCGATGTTCATCTTCACCACGCCGTACTCGATGGCCTCGTGGATCTCCTCCAGGGTGGAGCCGGAGCCGCCGTGGAAGACGAAGTCGAACGCCTTGGTCCGGCCGTACTTCTCGGCCACGGCCTCCTGGGCCTTCTTCAGGACCTCCGGGCGCAGCTTCACGAAGCCGGGCTTGTAGGAGCCGTGCACGTTGCCGAAGGTCAGGGCGGTCATGTAGTAGCCCTTCTCCCCGAGGCCGAGGACCTCGGCGGTGCGCAGGGCGTCCTCCGGGGTGGTGTACAGCTTCTCGTTGATCTCGCCGACGATGCCGTCCTCCTCGCCGCCGACGACGCCCACCTCGATCTCCAGGATGGTGCGGGCCTCCTTGGAGGACGCCAGCAGCTCCTCGGCGATGCGGAGGTTCTCCTCCAGCTCCACCGCCGAGCCGTCCCACATGTGGGACTGGAACAGCGGGTCCTGGCCCTTGGCCACGCGCTCCTTGGAGATCTCGAGCAGCGGGCGGACGAACCCGTCGAGCTTGTTCTCGGGGCAGTGGTCGGTGTGCAGGGCGACGTTGACCGGGTACTTGTCCGCGACGACGCGGGCGTACTCGGCGAACGCCACCGAGCCGGTGACCATGTCCTTGACCGTGGCACCCGACAGGAACTCGGCGCCGCCGGTGGAGATCTGGACGATGCCGTCGCTTTCGGCCTCGGCGAAGCCCCGCAGCGCGGCGTGCAGGGTCTGGCTGGAGGTCACGTTGATGGCCGGGTAGGCGAAGCCCTGGGACTTCGCGCGGCTCAGCATCTCGGTGTAGACCTCGGGGCTGGCGATGGGCATGCTTGACTCTCCCTGGAATCGGACCTGGAGCGAGCGGCCGCCGGTCGCACCGGCGGCACCCCACGTGCGTTGCCGGTGGAGGGTCCGGGCGGCGGGGGAGCCCGAGACTCGGGTCGCACGTCCGGACGTGTCCACCAGGTGTCACCCAAGTATCCCGAACGCACGGAGCCGATGGAAAGGTCTAGACCAAATTCGATGGGTCTTCGGGTGCGGCGGAGTGGCCGAAATGGGCGCTTTGTATGGGTCTATGGTGGATTCACGGGCGATGTGAATTTTTGTGCGACTGTGACCGGATTGTGGGAGGCGGGGAGGTCCGGGGAGATCACTGTCGCTTTTTGTCGTGATACACGCTACATTCAACGCCGTGGGAAGGCATAGGAATGATCCTCGCGGCGTTGGCCAGGTGGTGGCCATCGTCGGAGCAGTCGTGCTCCTGGTCGCGATGCTCGCGCTCGGCGGGTTCTTCTTGTACCGCTCGCTCCCCGGCAACTCCGGCTCCAGCGTGAGCGCGAACGCCTCCGGGGCGGCGAACGAGGAGGAGACCCCCAAGGGTGCCTTCTACGTGCGCGTCATCGGCGAGTCCAGCCGCGTGTTCGTCCGCATCCCCGGCGGCGACGTCCTGCACGACCAAGAGGTCCGCCAGGGCAGCTCCCTCACCTACGCCGAGATCCCCGAGGGCGGCATCGAGGTCACCATCGGCGACCCCGCCGCCGTGGAACTCTTCGTCAACGGCATCGAGCGCGACATCGCCGACCGCGGCGCCGACTACAGCTTCACCGTCGACGGCTGACCGGTTCCGGCCCCGCGCCCCCCGCGGCGGCGGGACGCCCCGCCCCGCCGCGCCGCTACGACGTCCTCAGATGTCCAGGTCGGACACCTGGTACACGGCCCGGTACTCCAGGCCCTCCTTCTCCACGCGCTCGCGCGCCCCGCGGTCCAGGATCAGCGCCGTCGCGACCACCTCGGCCCCGGCCTCGCGCAGCGCCTCCACCGCCGTCAGCACCGAGTTGCCGGTGGTGGACGTGTCCTCCAGCGCCAGCACCCGGCGGCCCCGCACGTCCGGGCCCTCGATGCGCTTCTGGAGTCCGTGCGCCTTGCCCGCCTTGCGCACCACGAAGGCGTCCAGCCTGCGGCCGCGCGCGTGCGCGGCGTGCACCATCGCGGTGGCGACCGGGTCGGCGCCCAGGGTCAGCCCGCCCACCGCGTCGAACTCCAGGTCCGCCACGTTGTCCAGCATGACCGACCCGACCAGCGGGGCGGCCTCCCCGTCCAGGGTCACGCGGCGCAGGTCCACGTAGTAGTCGGCCTCCTGCCCGGAGGACAGGGTCACCTTCCCGCGCACGACCGCCTTATCGTTGATCTGACGCAGGAGTTCATCACGTTCGCTCATGATCCATGAGCGTAGAACACCGGGCGGCACCGCACGTCACCGCGGCGCCCGGGCGGAGGGACCGCCATGCCGAACACCCCGGGAGCCGTCCGGGTCGAGATCACCGTGGACACCCGCGAGAACGCCGACCGGCTGGCGGAGACGGCGGTCGGGCGCCGCCTCGCCGCCTGCGCCCAGGTCGGCGGACCGGTCACCAGCCACTACCGCTGGGAGGGCGAGGCGCACCGCGACCAGGAGTGGACCGTGGTGTTCAAGACCGCGCAGGACCGCCTGGACGAGCTGACCGCGCACATCGTCCGCGAGCACCCCTACGACGTCCCCGAGGTGGTGGCGGTGCCCGTCGTCGGCGGCGAGCCGGCGTACCTGGCCTGGGTGGTCGACGAGACCCGTCCCGACGCGGACGGCGAGCGGGGCGCCGCCGGGTGATCGCCGTCCTGCTGCCCCCCACCCTGGGACGCCCCACCCGCCTGCCCGGGCTCGGCGGGGCCCTGGCCCCGGCCGGGATCACCCCGGTCCGGATCGAGGTCGGCGGCGACGAGCTGCCGCCGCACGCCGCCCGGTACGTGGCCGCCGCCAGCCTGGAGATCCGCCGCCTGGTCCCCCCGGACGCCCCGACCGCCCTGGTGGCGGAGGGCGACGCGGGGCCGCTGGCGGGCGCCCTGGGCGCGGCCCAGCGCGCCGCGCACCGGCCGGTGTTCGGGTACGTGCTGGTGGACGCGCTGCTGCCGCAGCCGGGCACCGCCACCCGCGCGGACCTGGACCGGACCCAGAACCCGCGGGACGCCGCGCCCCCGCCCGCCCCCGCCGGGGAGCCCGAGGGGTACCGCACCGAGACGCTGCCGCCGTCCGCGGACTGGCCGGACGCCCCGTGCGGCTACCTGCTCACCGACCCGGCCCGCGCGCACGCCGCCCGGCTCGCCCGGATGCGCGGGTGGCAGGTGCGCGAGTGCGCGCCGGAGGAGGCCGCCGCAGAACTGGCCGCGCTGCTCCGGGACCTGCGCGGCACGGCCTGACAGGGGAGGCCCGGCCGCGCCGGTGGGTGCGGCGCGTTGTCCACAGGCTGGGGAAAACGGGGTGACTCCGCCTCCCGCGTCCGGGACCATCGGGTCATGATCACCGACCATTTCCCGCTCCTGGGGCTGCGCGTGCGCACCCCGCGGCTGGAGCTGCGCCCGCCCTCCCTCGACGACCTCGCCGCCCTGGCCGACATCGCCGCCGAGGGCGTGCACGACCCGGCCGAGATGCCGTTCATCTTCCCGTGGACGGACCTGTCCCCGGCCCGGCGCGCGCTGTCGGTGGTCCAGCACAACCTCGGGGTCTACGCCCGCTGGACGCCGGAGGACTGGCAGCTGCCGCTCGTGGTCGTCCACGAGGGGGCGGTGGTGGGCGTCCAGGACATGCTCGCCAAGGACTTCGCGGTCACCCGCCGGGTCGCCAGCGGCTCCTGGCTGGGGCTGAAGCACCAGGGCCGGGGCATCGGCACCGAGATGCGCGCCGCGATGCTGCACCTGGCCTTCGAGGGGCTGGGCGCCGCGGAGGCCGCGTCCGGGGTCATCGAGGGCAACGTCCGCTCCGAGCGGGTGTCCCGCAGGCTCGGCTACCGCGCCGACGGCGTCGGGGTGTACGCGGTCCGCGGCAAGGCCGCCCGCGAGCTGCGGTTCCTGCTGACCCGCGAGGACTGGGAGGCGCACCGCCTCGACGTCCCGGTCACGCTCTCGGGGCTGGAGCCGTGCCTGCCGTTCTTCGGGCTGGGCGAGCTTCCGGAGTGACGTACCGGGGCTCACCGGTCACCCGTCGGGTACGGTTCTGAACCGACGGAACCACCGTGACCGCCGTGAGGCGGCCGGTGACGAGTCGGAAGGAACCCCCGTTGCACGCTCACCGTCCCGCCGCCGCTCCGGCGCTGACCCCCGTGCTGCCGCCGGGGCTGCGGTTCCCGTACGCGATCGGCCGGCCGGGGCCGAACGAGCCCACCGGTCCCCGGCCCGGCCTCGACCCGGGTGTCCAGGTCCCGCCGTCCGTCCGGCGCACGCCCCCGCGCGCCGAGCGGGCGGCTCCGGGCGCCGGACCGGTCCCGGTCCGGGGCCCGGCTCCGGGCGCGCCGCCCCGGACCCGCGCGGTGGACGCCGTCGCCGCGGCCTTCCTGGCGGGGGAGCCCCGCCCGGGTGCGGTCCCCAGCGGCCCCCGCCGCGCCTGGTTCGACGTCCCCGACCCGCGCCGGACCTGAGGACCAGCCCCGCGGGCCCGGGGCGTTCCGCCGCACGCCTTGTCGGACGGGCGGTCCCGCCCGGGCGGGCGACCGCCTCCCGGTGGCCGGGGCCGACCGGGCATCCCGCTCCGGCCGCCCCGCCTTCGGCGCCCGCCCGCCCAGGGCGACCGCCCACCGGGCCCGTCGCCCGTACCGGAGGCGGCGGCTCCGGGCGCTGCGGTCAGGGGGTGAGGGTGGTGTCCTGGTCGCGGCCCGCCTCGGGGAGGGGAGCCCGCAGCATCCCGACCAGGCTCACGAGCATGCCGGTCAGGATGCCCAGGCCGGTGAGCACACCGCTGACGAACGGGGCCCATTCCGCGGTTCCCATCGCCACCAGGACCAGCCCGGCCGCCCCCATCGCGGAGATGTACAGGGCGGCGGCGAGGATCTGACGCATCCGCCAGTACCAGGCCAGCGGCAGGAAGTGCAGCCCCACGACCAGGGCGATCCAGGCGATGTTGGCCTGCCAGGGCGCCTCCAGCAGCCGCAGCACCTGGATGCCGCCGAAGATCAGCACGACCTCCACCAGCACGACGGTCCCGTAGAACGGGCCGAACCGGAACGCGGGGCCGGGCCCGGCCCCCGTCACCGGCGGGGCCGGCCGGCGGGAGAGGGCCACCGAGAGCACGATGACCGCCACCAGCGCCGCCACGGCGAGGACGCGCAGCACCAGCCCGACGGCGGACGGCAGAGGCGGGCCGGCGTTCGCGAGCACGAACGCCAGGCCGAACCCGGCGCCGATGAGGAAACCTGTGAATTGACGCATGGGGCGAACCTAGCCCCCGGGCGTTCGCCGCTCGGCCCCGGTGCCCCGGAACGGGGCGGGGCCGCGGTTCAGCCGACCCGGACGACCACGGAGCGTGCGAACCGGTCGTGCAGGCAGCGCCTGCGCTCCTTGTCGCGCAGGGACCAGAGCACGTTCGCCAGCGACCAGGGCAGCAGCCAGTTGACGGGGTTGGTGAACCCGGGCGCGAAGCACAGCGCGCGCAGCAGGGCGCGCCCCGCGGGCAGCCTGCCGCCGCCCTCGGCGCGCACCACCCACAGGCCCAGCAGCATCTTGCCCACCGAGCGGCCCCACACACCGACCTGGAACCACTCCCACAGGATCGGGGACAGGGCGAACGAGAAGACCGCCCCGATCTGGAAGGCCAGGTCGGCGGACCGCCCGGCGATGTCCCCGCCGCCGATGATCACGGCGGTGAAGGTTGTGGCCAGCATCAGCAGGAACCACAGGACCGCGGCGATGAGGGTGTCCAGGAACCGGGCGGCGAAGCGCTGCACGGGCTCGGCCAGCCCGACGGAGGGCTCGGCCGGGTTCCACTCGGTGTGGTGGCGGAGCCCGGCGGGCCGCGGCGGGGGGCCGTAGCCGGGGTGCCCGGGATGCACCGGGTACCCGGCGGGCGGAACGGGGTGGCCGGGGTGGACCGGGTACCCGCCGTGCGCGTACGGCACCGGGGGCGGTCCGGGCACCGGGGGCCTGGGGGCGGGCGGCAGCATGGTCGGCGCACCCGGCGCACCCGGCGCACCCGGCGCACCTGGTGCCGGCGGGGTCTGCGCGGCGGGTGCCGCCGGGGGAGCGGGCTGCGCCTCCCGGGCGGGGGTCGCGGCTCCTCGGGGAACGCCTTCCCCGGGAGCGGACACCGCGTGGGCGGCCGACGGGTACACGGCGACTCCGGCCGGTTCCTGCCCGCGCGGCGCGGCCGCCTCCTCCGGCGCTCCGGTCGGCGGCGCGATGCCGTCGAGGGCGTCCAGTTCGGCGTCGCTCTCGGGGGCCCGGGGCTCGTCGCCGAGGTGGTCCGGGAGGGTGCCGCGGTACAGGCCCGTGCCGTCGATGTCGATCGTGCCCGTGCCCGAGAGCGAGAAGCCGCCGCCGCGCTCGTACATGCGGATCAGCGGCTCGAAGAGGTCCGGCAGGTCCGGCAGCGGAACGCCGGCGTCCCGGGCCGCGGCCAGGTGCAGCGCCCAGGCGCAGGACCTGCCCACCGCCGGGAACCGGTCGACGACCGCCGGGTTCTCCAGGACGCCGCTTACGACCCCCTCGTCGGCGCGCACGCCCGGCGCGGCGAACTCCGCGACGTCGTAGAACGGCCACCCCTTGCCCTGTACGGCCCGCGTCCACAGCGCCGCACGCCGCAGGTACTCGCGCATCAGCGCCACCCGCGACCGGGTGTGGTCGAGGTTCCCGTTCCAGTCGATCGCGCGGATGCGCGCGGCCAGTGCGTCGACCGCGGCGGTGCCGCCCGTCGCTCCTCCTCCGCTCACTGCTCTCCTCGGTCCCTCAGCGCCGTCTGGATCAGCTGCGTGGCCCCACCGCGGGTCACCCACTTGCCCCGGCCGGGCGGCTGCGCCGCCGCGTACACCCGCGGCAGGATCTGCCCCTCGGACCGGTCGCCGGCCATGACCAGGGCGCTCGTGCCGATCTCCCGGATCGCCTGCACCAACGGCTCGTACATCCCGCGCCCGGCGCCGGCGACCCGGCGGGCCACCACGAAGTGCAGGCCGATGTCCCGGCCGTTGGGCACGAAGGGCACGAACGGCGCCAGCGGCTTCTGTCCGGCGGTGGTGAGCACGTCGTAGTCGTCGGCCAGCACCACGATCCGCGGGCCCTTGAACGATCCCGGTTCCAGCGAGTCGAGGTCGCCGTCCTCGGGGATGCGCGACTCCACCTCCTTGGCCACGCCCCCGGCCAGCCCGGCGCACACCTTGGGGGTGCTCGCGTACCCGCCCATGTACTCCTCGGGCACCACGTTGCGCAGCGTCCGGCGCGGGTCCATCACCGCGAACACCACCTCGTCGGACGAGTACCGGGCCACCAGGCCCTCGGCCACCAGCCGCAGCAGGTTGGTCTTGCCGCACTCGCCGTCGCCCAGCACCAGCAGGTTCTGGTCGCGGTCGAACAGGTCCAGCAGCACCGGGTCCAGCGCCCGCTCGTCCACCCCGATCGGCACCAGCCGGGGCTCCGACTCGGGGGTGGGCAGGGTCCGCACCGACAGCCGGTGCGGCAGCACCCGGACGCTCGGCGCCCGGCGGCCGCCCCAGGCGCCGTCGACGGTCCGCACCGCCTTCTCCACGGCCTCGCCCAGGTCCTCGTCGGAGTCCACCCCGTCGATGCGCGGCAGCGCCACCTGGCCGAACAGCTCGTCGCCGGTGAGCGCCCGCCCGGGGGCCTTGGCGCTGATGGTCTCGGCGAGCTTGCGGTCGATCGTGGACTCGGACGGGTCGTTGAGGTGCAGCTCCACCTTCTGTCCGAAGTTCGACTGCACGGCGATGCGCACGTCGTTCCAGCGCAGCATGCCCGCCACCACGTGCACGCCGAACCCGCCGCCGCGCTGGAGCAGCTCGTTGACCATGCCGTCGATGTCCTCGAAGTCCTTGCGCAGGGCCCCGAACCCGTCGATGACCAGCAGCACGTCGGCGCTGGCCAGCTCGGGCACCTCGCCGCGGGCGTGCATGCGCCGCAGCTGGGCCACCGAGTCGATGCCCCGCTCCCGGAACACCTCCTGGCGGTGCTCCAGCATGCCCCGGATCTCCTCCACGGTCCGCCGCACCCGCTCGACGTCGGTGCGCGCGGCCACCCCGCCCACGTGCGGGAGCGACGACAGCGACTGCAGGCCGCCGCCCATCAGGTCCAGGCAGTACACCGCCGCCTGCTGCGGGGTGTGGGTCAGCGCCAGCGACAGCACCAGGGTGCGCAGCATCGTGGTCTTGCCGCTCTGCGGGCCGCCGATGACGGCGACGTGCCCGCCCGAGGCGGTCAGGTCCAGCTTCCACACGCCCTGCCACTGCTTGGTGGCGTCGTCCAGCAGACCGACGGGGACGCTCATGGGCGAGTGCCCGCCGGGCAGCCGCAGACCCTGGTCGGTCTTCTCGGGGGCGCCCGCCATGGTGTCCAGGGAGGCGGCGCCGGGCAGCGGCGGCAGCCAGATGGACCGGGTCCGCTCGCCGTGCCGGTCGAACTGGGACACCATCACGTCGAGCAGGGTCGGGCCGACCGTCCGCGTCGGCATCGGGCTCTCGTCGCCCCCCGACCGGACGGCCCCGGGCCCCTCGGGCGCCGTGTTGTACGCGGTGTAGGGGCGCACCGCCACGACCCCGTCGGACTCCGACTCCTCCGCCACCGGGCCGCGGTAGGGCCCGGACACGTACCCGGCCTTGAAGCGCTGGTACACGCTGGTGTCCACCTTGAGGTACCCGAATCCGGGCAGCGACGGCAGATGGAACGCGTCGGGTGTGTTGAGGACGGTGCGGCTCTCCTCCTCGGAGAACGTGCGCAGACCCAGCCGGTACGACAGGTACGTCTCCAGCCCGCGCAGCTTGCCGCCCTCGATGCGCTGGCTGGACAGCAGCAGGTGCACGCCGATGCTGCGGCCAATGCGGCCGATCGACAGGAACAGCTCGATGAAGTCGGGGCGGGCGGTCAGCAGCTCGCCGAACTCGTCGATGATCACCAGCAGGTGCGGCAGCGGCGGCAGGCTCGGGTCGTGCTGCCGCTTGTAGGTGTAGTCGCCGATGTTGGGGACGTTCCCGGCATCGCGCAGCACCTGCTGGCGGCGCTGCACCTCGCCGGACAGGCTCGCGTACACCCGCTCGATGAGCGCGGCGTCGTCCTCCAGGTTGGTGATCACGCCGGCGACGTGCGGCATGTTCTCGAACGGCGCGAACGTCGCGCCGCCCTTGTAGTCGACCAGCACCATGCTGACCCGGTCCGGCGAGTGCCCGGCCGCCAGCGCCAGCACCAGGGTGCGCAGCATCTCGCTCTTGCCCGAGCCGGTCGCGCCCACGCACAGCCCGTGCGGGCCCATGCCCAGCTGCGCCGACTCCTTGAGGTCCAGGACCACCGGCTGGCCCATGTCGTCCATGCCGATGGGCACCCGCAGG
This sequence comes from Nocardiopsis changdeensis, assembly GCF_018316655.1. Lineage (GTDB taxonomy): Bacteria > Actinomycetota > Actinomycetes > Streptosporangiales > Streptosporangiaceae > Nocardiopsis > Nocardiopsis changdeensis. The sequence goes on along the minus strand of NZ_CP074133.1, from coordinate 6,916,655 downwards.
AACGCCCGCTCGCTGCGCGGCGCCCACAGCCGCTGCACGTCCATGTCGCCCGGGTCCTGGACGCCCATCATCGCGGTGAAGTCGACGGCGCCGCCCTCCTGGGCGGTCTCCTCCACCGACTCCGGGGACAGCCGCAGCGGCGCCAGCATCCGGGCCAGGCCCGAGAGGGTGGCGGCGGGGACGTTGTCGACGGTGCCGACGGTGACCACGGGGTCGGAGCCGCGCAGCTCCTCCACCTTCACCCGGTCGCCCTCGACGGTGATGCGCACGCTCACGTCGCCCGGCTCGTCCACCTGCCGGGACACCAGGTGCAGCACGGTGACGGCCAGCGCCCCGGGGTCCACCGCGTCGTCGGGGCGGACCAGCTCGGCGGCGACCTGGCCGTGGGTGTCGTGGACGACGAGCAGGCGGCGCATCATCTGGTACGCCTCCCGCTTGCCCATGCCCCGGCGCACCTCCGACGCGAAGTCGGTGCGCGCCCGCAGCTCGTCGGCGAGCAGGCCGCCCAGCTCGGCGGGGGTGGGGGCGATGAGCCGCACCGCGGCCCCTCCCTCGCGCCGCTGCGGGTCCAGTACCTGCGGCAGCCACGGCAGCCACTCCCAGTCCGCCGCGTTCGCGGGCGGGTAGGACACCGCGAGCCCGGCGTCCTCGGGGGCGTGGAACGCGCCGAACTGGGCGACGAGCGCCCGCACCAGCCGCATGACGTCCTCGCGCTCGCCCACGACGCTGACGTTCCCGGCCATGTCCAGGGGCAGCGTGAGCGGCATCTCCGGGATGGTCGCGAACCGGCGGATGGCCGCCTGGGCCTCCGACAGCATGAACGGGTCGGTGGGGGTGAGCGCGGTGCCCTGCTCGGCCAGCCGAAGCAGGCGCCCCTCGGTGAGGCCGGTGCCCACCCGCACCCGCAGGAAGTCGCGGTGCCTGCGGCGGCGCTCCCACAGCCGGGTGGGGTCGCGGACGACGTCGTACAGCGCCTCCGGCGGCGGGTCCAGCAGGCGGGCGTGCGACCGGGTGGAGTCCTCCCACTCGGTCAGCTCCTCGCGCAGCTCCTCCAGGTACTGGAGGTACAGCTCGCGCTGGTTGCGGCGCTGACGGCCCACCTGGCCGCGCCGGGAGAACAGCATGCCCAGCGCCGCCAGCAGGGCGATCACCAGGACGACGCCGCCCAGCGCGATGAACGCCGGGTTGCGCATGACCATCATGATGGTCATCGACCCCATCATGCCGACCATCGGCAGGATGGTCATGAGGGGGTTGCCCTGCGCCTTGCCGTCGGGAAGGGTCGGCGGGGCCTCCACCTCATGGGGCTCCTGCGCCGGCGCGGGGTGCACGGTCCTGGTCGGGCGGTGCACGACGCGAAGACTCATCGGCGTTCCTCTCGGCGGTGCAAGGGGGCGGAGGTGCTGGGGGAGGCGGGGTGCCAGGGGCTCGGGAGAACCCTACCGAACCGGACCCCTCTGACCATTCGGTGCGTGCGGCCGCGATGACTCACGGAGAGGGCGCCGGGCCCTCCTCGAAGCCCCGTTTCGGAGAGGGGCGGGAGCCCTCGCCGGAGGCCCGCCCGCCGGCCGTCGCGGAAGCCCCGTCAGGGGTGCCGTCGGGGGTGCCGTCGGTCCCGCCGCCGTCCTCGCCGCCGGGCTCCGCGCCGTACCCCCCGTCCGGGTGCAGGTGGGCCATCAGCTCCCGGAACCGCACCCAGGAGTCCTCCTCGACCCCGGTGCCCACCTGGTACCAGAACGCGGGGGTCAGCGGCGGCCCGAACGGCAGCGGCCGCACCGGCGCGCCCAGCGCCCGCCCGGTGCCGATGACCGACACCGCCTCCTGCCCCACCGCCATGCCCACCGGCAGCGGCAGGCCCGTCCAGTGCGGCGCGTAGGTGAGGTCGGCGCGGCCGCCCGCACGCCGCACCGTCATGGTCCGCAGCACGTCCCGCGCGGTGAGTTCTTTGACCAGGGAGTGCACCGCCGACAGGTCCGGCTCCTCGCCCTCGGGGTACCCGACGGCGAACGTGATCGCCTCGCGCACCCCCGACGCGGTGCGGCTCACCCGCACCGTGCCCGCGAACGGGCGGACGCCGTCCTCGCGCACGCCCTCGGGCGGGCCGGAGAACGCCGCCCAGGTCTGCCCGGGGGCGCGGTTGCGGGCGGTCCGGGTGAACACGGCCCGCCGCCACTCCTGGGCGAAGGGCTCGGCGGTGCCCCAGACCGAGGGGAGGGCGCCGCCCAGGTGCTCGGCGAGCAGTTCCACGGAGGCGCCCAGTACCAAGCCGTTGTCGGCCGGGTGCTCCACGTTCAGGTCCACGTGCAGCCGGCAGCCGCGGTCGGCGCCGTCGGCGCGGAACTCCTTCGGCGGGCCGCCGGGCCGCGCGTCCTCGTCGACGGTGAAAGCCGCCCGCTCGTCCCAGCGCAGCGGGACGCCGGAGAAGCCGTCGTAGTAGGTGCCCGCAGGGGTCTGGACCACCCAGCGGGCCGCGGGGGTCTGGAGGATCGACCGCAGCGCGTGGGTGAGGCGCGAGGCCGAGGGGGTGACCACCTGGAGGCGCAGGCCGCGGCGGCCGTGCCGGGCCATGGCGTCCACGATCCAGGGGGACAGCGGGACCAGGGGGCGGTCCTGCACCACGACCGCCGCCTGCTCGGTGAGCGCGGTGACGGCGGGGTGCTCGGTGGCGCCCTCCAGGAAGGGGGCGTCGCGGAGCAGCGCGGGGGCCGGCTCCCACACCTCGCCGCCCAGGCGTTCGGCGAGGTGGCGGACGAACCGGCCGACCACGCCAGCGGTGTCCGTGTCGGCCAGTTCCGCGCCGCGGGCCTCCACCCAGTACGGCTGGGCGGGCAGGTCGTCGGCGATGCCGTCGGCGAGCAGGCGCTCGGCCTCGGCGGACAGCGCCAGCCGCTGGGCGGCCTGGAGGGAGGCGACCACCCGGCCGTCGGCGTCGCGGAGTTCCACCACGGCGCCGTCGGCGACCAGCCGCACCCTCAGGTCCGGGCCTGCCGCTGCGAGCGCGGCGATGAGGGCGCGCCGGTCGGGTGCGCCGGACAGCAGGGCGACCGCGTCGTGGCTCAAGGGGTCTCCTCAACACTCGTGAACACTCGTGGGGCCGTGGGCGGCCGGGTACCGGGTGGGATACGCGGAGTGTCCGGAAGGTTCACGCTCCCTCCCGTGCGCCGGGGGCGCCCCGGCACCTCCGGGCACCCGGTTCCGGGAGGGACGCACATCACCCTCCCCGGTGTTTCCGCAGGTCACCGGTGTCCCGGAAAACCGCCCGACGTAAACGGTTTCCTTCTGTCCACAGGCGGTGAAACCATCAACGCCGAACGAACATCCCATACCAGTGTCCGGCCCAACGGCGGACGAACGATCGTGAGAGGCCCTGAACCGCCGTAGGAGGAAGCACCGTGAAGTTCGAGCTGGTCGAGCCCGCCGACTGGGAGGACCCGCCGCAGGCCGCTCACGACGAGCCCGAGCCGGTCCCGGCCGCCGGGCCGATCCGTGTCGCCGCCGGGCACGCCCGCGAGCGCTTCCGCGCGCAGGCCGACGCCCTCCAGGCCACGCTGGGCCGCATGTGGGAGGTCATCACCTCCGCGCAGGCCCGGCAGCCGGTGGTCCTGCCCGCCGACGCCGTGACCCCGGCGAACTTCCGCCCGGGCGCCTTCTCCTCCCGCGACGCCTGACCGGGGCGCCGCACCGTCCACCCCCTCCGACCCGTACCGGGACCGCCGGGTCCCGCCCCCGCCGGCCGACCGCCGACCGGCGCACACGTGAAAGGAGCAGTCCGTGTCGCAGTGGAACATCCAGCCCGCAGCCGTGGGCGGTGTCCTCCAGGCCGTCGCCGGCCACCTCGGTGAAGAGGGCAGCGGCGAAGGCCTGGTCGGCGTCATGGAGAGCGTCGAGGACCACCTGATGGACTGCGGCGAATACGCCAAGAGCGGCATCATCGGCATGGCCCTGGGCGAGTTCGCCGAGCACTACTTCGGCATCATGGGCGACATGGCGGGCCTGACCATGGCGGCCGTGACCGGCGCCAGCGAGGCCACCACCCATTACATGAACGGCAACCTGGAGATGGCAGAGGAGGCCCAGGCCAACGCGGGTGTGATCCCGGAGCCGGAGCCGCCGCCCCAGTACGGCCCCTACCAGGCCGTCTAGCACCGGACCGCGACGCCCGCCCGCACCCGCCCCCGCGGCGTCCTCGGCGGGAGAACACCCGGCGGCCACCGGTGGCCGCCCCGACGCTCCCGAAGTGAAGGGACATCCCATGAGCAGCACCACCGCGGTCAGCGACCTCGCCGTCCGCATCCACGCGATCGACTGGAACGGGAACCTCGACCACACCCGGTCGCGGGTCTCCCTGATGCGCGAATACCTGCGCCGCGCCGCCGTGTGGACCCGGACACTGGGCGCCAAGGGATGGCCGTTCTACGACATCGCGGAGTTCGCCGCGCCGGGCGTGCGCGCCGCCGACGAGGTCGTCGAGGGTGTCCTGGAGAGCCCGGCGGTCATCGAGCAGTACCCGACGGTGGGCAAGTCCTGCGTCTGGGCTCTGCACCTGGCGGCCGCCCGGGACGCCGGGGTGTCCCTGCCCGCCCTGCCCGACCCGTTCGAGCCGCTGATCCGCATGTACGAGCGCGGCGGCGGCTTCTCCCTGTCCCTGACCGGGACGATCGACATCGACGGCGCGGGCCTGTACCGCGGCACCCTGCTGGACCACCTCGGCGACGAACCCCGGGCCCCCGAGACCGACGCCGAGCTCGACGCCCTCGACGGCTGACCCTCCCGGTGCCGTGCGCGGAGCGCGCGGCACCGCACCCGACCTCCTCCCGCTTCTCCCCACCCCGGTGCCAGTCCCCACCGGCCACCCGGAACCGCAGTGCCCGACTCCCACGGTCCGCCCAGGGCCGTACCGGACACCCCGCGGATCCGACCCTCAGAACCAGACCCCCGGGAAGCGCCACGGCCCCCGCCCCGACCGGCGGCCTTCCCCCGGAACAGGCAACGGTGGTCACCTTGTCCGACCTGATCGATCCGAGCGGCTTCCCCGTTCCCGAGACCCTCACCTACTCCCTTGACGCGGTCGCGGCCAAACTGAAGACGGACGGCACCGACCTCACCGACACCGCCGCCGACATCACCGGCGCGTGGGCCGGGCTGGAGGGCATCTACTCCGCGCCCGAGGACCAGGACCTCTTCACCGTCCTCAACCCGCTCACCGGCGACGGCGACGAGGTCTCCACGGCGCTGTCCAGCGCCTCCGACGCGCTCAGCGACTTCGCCGAGACGGTCCGCGGCATCAAGGAGCGGTGGGCCACCCTCAAGTCCGACTCCTACGCGTTCCTCAACAAGATCGAGGGCGACGAGGACTGGCGCGACGGCGGCGGCTTCCTGTGGTGGAAGACCGAGAGCCCCGAGGTCGCCGAGCACAACGCCCTGCTCGACCGGGCCGCCGGCCTGCTGTACGAGTTCGAGGAGGCGGAGCGGACCTGCGCCAACGCCATCACCGGGCTGTTCGGCGGCACCACGTTCATCGCGCAGAAGGCCGACGGGTCGGTCACCGCGGGCGAGGGCCAGTTCGTCTACGGGTTCGACGCGCCCCTGGAGGGCGTCCCCATGGAGTGGGGGGCGCCGCAGACCACCGACCACGCCTGGTACAACGACTTCGGCGACGCCGTCGGCGACTTCTTCGTGGGCATCGCCGAGGACGTCGGCGGCATGGTCGGCGCGCACGGGCCGAACGGATGGTTCTCCGGCAACTGGGGCGACAACCTCTGGGACTACTGGGGCGGCACCGTCGAGGGCCTGGGCGCGCTGGTGGGCGTCGGCAAGGACGAGAACGGCAACTGGGGCTGGTCCTGGGAGACCGCGGGCAACGCCTGGAAGGAGGCGGCCCACGCGGTCGTGCCGTGGGAGGAGTGGGGCGACCGGCCCTGGTACACCATCGGCACCGCGCTGCTGAACGTCGGCGCCGTGGTGGGCGGCGCGCTGCTCACCGCCACCGGCGTGGGCGCGGTCGTGGGCGTGCCGCTGATGGCCTGGCGCGGCGCCAAGATCCTCAACTCGGTCGGCGGCAGCCGCACCCCGGACGTGCCCGACCTCTCGGACTTCCCCGGCGGCATCGACCCGTCGCTGCTGTCGCGGATCCCCCGCTTCGGCGACGGGTCCTTCAAGCCGCTGGACCTGAGCGACGTGGAGGGCCTCGACATCAGCGCCGCCGACCTCGGCCGGATGAACGAGGCGCTGGAACGGCTCAACAACTCCACTGCCGACCTCCCCGGCGGGACCGACAACCGCCGTACCACGGACACGGGCTCCGAGCCCGGCGGCGAGACGGGCTCCACCCCGCGCGGGACGACCACCAACGGGTCGGATACGGAGACGGAGAACACCGACCGGCGCAACAGCGGATCCGACTCCGACGAGACGGTCGACCCGACCGCCGACCAGCTCGACGCCGGCCAGGAGTTCCTGGACGGCATCGACCCGGAGTCCCGCCGCGAGCTGGAGGAGGGGCTGAACAACGAGCAGGACCGCTGGGTCGCCTCCCAGGAGGTGCCCGACGACGCCTCCTCGATCACCGACCCCGACCGGGTCGAGGTGGACGGCGCGGGCGACGGGATCAACGCCCGCAACGACGTCACGGTCGACAACAGCGTCGGCGGCGGCACCGGCCTGGACACCCCGCGCGGTGGCACGGCGGTCGTGGACCTGGATTCCGGCTCGGGCCGAGGCGGGAGCACCGGCGGCGGCTTCGACGGGACGGACGGCAACGGCAACGGCCTGCCGGACGGCCCGGACGACCTCACCCCGGACGGCGACGCGACCCCGGACCGCACCGACGGCACCGACACGGAGCGCACGCCGCGGGAGTACGTCCAGCGCGCCGGCGGCTCGGAAAGTGCCGACAACCCCAGGTCGAACCTCGAGGAGGGGCCCGGCTTCTACGATGCCGACGGCGACCACATCGATGTCGGCCACCGGGACGAGACCGGCACCTACTTCGACGCCGAGGGCAACCGGTACGTCGACGTCCCGCAGAGCGCTCGGGCCCTGGAGCAGTACAACGAGATCCGCGATAACGATGGGGACGTCGACCGGATCTCCGAGAACACCGGTTACGACTCGAATGTGCTCGAGGAGATCAAGCAGCACCTGTTCTTCCGCGAGCACCCGGACGTTCCGGTGCCGCCGGACGGGACGACGCTGCGTAGCGGCCGGTTCGCCCCCATGGACCACATCGCCGACCTGTGGCGCAAGGCCGAGGCGGGCACCCTGGACCCCTCGGAGGCCAACGCCTTCCGCCAGTTGGTGATGCACGAGTACGTCGAGGCCCGCCTGATGGACGAGGGGGTGCCCTACCGCTCCCGGGACCCCGAGCTGTGGCACGACGACTACTACGAGCCGACCCCCGACAGGAACGGCGCCCACGACGTCGCCCCTCTGGAAGGGCGGGACGACAACTTCGCCCTGTGGGACAAGTGGGGGATCCCCAAGCCGGACGCCGACTTCGAGGTCGCCGACGACATGTCCAACCTGGACCGTGTCGCGGAGAACGCCCTCGAATGGTGGCGTGACCGTAACCTGCCCCAGACCCCGGAGGCTCTGGAGACCCACCGCTGGGGGACCTCGCCGCAGGGGCACCGCCAGTTCCTGGAGCACTTCAACAGACTGGTGAACGACCCGAACAGCGGTGTCCTCGAAGAGTTCTACCGCCCCAAGGACGGCCACCGGATCAGCCAGTACACCACCGTGGGTCCGGAGAAGTTCCCGCTGCCCAAGCTGACCCGCCTGGACGAGAACAGCCCCTGGGTGGTCCAGGACACCCTTCCGACCCCTGACCCGCCGGACTACCTCGGCGGTGTCAACAAGGCGCCCGTCGTCAAGTACGACGTGGAGAGCAACCCCTCGCACGCTCTCGACTCCCTCGCGGAGAGCCGGGACAGGGCGATCACCAGGGACACCGAAGCGGCACGGGAACTGAAGCGTCTCGAGGACAAGTACAAGAACCAGAACACCGAGGGCGCCAACGCCCCCGAGGAGCTCCAGAGGGCTCGGGAGGAGTACACCGAAGCCCACCGGGAGATGATCAGGATCACCGAGGACTACGGCGAACGCAGCGCGGAGGTCGCCGTCCGCGAGCAGTTCAACGGCAGTTCCCCGGAACGTCCCATGCTCTCGGAGAACGGGCCGGTCGAGATGCCCGACACCGTGCCGCGCAACGGGAACCACCAGTTCGACCAGATCTGGCGGACCCAGGACGGTGGGATCGTCGTCGTCGAGGCCAAGAGCAGTCAGGGCACGACCCTGGGCTCCCGTCTCGTGCCTGATGGTAATGGTGGTGTCAAGCGCGTCTCCCAGGGTACGGAGGAGTACTTCCAGAGCATCCTGGAGGCCATGGAGAGGCGTGGTACCGCCGACGAGATGGAGCTTTCCCCGGACAGTGACAAGTTCACAGAACTCGCCCTCGCGCAGGAGATCAGGAAGGCGATGAGAGAGGGGAAGCTCCATTATGTCGAAGTCAAGGGTAACCCGGTAGTGGACTCTTCCGGGAACCAGAGGTTCGGCGGTTACTCGTTCGCCGAGTTCGATGTGTTCAGGGAAACAGACTGATGAAATATTCCATTGCTCGCCATGATGTCGGACATCCCTACTATGAGAGGGCCGCGCGAAAATTTGAGGCGGATCGGGGGGATTCGGTAGCCGGGGTCGAACGGAACCCTACAATTCTCGCCGCGGAACTGGGCGTTATCCTGGGGCATGCGAAGATGCGCCTGGCCATGGATCCCGAGGCGGGATATCTGGAGACGTGGGAGGAATGGACGACGGCCATGCAGTTGGCCAATGCGATTTTCTCCGTGAGCGCTGCCTCCAAGGGCTCCGATGTCCCCTGCGTCATTGACAAGAAGACCCGGAACCTCAGAGGGACCGGGACTCGCTCCTTCACTTCGCCCGGGAACTGGCTCACGGCGTTCTACCTGGCTGTGAGCTGCCGGGATCAGGAGCGGCAGCGGGCGTTGGGTGAGATCCCTCTGGAGGTGCTGCGGGAGTCGGGCTCCAGGGGCGGCGGGACCTACGGCGAGTACCTGTTCCCCTGGATCTCCGCTCTGCAGGCGTTCGTTCTGAACCGCCCAGGGTTGTTCGAGGACCTGGACCGGGTCGTGGAGCTGGCGGATCCGCGCAAGCAGCCGGCCGGTGACCTGGAGAGGCTGTTCCTTCCACAGGTAGCGGTTTTCCGGGCTTTCGCGGCGAACGACAGCGAGGCTTTCAACGCCGCGCTCGCTCGTGGAGTGGAGCTTTTCAAGGAGCACTACACCGCGAACGAGGAGATGTCCAAGGACGTCGACGGGACCTGCCCGCTGGGGCTGCTGGCGTTCGCGTGCTGGGGGAACGACCGGTCCGTGCACCATCCCGAGTTCAAGTTGGAGGTGGAGTCCGGGTACCTGCCCAAGTTCATCGTCAATGGCGCTTGGAACGGCGAGTTCCCCATTTGATCGAACCGGAGCAGCGCGGCGAAACGTCTCAGGTGGAGCGCCATGAAATCGACTTCGTGGTCGATGACTACCGGCGAGAGACCAATGCACGAGGCAGGCAGATGGCTCTCCAGACGCTGTCCGGGAAGCCGTGGTTCCTGAGGAGGAGGGCGGACGCCGTCCTTGATACGGCTCTCCAGGAGCTGCTGGTGGATCCCTCGGCCTCGCGGTTGGAGACATGGGAGGCGTGGGTGTTCGCGATGCAGATCGCCAATGCGGCCTTCCAGCTCTCCGAGGTGGAGCCGGGGCAGGAGGCGGTGCTGCGCGTCGATCACCAGGAACGGCGGATCCAGGTCGCCCAGCGGGTGCCGGTGGCGCGGCCCGTGGACTGGGAGACGGCGTTCCACCTGGCGGTGACCTGCCGGGACCATGAGCGGGTGCGGGCGCTGTGCCGGATTCCAGTGGAGAGCCTGCGCGAGTCCGCGGCCCGGGGCGGGTCGGAGTATCTGGAGTACACCTACGCGTGGATCGATACGCTCCAGACGTTCGTGACCGGTGGTCCGGACCTGGTGGGCAAGCTGCGCCGGTCCATGGAGCTGTGCGACCCGCAGGCGGTGCCGTTCGGGGCGGAAAGCGTGGCGCTGCTGTCCTTCCCGGCGATGGAGGTGTTCCGTCGGCTGCTGATGGGCGACCCGGAGGAGTTCGTCAAGGCGCTGGTCAAGGCTTTGGAGGACTTCAAGCGCTTCTATAGTTCGCCGGAGCTGGAGTCCAGGAAGCTGCCGGGTGTCGTGCCGCTGAGCCTGCTGTCGTTGGCGTGCCTGGGGCATGACAAGTTCCGGCAGCAGGACCCGGAGTTCACGCTGGGCATCGACTCGGAGTACCTGCCCGAGCACATCCTCAAGCGCACCCGGCACGACGATTTCCCCATCTGATCCCGGTGCCGAGGACGGTGAGGATCCCGTCCGGCTCTCAGCCGGCGGGCGGTGCCGGGCGCTCCACAGGCGGAACGCCCTCGGGTGCGCGCACCAGGACCTCGGGCAGGTAGTCCGAGGACAGGTCCACCCGCCAGCCGTGCACCTGGACCGCCAACGCGACCAGCGCGATCACACCCATCGGCAACAGCGTGCGCGGTGCCGGGTCCTGGACGGCGTCCATGTCCCGCCGGTACCGGTCCAGGTACTCCTCCAGCTCCTGCTCGAACAACTCTTGGTCGTCTTGGAGTAAGACGCGCAGCAGGGACTGCTCCCCGCTCAGCTCCCCGGCGGAGTCCAGGGCCCGCGCCGCCGTCGCCCGCTCCGCCTCCGAGGGCATGCACAGCGCGACCTTCGGCCAATCCCGGGGCAGGGGGAATCCCGCCGGGTTCAGGTACATGCCCAAGGCGTCCATCTGCGCCACGTCGGCCGCCGGGAACACCTCCTGCCCGGCGAGGTCGTGGAGGATGGACGCGTACATCCGGTACCCGGCTCCGGACGCTCGGCCCTGATCCCGCACGCGGCGGCCGACCACCGCCAGTTCGACCGCTTCCACCCACACCTGCGGGGTGAGGTCCATGTCGACCACGGGCCGGAAGGGCGGATCGAGGTCGTCGTGGTCCTCGTTCATATTGGTCAGCTCCCCGCCCAGCCAGGAGAGCGGGATCCGCTGGTCGCCCTCGGGGGCCATCAGGCATTCCAGTACGCCGTCGGCGGACTCCGCCGCGGTGCGCAGCACGAGGCCGAAGTGTGCGGGGTCCCCGGACAGGTCGGGATCGTCCACAGAGCGGGCTCCCAGGTGGTCCAGCAGGGTGCGGCTCATCTCCTGGAGGACGCTCACCCGGGAGGAGAGGTGCCGCAGGGCGTGGAATTGCAGGGAGACGCGTTCCCGCAGTTCCGCGGGGTTCACGATGCGCTTCAGGTAGCCGTCGTCGACGCCGTGTCGGGTGTGCTGCTGCATGGGCCGGACGCTACCAAGCACCGCGGACCCCGGGCGCGGGAGCACCGCTGCGGTCACGGGGCGGAGTGAGCGCGCAGGCGCTCCTCCAGCTGCTCGGGGGTGGGTTCCACTTCCGTTCGCCAGGGGGCGTTCGGGTCCCGGTGGGTCGCCATCCACAGCGACCCCGTCCAGACGATGCGGTGGGTGGAGCCCCAGGTGGATCTCAGACGTTCGAGGGTCAGCTCCGGGGGTTCCCAGGTCTGCCCCTTGGAGTCCTCGTGCGGGCCGCTGTGGCCGGCCTCCAGGAGACAGGTCCGGCGCATGCAGGAATGGTCGAGGTGGGCCTCTCCGCACAGCGGTGCGACGTAAGGGGTGGAAGAGGGAAAGGGAGGGGTGGTGGTCACGGAGCGGCCTCCTTGCATGCACAGATCCTCCGGTCCAGGAGCGTCACGGCGGCGTGGGCGTCGTCGGTCTCCCATGCGTGGCGCAGCGCGTCGCGCACGGCCCGAACGGACCGTTCGTCGGCGGTTCCGGGTTCGGTGCGGGTACCGACCCGGTCGAGTACGTCCGCGGCGGTGGCCAGCAGGTCGTCGAGGTAGATGCCGTTCATCAGGGGTAGCCGTTCCCTCTCAGGCGGTGGAAAACCGGATGTGGTTCGGGTGAACCGGTGAGCTTTCCCACGTGAACACTCTGACCTGCGGTATTGCCGCACGGTCGGCTTCTTCGGATTTCGGGGAACGAAAGGTGATGCACGGGGGGCTCGTGTGGTTTTCTCTGCGTGACGCGTGAGGGGGGCCCGCGGATTCTCGCGGAATTCCGCGGGGCGGCCGGCTGTGTGCAGCGGGCGCTCGCCCGGGTGGTGGGCGTCGCGGATGCCTTGGTCTCCCGCTGTGAAAATGGTGTGAACACCCCGAGCGGAGACATTAAGGAACGCCTGGGCGAGGTTCTGAGAGCGAACGGAGAGCCGCTGCGCGCCTGGCGGCAGGAGGTGGCGCTCTCCCGGCTCCGGCGGCCGGGGGTCGAGGCCTCCGAGGTTGCTGACACCGGTGTGCGGGGCGCGCGGAGCCGGGAGCCTGGAGTCGGTGGCCTCCGGGTGGGCTGCCCCGGCGGACACCGTCGAGCGGCCCTGAGTGCTCGGCCCGTATGGGAAACGACAGATAGGGGCGGCACCTTCTTCGGATAGGTGCCGCCCCTTTTGTGTGGAACAATTTTTATTAAAAGCGAATGAATCGGACCTATATGCCACTCCGGGCTCGCGTTCTCCCTCGGTCGGGAGTCGCGCTGGGGTGCCCTTGAGCTGCCACGACGCCGAAGGTCGCAAGCCTCTTCGAAGTCGTTACGGAAAAACGTGTCCCGATACTCGGCCGGTGCCCTAACCTGGCCGCATAACCGCATATAGGGGCCCCGCGGTGTTTGTAGAACACCCGAGGCCGTGGCCAGCAACTCAACCCCTTGAAAGAACAGGATTGCCAGCGTGCACCAGTTTAGCGCTGCGCTCCTCGAGTGCGCCTTCGGACTGCTCGGAGTGCTGTTCCGCGTCTCCCGTGGCCGGCATGCCCGGCCCACCGGTTTCTCCGCCTTCCGCCGCAGGTCGAAGCGTGTCCGCCGCTACGCCGCCGACCCCGCTCCCGCCGTTCGGCCCCTCCCGGACCGGCCTCCCGCCGCGGTTCGGCTCCGAGGGCTGGACCGGCCCCGGGAAGTCTTCCCGGCCGGTGAGATCCCGCTCGTGCGCCCCTACTTCGTCGCCCACGAGCGTTCCGCCGCCCGCCGCGCGGAAGCCCCGCACGCGGCCGCCGACGAGCACGAACTCGTGCGCGTCCAGGAGCAGGCCCTCGCCCGCCTCCGGAGCTGGACCACTCCGAACACGTCGCACCCCCAGATGCCGACCGCAGCCCCGACCGCCCCTGCGGCCGCTCCCGTCCCCTACATCCCGCAGTCCCGGCCCGCTCCTCCGGGGGACCTCCTCGCCCCGGAACCGGAATTCCCCTCCGGCCTCATCGCCCCCGACCGCAGCCCGGGGTTCCAGGTGGGGGATGGCTTCGAGGAACTGGCCGCTGTCACCCGCCGATGGCTGGTGCAGCAGGAGCGACGGGAGGTGCGGGTGTGAAGCGCGCACCGATCGGGAGGACCTGGCGCCACCGTGTCTACAAGGGGCACCTCGCCCGGTTGACCGCCGTACGCCGCGACCTGGTCAGGGATCTGGCCGGATTCGATTCCGACCTGACCGAAACCCTGGTGCTCTGCGGGAGCGAGCTGTTCGCCAACGCGGTCAAGTACACGGCGTCGGGGGCGCGCGGCGGCCGCGTCGTCCGCACCCTGTGGACGGACGGGCGCGGCGGGGTACGACTCGGGTTCACTGACGAGGGCTGCGGCGGCACGCTCCCGGAGATCCCGAAGGCCCGCAGCGCCGAGGAATGGGACTGGGCGGAGGGACAGCGCGGTCTACTGATGGTCCAAGAGTTGTCCACAGGCTGGGGATATCTTTCGCTATGTCGGTGGGGTGACCTCGGGCACCACATCTGGGCTGACTTCGGTCCCGTTCGCCCCGGTCGTCCCACCTGCCCCGAAGGCACCACCTGAACCTGTCCGATGATGGGGGACGCCGCCCACTCGGGCCGCGTCCCCACTGCCCGTCGGGGTGTCGGTCGCGGGTCCGATACCCGCCCCATGGGCGTCTCGGAGCCTCTTCTTCCGCGTCCGGGATGGTTGTCCACGGCCGGAGGAGACTGCGGCGCCTCCGCCTCAGGAGGCGAGGGCCACGGGTGGCCTTCCGCCTTGCGCCGGGGGTGTCCCATGCTCTTTCAACGCTGTGGTGGGTGGCGGGTGTCTGTTGGGGGCCGAGCCACTACCGGAGGGCGGATCGTCTCCTTCGGCCCCAGGGGGTGGGGGTGGGCGTTCCCGCTGCCCCGGACACGTGGGGGTGAGGGCTGCGCGTACCTGCCGGCCCCGGCCGCAGAGGGTTCCTCACCCGCCTGGAAACCTCGGCCACAGCCGGAAGGCGAATCGCCTCCTGTGCCGCAGGGGGTGTCCTACCCGACCGGAAACCCTAGCCATAGCCGTGTCAGGCCAGTGGGGTGCCCGGCCCCAGGGGGTGAGGGCTGCGGGAGGCCTCCCGCCCTGGCCTCAGGGGGGTTGGTGCACCCGATCGGGGCCTCGGCCCCAGGGGGTGAGGCGGACTGTGAGGTTTCCAGGACGGTCACCATGTGGGGTGGGCGGTCTGTGGTCGCAGCCACGGGTGACTGGTTTCCAAGAGCCCGATCGCTTGGAGGGTACAGTCGCGGAGCGTGGATCCGTCCCCGCGCAGTCGGCCTCCGGCAGAGCGCCGGGCGGTTTCGTTGGGCGCGCACCCGGGGTGGTGGGGGTGCGCTTTCCGGGGACGGGTCCGCGCGAGGTGCGCACACCCGCACCGCCTGGAAAGGTTGTGGGCGCCGGCGGCGGTGCGGGCGCTCCACGCTGGTGCCTACTCCCGCGGATGACCGCGGTCCCGGTCAGTGCCGGGGGTGAAAGCCGCACGCACCCACAGTCCCCAGCCATAGGGGGTGTGGGGAGGAGGAACCGCAACCCCCGCCCCAGGGGGTGTTGCCGCACGTACCCGCAACCCCAGCCCCAGACCGGGCACAGGACCGCACACCTCAGCCCGGGGGGTGAAAGCCGCGCGTACCCACAGCCCCGGGCCCCAGGGGGTGGGGGAAGAAGAACCGCGAACCTTCGCCCTGGGGGTGAAGGCCGCGGGTGCCCGCGGCATCAACCCGTGGGGGTTGGGGAGGAAGGATTGCGCCCCCGCCGCAGGGGGTGGAACGTGCACGTGTCCGCGACCCCCGCCCAGGCCCGGAGGAGAGACCGCGTACCTTGCCCCCGCCGTAGCCGGGGTCGCGGTTCTTCCTCCGACCTGGGGCCGAGGTTGCGGGTACGTGCCGCTTTCACCCCCTGAGGCGGGGGTCGCGGTCCTTCCTTCTCACACCCCCTGGGGTGGAGGTCGCGATCCGGTGCCCGGGCTGTGGCCAGGGTTGCGGATACGTGCGGCAACACCCCCTGGGGCGGGGGTTACGGTCCTTCCTCCCCAACCCCCCTCTGGCTGATGCCGCGAGTACCCACAGCTCACACCCCCTGCGGCCAGGGCCGCGGTCCTGTGCCCGGTCTGGGGCCGGGGTCGCGGGTGCGTGCGGCTTTCACCCTCACTCCCGTCCGTACCGCGGTTACGTGCGGGAGTAGGCGGCTGCGTGGAGCGTCCTCACCGCCGCCGGCGCCCCCAACCTTTCCAGGCGGTGCGGGTGTGCGCGCTCCGGGTGCACCCGGCTCCGGCAGTCACACCCCCACCACCCGCCACGTGCGCCCAACGATTCCCCCCGGCGGTCTGCCGGACACCGACTGCGGCCGGGGCCGGGCCCACCCGGTGCGGACCGCCGTTCCCAAGCGGCCGGCCTTTTGGAAACCTACAACTACCTCGGCGAAGACCCCCTATGGCCAGGGACCCCACTGGCCTGACACGGCTGTGGCGGAGATCCCGGTCGGGTGAGAAACCCCCTGCGGCGGAGGTGCTGCGATGCCCTCCGGTTGGGGCCAGCCACCCCGGTCGGGTGGGAAACCCCTTGGGGCGGAGGCGCTGCGACGCCCTCCGGCTATGGCCAGCCCTCGGGTGGGGATCCCCCTGGGGTGGAGGTGCTGCGATGGCCTCCAGGTGTGGCGGGCCACCCCGGTCGGGTGGGGATCCCCCTGGGGTGGAGGTGCTGCGATGGCCTCCGCCTGTGGCCGGCCACCTCGGTTGGACGGATAACCCCCTGCGGTGGAGGTGGTGGTTCGCTTTCCTGCTGCGACGGGCCACTCCGGTCGGGTGGACGACCCCCTGCGGCCAGGACCCGCAGTCACGCGCGGCCCTCACCTCCGGGTGTCCGGGACGGCGGGAGCGCTCATCTCGACCCTCTGGGGTCGAAGGAGATGATCCGCCCTCCGGTAGTGGCTGGGCCCCGGACAGACCCGCCCGTCACCCATCACAGCGTTGAAAGAACATGGGTGGCTGAAAGGACACGGTGCGTCCCTGTGAGCAGGGCTCGTGGGTGTGCGGGGCCTTGGCCTACTGCGGCCGGGGTACCCATCGCCCCCGGTCCCGGCCCCCGCCCCTGCGCCGGCTGTGGCTGGAGCCCCAGGAGCCCGGGGCGCTCAGGGTCGCGCGGCGTGGTCCCCGCCGGGCCCGCCCCCGTCGTCCGCGGGTGGCCGTGGGGCGGGGGAGAAGGCGGAGGGGCGGAAGATCGGCGGAGGCTCGGCGTCGTCCAGCGGCTCTATGTGACGCGAATCACTCTCGAGCGGATCCTTCTCGGCGATCGTCGACCACAGTTTCCCCAATGCCGCCCGGGCCGTTGCGATATCCGCTTTGACCTGCGAATTCGTTCGCTCGGCAATGCGCTCTATCCGATGGCGCGCCGGGTCGTCCGACGCCGGTTCCCCGGTCCCTGGATCCGCCGGGGCGGGCGGCCCCGCGGCCGCTTGCGCGTCTTCGCCCTCCGGAGCCTCGTCCTGGTCTTCGGGCTCCACGACCTCGAACTTCACCGCCGCCACCCCTTTGTCCACAGGTCGCCGACATGTCTATTTCCCCGACCGTGACCGCTTGTAGTATGCAGATCCTCCCTATAGGGGCTACCGGGTTCCTTGTGCGGCTCCGCGGTCGTTCTTCTGAACTGTCGGCACGCTGTGTGCATCCTCCTTCTACGAGGCGACAGCTTCGCGAGGACCCCCGAGAAAGAACAGGTGAACGGATGTCACGTTGGGAAATGGGCGACACCACGCTGGCCACTCTGGGGCAGAACACCTCGGGCTCGGGCGATGAGCTCAGCTCGCTGATCCAGCAACTCGTCCAGGCGGCCGAGCCGCTCGTCGGCAAGTTCGACGGTGCGGGCAAGAGCGCCTTCGACTCCTTCAAGTCCCGGACCGACGAGATCACCGCGGACCTGCGGGCCGGGCTCGGCTCCATCCAGGTCGGCCAGGAGGGCATGAACACCGCGTTCGTCAGCGGTTCGGACACCATGGCCGACGACGCGAACGCCAACATGGGCGCGGCCAACTTCGACGCCGCCAAGTTCCGCTGATCCGCCGGTCCCCGAACCCCCGAGGAGCTTCCAGATGAAGAACGCTTACGACGTCGGGGCCTCGCAGGAGGCCCAGGGCAACATCAACACCATCATGAACAGGCTCGAGGCCATCATCGGCGAGCGCGACACCGACGTCAGCGCCGCCATGGCCGAGTTCGAGGCCACCGGTGTCTCCGAGGAGTACAGCGGCAAGGAGCTCAAGTGGCACAACGCGGCCAACGAGGTCCGGGAGATCATCCGGCTCGTCCGCGAGACCCTCGAGACCAACGACTCCACCGCACAGGAGACCCTGAGCCGCGCCAACTCCGCGGTCCAGAACATCTGACGCCGCATCCGGGCCCCTGAACCGGGCACCGGAAGGGAACGAGAACCGACGAGGAGCACGGGTGGCCCGCGACTACGACAGCCAGCTGCTGGAGTCCGTCGCCGTACGCCGACAGCGACTGCGCGAGGCGGTGCTTTTCGGCGGGCAGCGCACCCGGCGTCGCCTCGACGAGAACATCGCCAAGGTGATGATCAGCGCCTGCCTCGCCGCAGTGGTCTGCGGCGGGACGGTCGGCTGGTCGTTCGTCAGCCACCAGCTGGGCGCCCAGCGCATCGAGCGGGAGCAGGAGGCCTCCGGCCCCGCCAACCGCGCGCTCCCGTCCACGCCGGGCGCCTGGGTCGGAGCCGAGGTCGGCTTCGACCAGCTCCGTACGGAACTCGACGCGGCCGGGGTCCCCGAGAGCCTCTACGTGCTCCCCGGGGACCCGCGGCCCGAACCCGGCACCGTCGACAGCTACTACCTCGTCACCGAGGACGAGGAGGGCTACATGGCGGTGTCCGTCATCGACTACGACCAGGGCCGCCCCGGGCCCGAGTTCAGCACCGAGGACGAGGCCGCGCGCTGGCTCCACCGGGAGCTCGCCACCACCGAGGACGACCCGCAGCGCCTCGGCACCGCCGAGGAGGCCGAGATCACCGAGGCCACCACCGAGCTCGTCGCCGAGATCCGCGAGAACCTCGAACAGCGCAGCGGCGGCTCCTACCTGCACACCCTCGAACCCGGCGACGTGGTGGACGCCTTCGGCCAGGAGAGCGGGCGCCGCCTCTACCCCGACGGCACCCCCTTCGCCGAGCGCGGGCTCCCCGAGTACGCGCGCACCGACGCCGACGGCGCCCCGCTCTACCACCGCTACCGGGTGATCCACCCCTTCCAGGTGACCGCGACCACCGCGTCCGCCGACGGCGGAGCGCCCGGCGGCGGCCTCCAGTTCACCCTCGACACGGCCGGGTTCGGCGAGGTGCCGCCCGTGCCGACTCTCCGCTGGCTCATCGGCAACGGCTACGTCGAACGCGTCGCCGTCACCGATGTGCCGGCCTGACCCCGACCCGCCGGGCCCGCGTGCCCGGAGCCCGGAACGACACCGCGCCCGGCGCGGCCGCAGAACAGCGAACACAGCAGGATGGGAAGGCCATGACCGCTTGGAGCCGCGTGACGCTCGTCGGCGAGGAGCGCAGGGTGGACGCGGTCCTGCCCGCGGGCGAACCCGTGGGCGCGCTCATGCCGGAGGTGCTCGAACTCCTCGGCGACCCCGTCGAGAACCCGGCGCGACTGCGCCACCTGGTCACCGCGTCCGGGACCGTCCTGGACGGCGAGGCCACCCTGGCCGACCGGCAGATCACCGACGGCGCGGTGCTGCGGCTGGTCCGGGCCGAGGAACCGGTGCCGGCACCGGTCGTCCACGAGGTGCCCGAGGCCGTGTCCAAGGCCATCGACGACCACAGCGGTCGCTGGAACCCCGTGGCCGCCAGATGGACGGCGACCGGGTCGCTCGTCGCGCTCGCCCTCACCGGCGCCTGGACCGCGCACCTGTACGCCCCCTCCACCGGCGGCATGATCGGCCTCGCCGTGGCCGCCGCCCTGCTCATGGTGGCCGGGGCGGCCATCGGCCCCACCTGGCGCGAGGCGCTGGGCACCGCGCTGTCCATCACCGGGGCGGCCGTCGGCGGGCTCACCCTGTGGCTGGCCTGTGACCTGTTCGGGTGGCCCGAGTGGGCGCGCTGGGGCGGGCTCGCCGCCCTCATCGCCGTGCTCGTCCTGCTGCTCGGCCTCACCTCCGGCCTGGGCCGGGGCGGGCTCACCGGCGGCGGCACCGGCCTGGTCCTGGCCGTCGTGTGGTCGGCGGCCGCGGCATTGGGACTGCCCGCGTACCAGGTGGCCGCCGTCATGACCGTGGCGTGCGTGGTGCTGCTCAGCCTGCTGCTGCGGCTGGCCCTGATGTTCTCCGGGCTGGCCGTGCTCGACGACAGGCGCAGCTCCGGCGACCCGGTGACCCGCGGCGACGTGCTCGCCTCCGTGGCGGGTGCGCACCGCAGCCTCGTCATCGCCACCCTCGCGGTGGCCGTGGCCACCGCGACCGCGGGCATCGGGCTGGCCACGCACTTCGACCCGTGGACGGCCGGGCTGTCCACGGTGCTGGCCATCGTGGTGGCCAGCCGGGCGCGGCTGTTCCCGCTGGTGGCGCAGAAGGCGGCGCTCACCGCCGCGAGTCTGGTGGTGCTGGCGGCGTTCCTGTTCTCCTGGACGCAGGCGTACTCGTGGGGTGTGTGGCCGGCGCTGGGCATCGCCGTGGCGGTCGCCGCCATCCCCGTGGTGGTGCTGTCGGCGGAGCAGCCGGAGCACGTGCGGGCCCGGCTGCGCGGGGTCACCAGCAGATTCGAGGCCGTCGCCGTCGTGGTGCTGGTGCCGTTGGCGATCGGGGCGTTCGGCACCTACCAGCGCCTCCTCGGCACGTTCTGAGCGGGGGACCGATGAACACCGAACAGGTCGGGCAGAGCGTCGCACCGGTCTCCGGCGACCGGTGGGCGCGCCGGATGGGGCGGGCGGTGCTGCGGCCGTTCCGCCCGGTGGACGAGGTGGCCCGCGCCATCGCCCTGGGGGCCGGACTCCAGCGGTCCACGGCCACCGGCCGGCGGATCGCGGTGGACGACCTGGGGACGGGCGCCGACGCCGCGGTGGTGGCGGCGCTGATCGCCCGGGCGCTCGCGCACTTCCGCCACGACCGGGTGCTGGCGGTGGACGCCACCGGGCGGGAGCCGTCGCTGGCCACCCGGCTGGGGGCGGCGGGCCCGGGTGACCTGGCGCAGGCCGACCCGGGCACCTTCGAGACGGTGTGCGAGGGGCTGGGGGAGGTCACCGACCGGCTGTGGACGGCGCGCACCGACCCGGTCGACGCCAACGCCTACGCGTCGGGGCTGCTGCCGGTGTCCCGGTTCTTCGGGGTGACCCTCGTGGTGGGGGAGCGCGGCGGGGGTTTCCTGGAGACGGTGGCGCCGGGCGCGCACGCGCGGGTGCGGGTGGTGCGGGCGACCCGCGACGCGGTGCTGCGGGTCGGCCGGGAACTGGACGTGATGGCGGCCGAGGGACGCGCTCGGGAGGCGGAGCGGACCGTGGTGGTGGTCTTCGACCAGGAACGTGGCGAGGACCGGGGACTGGACGTGGCGCGCACCGCGAAGATCATCGCCGAGAGCGGTGCGGAGGTGATCGCCCTGCCGCACGACCGCCACCTGGCGCAGGGGACGGAGGTGCTGCCGCGCCGGATCGCGGAGAGCACGCACCGGCTGGTGCAGACGGTGGCGCTGGCGGCCCTGGACCGAGCGATCGACGGCGGCCCGAGCACGGGGAGCGGACGATGAACCGGTACGAGCAGAACCCGGAACCCGACGAGGGGGAGCCGAGCCCCCGGACACCCGACATCCCGCCCCCGGCCTACGCCCGACCGGATCCGAACGCCCCCTCGGGTGCGCAGCCGGGATGGGGTGCGCCCTCGGGCGGCCGACCGGACCCGGATGCTTCTTCGGGTGCGCAGCCGGGGTGGGGCGCCGACCGGGGGCACCCGCACACGCCCTCTGGAGCGCAGTCGGGTTGGTTCCCGGCGTCCGAGCACGCGCGTCCGGATGCTTCTTCGGGTGCGCAGCCGGGGTGGGGCGCCGACCGGGGGCACCCGCATACGCCTTCCGGTGCGCAGTCGGGCTGGTTCCCGGCGTCCGAGCACGCGCGTCCGGATGCTTCCTCGGGTGCGCAGCCGGGGTGGGGAGCTCCCTCGGGCGGCCGGCCTGCTCCGGGAGCTCCGTCGGGTGCGCAGCAGGGATGGGGTGCCGAACAGGGACACACACCCTCCGGGGCACAGCCGGGCTGGGGCCCCGCGCAGGGGCGGCCGCAGCCGAACGCCCCCTCGGGAGCACAGCCGGGATGGGGTGCGCCTTCGGGCGGTCGGCCCACACCGGCCGCAGGCCCGGGCACGCCCCCCGACGGTCGGCCGGCGCCGGGTGCCCCTTCGGGCGGGCCGGCTTCCGGCGCGCAGCAGGGCTGGTTCCCCGCCTCCGACCACCCGCAGCCGAACGCTCCTTCCGGTGCGCAGCCGGGCTGGGGGGATCCGTCCGGTGCGCAGCGCCCCGCGGGGCCCGGTGGACCGGGCCGCCCCTACGGGCAGGCGGGCCGGGGCTCCCCCTCGGGCGAGCAGTCCGGATGGGCGGGTCCCTCGGGCGGGCAGCAGGCTCAGGGCACCCCCTACCCGGGTGGCGCCGCGCAGGGCGGAGGCCCTGGCGCGCACGGGCACCAGGGCTTCGTGCCGGGACGGCAGCAGTTCGAGCGGGAGCAGTCCTGGGAGGGACTGCCGCCCGCACCGTACTCCGAGGAGGCCTCCGGCCCGCAGCAGCCGCCGCGGACCTTCGCGCAGGACTCGGTCGTCGAGGCCTTCCTCAGCGGCACGCCCATGCCCCAACGTGAGGCCCCGCCGTGGACCCCCGAGCCCCCGCGCCCCGAACACCGGACTTCTGAGCCCCCGCGCCCGGAACCCCGGTACGACGTTCCGGGGCCCCAGGCCTCGGTCGCGCCACCTGTTGCCCCCGCCCCGGAACGACCACGGCCGGAAGCGCCCCCGGCCGAGGGCTGGACCCGCGCTCCACGTGTGGTCGGCCCGCCGCGCCCCGCCGACCCGAGCGTCGTCAACGTCTTGGGCGAGGAGGAGGCCGCCGACCCGGACGCCGAGGAGACGGACGTCTTCCTGGTCATGGGCGCCGACCGGCGTGCCCGCGCGGAGAAGAAGGAGGAGGGGGAAGAGGAGGAGCCCCGGCACGGCGCCGCGCCCGAGGAGGAGCCTGCGGCCGAGACGCCCGAGCCCGAACGCGCACCCGAGCGCGAGGAGTCCCTGCTGTACCGCGGGGTGTCGCTGTTCGCCCCGGAGGAGGACGGGCGCCCCGCCGCCGCACCGGTCGAGGACACGGCGGCCGACGCCGGTGCGCCCGCGGTCGCGGAGGAGCCCGAGACCGCCGTCGAGCCGCAGGCCACCACTGGGGACCCGACAGGGGAAACGGTCCGTCTGGACGCTGAGGCCCTCGCCGCTGTCGATGCCGCCCGTGCGGAGGTGGCGACCGGTCAGGTGCCGGATGAAGACGTGGTCCGTTCGGGTGTGGAGGGTTCGGCGGCTGTTGAGGCTGCTCGTGCGGTGGCCTGGGAGTCCGGGGCTTCTGTGCCGGAGGTTGAGGCAGCTCCTGTGGAGGCGCCGACCGACCAGGACCCGGCGGGGGAAACGGTCCGTCTGGACGCTGAGGCCATCGCTGCCGTCGACGCCGCCCGTGCGGAGGTGTCGGGCGAGGCGGTTCCGGTCGAGGACGCGGTCCGGTCGGATGCGGAGGGTTGGGCGGCTGTTGAGGCTGCTCGTGCGGTGGCCTGGGAGTCCGGGGTTTCCGTGTCGGAGGCCGAGGCCGCTCCTGTGGAGGCGCCGACCGACCGGGACCCGGCGGGGGAAACGGTCCGGCTGGACGCCGAGGCCATCGCCGCCATCGACGCCGCCCGAGCGGTCGCCGAAGGACCAGGCCCCGCCGCACCGCACCCGCGCGGTTCCGAGGGGGCCGCACTGCCCGGGGCGGTTGAGTCCTCGGCGGCGCAGGCGCCCGTCGTGCCGCCCGGTGCGGCGGACGGGCGTCCCGGCCCCGTGGCCCCCGCAGCGGAGGCCGGCGTGCGGCCGCGCACCGCGGTGCCCGCCGAGGACTCCGGCGCGCGGGCGGCGGGCGGCCGGTCCGCGGCCGGGTACCTCGGGGTCCCCGGGGTGCTGTCGGAGCGGGGGGCGGCCGGCGGGACCGGCGACGCGGCGTCCGCGTTCCTGTCCGGGCGGGGCGCGGAGTCCTTCGCCTCGCTGTACGCCGCGCCCGGCGGCTACGAGCAGCGCCTCGCCGCCGTCAAGCCCGTGCCGACCTCGGTGTGGAAGCGCACCGTCTTCGCCGTCACCCGCGGCCGGGTCAACCCCGGCTGAGGTCCCGTCATCGGTTCACGCGACGAAGGAGGCGCGCCCACCTCCCCAGTGGACGCGCCTCCCGGGGCGCCCTGACGGCGCCCCCGTCGCCGGACGGCGCGGACCGCCCCTCGGGGCCAGAAGGTCCGCGGTCGTCGCCCGGCGGGGCCGCCCCGGTCCGTCCCCTCAGCGGAACCAGGTCGGCCCTACCGCCCCGCGCCGGGCCCAGCCCCCCTCAAGGCGGGCCACGCGGCACGGGGCGGCGCTCATACGGTCACGGCGACCGACCCCCCAACCGGTCGATCAGCGCCAGCGCCCCCTGGTGCGTGGCGGGCAGCGGCGTCGCCCATACCGCCGCCCCGTGCTCCCAGCCCGTTCCGCTGCGCAGCCGGTCCAGTTCGCCGTCCAGGTCGGGCCGGTCCAGGGCGAGGACCGCGATCCGCCCCCGCCCCAGCACGCAGACGGACTCCCCGCGGGTGAAGAACCGCGACAGCTCGTACGCGAGCACGATCATCCGCGCCGCCCGCCGCCACGGGTCCAGCGCCGGGTCGAGCAGCACCACGACCAGGCGGTGCCCCGTCCCGTCCGTGTTCCGGTACAGCTCGCCCAGCCGGGTCCGCAGGTATTCGGGTGTGCCCAGCCCGGTGAGCGGGTCCAGGCAGGTCTCCCGGTCCCGCCCGGCCTCGGCCCAGCCCTCGGCCAGCGCCCGGACCAGTTCCAGGGGAGGGTCGCACCACCCGGCGACCTCGGTGAACGCCGCCAGGTCGGTCAGGCTCTCGCCGATCCCCAGCCCGGCGCGCGCCCGGGCCTGGCCCAGCCGCGCGCACGCCTGCGGCAGGTCCCCGCCGGTGAGGAACGCCGCGCACACCAGGTCCACGGTCGGCGTCCACCAGTCCTCCGGCGACGTCCAACCGGTCTCCCGGCTCCTGCGCTCCCACGGGGCGCGCAGTCCGCGCACCGCCACGGTGTCCGTCTCGGCCATGCTCTCCTCCCCTCCCGGCGCGCGGTCGGGCCCGTGCCCCCGCAACAGGCCCTTCCGCGCGCTCTCACCCTGATTACGGAGATCGGTGGCGGTGATGACGCGGATACGGGATATTTCTTTGACGTGTTTTTTCGCAGGCCGGGAACCCCTACTCCTTCGGCCCCCATCCCACATGAGAAAGGGACGTTCGGGTGTCCGACGCCGAGGCTGACCACACCGAGGTACTGACGGGTGACGCCGAGTACATCCGCCGTGTGCGGGAGGGCGAGACCTCCGCATACGCCGTGCTGTACGAACGCCATGCCGCCTGCGCCCGCGGCCTGGCCCGGCAGCTGCTGCGCGGTGACGCCGAGGTGGAGGACGCGGTCGCCGAGGCGTTCACCCGGGTGCTCAGCGTCATCCAGCGGGGCAAGGGCCCGACGGACTCGTTCCGCCCCTACCTGCTCACGGCGGTCCGCAACGCCGCCTACGACCGCGGGCGCGGGGAGAAGCGCCAGGTCGTCACCGACGACATGGAGAGCCTCGACCCGGGCGTCCCCTTCGTCGACCCCGCACTGGAGGGCCTGGAGCGCTCGCTGATCGCCCGCGCCTTCCTCTCGCTGCCCGAACGCTGGCAGGCGGTGCTGTGGCACACCGAGATCGAGGGCGCCAAACCCTCGGAGGCCGCCGCGATCCTGGGCCTGAACCCGAACGGCGTCGCGGCCCTGGCCTACCGCGCCCGGGAGGGCCTGCGCCAGGCCTACCTCCAGATGCACCTGGCGGGCGGCACCGTCGCCGAGGCCTGCCGCCCCACGGTGGGCCTGCTCGGCGGGTACGTCCGGGGCGGCCTGTCCAAGCGCGACACCGGCAAGGTCGACAAGCACCTGGACGGCTGCGCGGACTGCCGCGAGGTGTACGCGGAGCTGATGGATGTCAACGTCGGCCTGCGCGGGGTGGTCCTGCCCCTGGTCGTCGGCGTCGGCGCCACCGGCTACCTGGCCCTCACCCCGGGCGGTGCGGCCACGGGGGCCTGGTGGGGTCGGATGTCGCGCCGCCAGCAGCAGGCCACGGCGGGCGGTGTCGCCGCGGCCGGAGTGGCGGTCGCCGCCGCGCTGGCCCTGGTGGCCGGCCAGACCCCGGTCCCGCCCGAGAACGAGGCCGCCCCGGACCCCTGGTCCCCGGTGGTGCAGCCGCCCGCCGCCGCGCCCGACCCGGACACCCCGCCCGGGGCGCCCCGGGCTCCGGGCGCCCCGCCCGCCGCCCCGTTCGCCGACCCCCGGGACCCGGACCCGCAGTCCCCACCGCGCCCGGGCGAGCCCGACCCGCCCCCGGCGGTGCCGCCCGCGGACGTCCCCGAGGAGGAGGTCCCGGCGGAGGAGGCCCCCGAGGCGCTGTTCGCGGTGGGCATCGACCCGGTGGGCGCGCTGGTCCCGGGCGGCTCCGGGATCATGGTGCTGGACGTGCGCAACCTGGGCGCGCCCACGCTCGCCGAGGTCGTCGCCATGATCACCCTGCCCCCCGGCGTGGACATGGTCTCCTCGGGCGGCGCGGGCAACGCGGTGCGCATGGCCGACGGCGAGGGCGACTGGAGCTGCGCGGCCGACTCCGACGGCGGCGAGTGCGTGCGCCCGGCGATGGGCGCGGGCGAGAACAGCACCTACTTCTTCGACGTGACCGTCTCCCCGGACGCCCGGCTCGACGTGCCCGCCTCGGCGACGGTGTCGTCGGGCACGGTGAGCGCGGCCGCCACGGGGGAGCGGGGCGTCACCGCCGAGGGCGTGCCCGCCCGGTACGCGACGGCCGGCCGGGTGGCGGTGGAGACCGTCGGCAACTCCCTGATGACCTGCACCGAGCCGGAGGACCGGTGGCCCTGGCCGTGGTGGGGCCGCCCCGGCGCCCCCGGGGCCGAGCCCGGTCACGAGCCCTCGCCGGAGCCGACGGCCCCCCCGGAGGAGGACGCCGATCTGGCGCGCGCCCCCCGCGAGCCGGACCCGGCCGCGCCGGGCCTGCCCGGCCTCGGTCCGGACGGCCCCCTGTCCGGGACGCCGGAGGCCCCCGGGCCGGAAGGGGCCGGTGAGCCCTCCGAGCCGGAGGTGACCCCGTCGGAGCCGGAGGCCGGGACCGATGACGATGCGGTCACGGAATCCGGTGACCGGACCTCGCCGGGCTACGACCCGGAGCCGACTCCGGAACCGACCCCCGAGCCGGAGGAGCCCCCCGCGGACGGCCCGTGCGCCCAGGCGCGCGAGCGCCTGGGGGACGCCCGGGACAACGACAACTGGGTGATGGCCCCGCGCGACGACGACTGGAACCCCACCACCACCGCCTCCAGTTCCGCCACCTGGGCCCTGCCCGAGGGCGGCCGGGTGCGCTGGGCGGGCCTGTACTTCTCGGCGGCGGGCTCGCACGGCTCGCACACCGCGCGGATCAAGGGTCCGGCGCAGGACGTCTACCACACGGTCACCGCCACCGACGTGCGCTCGGCCGAGCTGCCGGGCTTCCCCGCCTACCAGGCGTTCGCCGACGTCACCGAGATCGTGCGGGCCCAGGGCGGCGGCCAGTGGTGGGTCGCGGACGTCCCGGCGATGGAGGGGCGCGCCCTCTACGCGGGCTGGAGCCTGGTGGTCGTTCTGGAGGACCCGTCGATCGGCTCCTACAACCAGGCGATGGTCCTGGACGAGACCGGGGCGGTGTTCCACGACGCGTCGGGGCTGCGCTTCCCGGTGTCGGGCCTGCTGCCCGCGTCGGTCCCCGCG
This sequence comes from Nocardiopsis changdeensis, assembly GCF_018316655.1. Lineage (GTDB taxonomy): Bacteria > Actinomycetota > Actinomycetes > Streptosporangiales > Streptosporangiaceae > Nocardiopsis > Nocardiopsis changdeensis. The sequence goes on along the minus strand of NZ_CP074133.1, from coordinate 6,889,211 downwards.
CAGGTGGACGTGGTCGCCTGGGAGGGCGACGCGGACCTGGGCGGCGACCGGGTGACGGTGGACGCGGCTACGGCGGTGCCCGTGGACGGCCACGGGACGGCCGGCAACGTGTTCGCGGGGTCGGCGCGGGGCGCGTCGGGGGACCCGCTGGCCTTCGGCACCGACGTCGTCCGGTTCGCCCCCGTGCTGGGCAGGGAAACGGACATCCGAATCCTGTCGGAGCAGGACGCGGTGCTGGCCGGAGTGGTCGCCCTGGTGGCCCCGATGCGGACCTGAAACCCCGCTCCGGCAACGGGAGCCGGTACCAGGAGAGGCGCCCGCGGGCGCCTCTCCGCGGGTTTCCTCACAGCCGGTTCTCCCAACCGTGACTGTCCGTGTTCACAAGGAGCACGCAAAACCATACAGACTTGGCTAGGCTGTGCCCCGGTCATGGATATGGCCCCAGAGTCAACAGGGAAGGGGGCGATGTCGTGGACCGTTGCGCGTTGTTCGTCGACGCGGGATACCTTCTCGCGGACGGCGCGATGGCCGTGCACGGAACCCGCAACCGGGACTCCGTCTCCTGGGACTACTCCGGTCTCGTGCAGTTCCTCAACGAGGTGGCACGCGACCGCACCGGCCTGCCCTTGCTGCGCTGCTACTGGTACGAGGCGGTCTCCGACGACCGCCGTACCCAGGAGCAGGAGGGCATCGCGGACATCCCCGGCGTGAAGTTCCGGGCCGCGCGGATCAGACCGGGCCGCCGTGAGGGCGTGGAGAGCTACGTCCAGCGCGACCTCACCACCCTGGCCCGGACCGGCGCCCTGTGCGACGTGGTCCTGGTCAGCGGGGACGAGGACATGGCACCGGTGGTCGCCGAGGTCCAGGACATGGGTGTGCGGGTCACCGTCGTGCACGTCTCGGTCGAGGGCAACTGGACGATTTCCCGCGCGCTGCGCCGGGAGTGCGACGACCTCATCGAGATCGGCGCCGGGCACCTGCGCCCGCACGTCAGCCTGCTCTCGGGCGGCTCCGCCCCCCAGGAGACCGCGGCCAAGACCACCACCCCGTTCGCCAACGGCCGGGGGCACTCCGCCCCCGAGACCCCGCGCCGCCCCGTCGCCACCGCCCAGCCGGGGGGCTCCCGGGTGGAGCCGGTCGACACCTCCACCGGCGGCCTGGAGGCGATGTTCGCCGGGACCGGCGGACAGGCGGTCGCCCAGGGCACCGCCATGGAGCAGCTGCGCGCGATGCGCCGCACCCTGGCCCAGCAGCGCGGCGGCGACCACCTCGCCGGACCGGCCACCGAGGGGCGCGGCGGCGCCATCGACGCCAACGGGTTCCCCTCCGGCGGCCAGCCGTCCGCCGCGGGCGGCGGGTACCCGCCGCAGACCGGCGGCTACCCGGCCACCGGGAGCCACCCGTCGCTGCGCGGCGACCAGGGCGGGTACGGCGTGCCCGGCCGGCAGCCGCAGTCGATGTCGGGTCCCCAGCAGGGGTTCTCGGCGGGGACGGGGCCGCAGCAGTCCTTCGCCGCGGGCACCGGCCCCCAGCAGTCGTTCGCCAACGGGACGGGGCCCCAGCGCTCCTTCGCCGAGGACGGGCGCCAGGGGCACGCGCCACCCAGAGCGGGGCAGCCACAGGACCCGAGGTTCCCGGGCGGTAACGAACCCGGGTACGGGGGTGCGAACGACGCAAACCCTACCTATGGGACCAGTACGGCAACTGACTCCGCCTCCCATGGCGGGGTGGGCCCCTACGGGGGCGCACCGCCGACTGGTCCCGCCCATGAGACCGGGTTCGGGACGACCGGATATCACGAATCCCGGCCCGGTCACGGATATCCCCAGCAGACGCCCTCCGTCGCGCATACCGTTGACGAAGCGGTGCATGTCGCGCACCGGGAAGGGAACGACTTCGCGGAGTCGATCGCGCGCGAAGCCCCCGCCCTGTGGGTCGAGGCCGTCCTCGCCCGCAGGCCCCGGATGCCCTCCGACCTGGAGGCGCGTCTGCTCCAGGGGTCCTCGCTGCCGATCGACCACCTGTTGCGCGACGAGGTCCGGGACGGGCTGCGCCAAGGGTTCTGGCAGGCGTTGGAGCGTGCCAGGCGCTAGCGCCGCGTGCGAATGCGGAAGGTGGATGGACGATGCGGGTGACCCGCGTGACGACGGCCGAGCTCGACCGTCTGGAATTCCACGCCGTCCGCTCGGGCGAACACGGCGAGGTCGCCGCGCGGCTCCTCGATCTGGCCAACCGGGTCGACGCCGGGAGCGAGATCTCCCGCGCGGAGCTGTTCGTCCGGGCGGGCGAGCAGTGGGAGATCGCCCAGGAGTACGAGCGCGCCTGCTCCGCGTACCAGCGGGCGATCGACGACGGCGGCCCCACGGTCATCGACGCGCGCGCCCTGAGCGCGGGCGCCCTGCTCCAGCTCGACGAGATGGAGCAGGCCAGAGCGCAGCTCAAACGGCTGGAGAGCGAAGAACCGCGCGGACTCCAGACCTACCTCCACGTCGCCGAGGCGCTGTACGCACACGACGATCTGGAGGGCGCGGAGCGGTGGGCCACCGAGGGGGCGCGCCGGTTCCTCGACCGCGACCTCACGCCCTACGTCCACGACCTGCTGTGGGAGCTGCTGCGGATCCGCTTCCGCATCCGCGCCGACCGCGGCCTGCCCGAGGACGACCTGGACCGCCGCCTCGACGAGGAGTGAGCGGGGGCGGGGCGTCCCCGCCCTCCGCCGTGGCCCCCCGGGGCCACCCGACTTCGCCGTGCCCCCGGGCCGCGATCCGGTCCCGGCGTGCCGTGGCCTCCGCGGCCATCCGACTCCGCCGTGCCGTGTCCCCCTGGCTGCCATCCGGTCCCGCCACGCTGTGTTCCCGGACGACCACCCGGCCCAGCCGTCGTGGCCCCTGCGGCCATCCGGCCCCGCCGTGCCGTGTCGCCGGGCTGCCACCCGGCCTGCGCCCCGCCGCCCCGGCGTGCGGTGTTCCCGGTCCGCCACCCGGCCGGGCCGCCGTGTCCCCGCCGCCGTGGCCCTGGGCCGCCACCCGGACCGGGCCCCGGTGCCCAGCGTGCTCGCGCCCGGCCCGGGACGCCGGCGGGGCGGCGTCAGGGGATGTCCGGGTGTGTCCGGGTACGTGTGCGAAACGCCCGCGACGAAGGTGACCTAGGTCGCTCCAGGCGCTTCCGGGGCCCGCGCGTGCGGCCGGGGCCGACCGGGTACGCCAGGTTCTCCGGGGCCGTCCGGCGGCGCGGTGGCGGGCTTCCCGGGCCGGGGCGCCCACCGCCGCGGCGGGGTCGGGCGCGAACCGCTCCGCGGGAGTCTTAGGCTTGCCACGACCGCCCTCCGACGGGTCGCCCGGACACCCGTGCCGGACCCGCTCCGGACCCCCGGTGACGCCGTTCCACGTGGCCCGATGCGTGCCCCATACCACGCTCCGAGGGCGAGTTCGACGTTCATCGAAGAACGTGAGAAAACGACGACACGCCACTATCTTGGGATGGTTCCTGGCGGCAGCCACAAGATGTAGTATCAACTCCCGCTGGTGCTTCACCCTTCGGGGTGGCAGGGAACGCCGGAGAGATCCCGGGACGGCCCTGCCGGATCAGTGGGACGCGACCGCCGCGACCGGCCCGGAACCCCCGAGTTTCCGGGCGGCCGGACGACGGCCCGCGCGAACGAGAACCGAACACCGGCGCGCACGCATCGCCGTGCTGCGCTTGTAGGGAACGGGGGCTTGGGAGAGGGCGACCCGTGACACACCGCGACGACCGTACGCACCCGGTGCGCCGGTCGCCCAGTGGGCGCCGCACGACCCAGTAGCCACCGTCCCCACCCCGCCGGGACTTCTTCAATTCGAGGTTGGAGCCGCTGTATGACCCTTGACGTCGAGGCCGCGCCCGCATCCGTTCGGCCCGAGCCGGCCACCGAGGGAGCGCCCCCCACCGCGCTCGACCGGATCGAGCACGTGGTGACCGAGGCCTGTGCGCGACTGGCCGGTGTTTCGGCGGAGAAGGTCCTCGCGGAGGCCCGGCGCGGCCTGTACCCCGGCATCCCCGACTCCGAGGTCGAGCTGGCCCTCATCATGGCCGCCCGCAGCTACGTCGAGGTCGACCCCGACTACTCCTACGTCGCCGCCCGCCTGCTGCTGGACAAGCTGCGCAGCGAGGCCCTGAGCTTCATCGCCGGGGCCCCCGACGCCGCCACCCAGACCGACATGGCCGAGCGCTACGCCACCTACCTGCCCGCGTACATCAGCCGCGGCATCGACCTGGGCCAGCTCGACCCGGCCCTGGCCAAGTTCGACCTGGAGCGCCTGGGCAAGGCCCTGCACGCCGACCGCGACGAGCAGTTCACCTTCCTCGGGCTCCAGACCCTGTACGACCGGTACTTCCTGCACAGCGAAGAGACCCGGTACGAGCTGCCGCAGGCGTTCTTCATGCGCGTCGCCATGGGCCTGGCCCTGAACGAGGACGACCGCGAGGCCCGCGCCATCGAGTTCTACGAGCTGCTGTCCTCGTTCGACTTCATGGCGTCCACGCCCACCCTGTTCAACTCCGGCACGGTCCGCGCCCAGCTGTCGTCCTGCTTCCTCACCACCATCGGCGACGACCTGCAGGCCATCTTCCACGGCATCAGCAACAACGCGATGCTGTCCAAGTACTCCGGCGGCCTGGGCAACGACTGGACCCCGGTGCGCGGCCTGGGCTCGCACATCAAGGGCACCAACGGCAAGAGCCAGGGCGTCGTCCCGTTCCTGAAGATCGCCAACGACACCGCGGTCGCGGTCAACCAGGGCGGCAAGCGCAAGGGTGCGGTGTGCGCCTACCTGGAGACCTGGCACATCGACATCGAGGAATTCCTCGACCTGCGCAAGAACACCGGCGACGAGCGCCGCCGCACCCACGACATGAACACCGCGAACTGGGTTCCGGACCTGTTCATGCAGCGGGTGGAGCAGGACGGCCAGTGGACCCTGTTCTCCCCCAACGAGGTCCCCGACCTGCACGACCTGTACGGCACCGCCTTCGCCGAGGCCTACGCCGCCTACGAGAAGGCCGCCGACGAGGGCCGCATCAAGGTCTTCAAGCGGGTCCGCGCCGTCGACCTGTGGCGCCGCATGCTCACCATGCTGTTCGAGACGGGCCACCCCTGGATCACCTTCAAGGACCCGTCCAACCTGCGCTCCCCGCAGCAGCACGTCGGCGTGGTGCACTCCTCCAACCTGTGCACCGAGATCACGCTCAACACCGACGCCGAGGAGGTCGCGGTCTGCAACCTGGGCTCGGTCAACCTGGCCCAGCACGTCGGCCCCGACGGCATCGACACCGAGCGCCTGCGCCGCACCGTCCGCACCGCCGTGCGGATGCTCGACAACGTCATCGACGTGAACTTCTACACGATCCCCGAGGCCGAGCGCGCCAACATGCGCCACCGCCCCGTGGGCCTGGGCCTGATGGGCTTCCAGGACGCGCTGTTCAAGCTGCGCCTGCCCTACGCCTCCCAGGGCGCCGTGGAGTTCGCCGACGAGAGCATGGAGCTGATCAGCTACCACGCCATCGAGGCCTCCATGGAGCTGGCCGCCGAGCGCGGCGCCTACGAGACCTTCGAGGGCTCGCTGTGGAGCCGGGGCATCCTGCCGATCGACTCCGTCAAGCTCCTCGCCAAGGAGCGCGGCGGCGACCTCGACATGGACCGCGGCCAGACCCTCGACTGGTTCTCGCTGCGCGAGAAGGTCAAGAAGACCGGCATGCGCAACTCCAACGTGATGGCGATCGCGCCCACCGCGACCATCGCCAACATCACCGGCGTGAGCCAGTCGATCGAGCCGGTGTACCGGAACCTGTTCGTCAAGTCGAACATGTCCGGCGACTTCACCGTCGTCAACGACTACCTGGTCCGCGACCTCAAGGCCCGCGGCCTGTGGGACGAGGACATGGTCTCCCAGCTCAAGCTGCACGACGGCAGCCTCGGGCTGATCGACCGCGTGCCGGACGACCTGAAGGCGCTGTACGCCACCGCGTTCGAGGTCGACCCCGACTGGCTGGTCGACGCCGGCGCCCGCCGCCAGAAGTGGATCGACCAGGCCCAGTCGCTCAACCTGTACATGGCGGCCCCCAGCGGCAAGAAGCTGGACGCCCTCTACCGGCGCGCCTGGCGCTCGGGCCTCAAGACCACCTACTACCTGCGGTCGCAGAGCGCCACCCACGTGGAGAAGAGCACGATCAAGGGGACGGACGGCCGGCTGAACGCGGTTTCGGCCACCCCGGCGGCCCCGGCCGCCGCCCCGGCCCCGGCGCCGACCCCCGCCCCCGCGGCGGCCGCGCGCCCGACCCCCGCCCCGCGGCGGCCGCGCGCCCGGCGCCCGTCGCCGAGCCGGTGCGGGAGCCGGACGAGGTGGACGAGTTCGAGATCGTCGAGGGGCAGGCCTGCTCCATCGACGACCCCGAGTGCGAGGCCTGCCAGTAGGACCCGTCGACGTGATCCGGGCCGCCCTCCCCCCGACAGGGGAGGGCGGCCCGCCCCAAGCCCCACGATGCGTTTCCGGGCCCTCCCGGAGAAGGAAAGACATATGACCGCGACCTCTGAGAACACCGCGAGCGCCGCCAGCGGCCTCGGCGAGATCGAGCGCGACGCCGCGCGCGTCAACGTCGACGACAAGGCGATGATCAACGCCCGCGCCGACGTCAACCAGCTCCTCCCGCTCAAGTACACGTGGGCCTGGGAGAAGTACCTCGCCGGGTGCAACAACCACTGGATGCCCACCGAGGTCGCCATGCAGGCCGACATCGCGCTGTGGAAGTCCCGTGACGGGCTCACCGAGGACGAGCGGCTCATGCTCAAGCGGAACCTGGGGTTCTTCGCTACCGCGGAGTCGCTGGTGGCGAACAACATCGTCCTGGCGGTGTACCGCCAGCTCACCAACCCCGAGTGCCGGCAGTACCTGCTGCGCCAGGCGTTCGAGGAGGCCGTGCACACGCACACCTTCCAGTACATCTGCGAGAGCCTGGGCCTGGACGAGGGCGAGCTCTTCAACATGTACCGGGAGATCCCGTCCATCACGGCGAAGGACGCCTGGGCGCTCAAGTACACGCAGAACCTGGAGGACCCGGAGTTCCGCACCGGGACCCCGGAGGCCGACCAGGCGTTCCTGCGCGACCTGGTGGCGTTCTACGTGATCTTCGAGGGCATGTGGTTCTACACCGGCTTCGCGCAGATCCTGTCGCTGGGCCGCCGGAACAAGATGGTCGGCATCGCCGAGCAGTACCAGTACATCCTGCGCGACGAGTCGATCCACCTGAACTTCGGCATCGACGTGATCAACCAGATCAAGATCGAGAACCCGCACCTGTGGACCGAGGAGTTCCAGGCGGAGGTCCGGCAGATGCTGACCGACGCGTGCGAGCTGGAGGTCGCCTACGGGCGCGAGACCATGCCGCGCGGCATCCTCGGCCTCAACTCGGAGCTGTGCGAGAAGTACATGCACTTCATCACGGACCGCCGCGCCGAGCAGATCGGCCTGGCACCCATCTTCGGCGAGACGGAGAACCCGTTCCCGTGGATGAGCGAGATGATGGACCTCCAGAAGGAGAAGAACTTCTTCGAGACCCGCGTGATCGAGTACCAGACCGGCGGCGGCCTGGACTGGGACTAGTCCCGCGCGGTCCACTGGACCCGGCCCTTCTCCCCTGTCGGCGGCGGGGGAGGGGGGCCGTTCGCGTTCGCCCTCCGGCGCGTCGGTGAACAAGGCGTGTCGGAAGTACGCGAATCGCTCCCCCCGGGCGGTTCGGGCAGTACCTTTTCTCCAGGGGAGGCCGCCCTCCCCGCCTCGGCGGCCCGGGTCGAGGCGCGCGACCCGGGCCGCCGCCGTTCCCGGTACCGGGAGCCGGCCCGGGGGATGCATAGAAGTCAATCAGCGGATGTATAAAAAGACATCCGGGCACGAAGTGTCCTCGATTTTCGAGCTTCTTTCCGGGGTCGGTATGTCGCGCGCAACGTTACGCAAAAGCGATCTCCTCTTCTCCTTGTGTTGCTTGTGCGCCGCGTGTTCCGCGTGGAAAAAAGAGTTGTTCGCTGCGCCCGGCACCGGGATCGTGCGGCAAGCTCCAGTGTGAACGCGAGTCACCCGGGTCCCGGGTGGCCTATTTCTGTAGTGGCTTATATCTGCATTTGTCTGGCTTTCGGTGCTGGGTGTATAAATTTTCATTGGCCAGCATGGCTATATCAGTCAGAGTGGACGGATAATGGTCAGTCGTTCGGAAAACGGTTCGGCATTCTTCGGGCAGTGGCGGAAGTCCCGCTATTCCTATGATGTCGGCGCGTGCTGTGAGGTGCTGAACCTGGAGTCCGGTGAATCGCACTTCCGCGACTCGGTGAACCCGGACCTCACCCGGCTCGGATTCAAGAACGACGAATGGACCACCTTCCTGGCGACCGCCAAGATCTGACGGCCCACCCTCGTTCCCCCTCCTACACCGCGACGACCGGCGGGACGTCGCAGTCCTGGCGGGTGTAGGAGGTCATCGACGCCGTGGCGGGGTGGGCGGGTCCGTACCGGGACAGGAACAGCCGGTACAGGTCCGTCCACTCCTCCTTGACGTCGTCGCCCAGCGCCTGGCGGCTCACCAGGTGGTTGCGGCGCGCGGTCAGCATGACCGGGTGGTCCGGGTCCAGCAGGGCCCGGCAGTCGGCCTCGGTCAGGGAGTCCAGGGCACGCGCGTCCTCGTACCGCTCCAGGCCGTACAGGTCCGTCGCCAGGTTGAGCGCCGCGGCCAGGGTGTTGAACGAGCCCGCCCCGTAGAGCGAGCGCAGCCGCTCCAGGGCCGCGCGGTCCAGGTCGGCCGCGGCGGCGAACGCCTGCCGGGAGCGCAGGGCGATGCCCGCGCCCACCCGGGCCCAGGCCGGGAACGGGTGGTCGGCCGGGAAGCGCTCGTCGGTCGCCGGGAGCAGCAGCCGCACCTCGGCGGCCGCCTCCTCGCCGCGGCCGGCCAGGGCCAGGGTCACCATGTGCACCACCCGGCCGTACAGCGCCTGGCGCACCGTCGCCGGGTAGCGCCGCCGGTACAGGGCCAGCGCCCGGCCGGAGTGCTCCAGCGCGGCCCCGGTGTCGCCCAGGGCGCGGTACACGGCGGCCTGGAACAGCAGCCCCTGGAGCGCGTGCGGGGTGTCGGCGGCCGACTGCGCGGCGAACCGCGCCATGCAGCCCTCCAGCCGGTCGCGCGCCTCCTCCCAGCGGCCCAGGAACATCAGGGTCAGCCCCAGGTTGAGGTCGGTGCGCAGGGTGGACACGTGGTCCTGCCCCAGCAGGGCGACGCGCTCGCGCAGGTTCCGCTCGGACACCTCCAGCGCCTCGGTGAACCTCCCCTGCTCCAGCAGCACCTGGGAGTAGTCGTGCGCCGCCTCCAGGGTGGGCGGCTCTGCGGGCGCCCGGTCGCGGCGGTGGTCGAGGATCCGCCGGAACAGCCGCTCGGCCTCGTCGAACCTGGCCAGCCCGCTCAGGGCGATGGCGATCGCCCGCAGCGCCTCCAGTGCCTCGTCGGAGTCGGAACCGCCGCGGGCCACCTCGCCGGAGTGGATGTCGCGCGCCTCGGCCAGGGCGGTGGTGTACTCGCTGTGCAGGCGGCGGACCATGTTGCGCCGCAGCCGGGCGTGCAGCAGCAGGACGGGGTCGTCCCCCCAGGCGTTGACGGCCTGGTCGGCGACGCCGACCGCCTTGGCGTACTCGCCGATCTCGGTGAGGAAGCCGATCACGTTGAGGACCAGGGCGCGCACCCGGGGGTCGCGCCCGGACCAGGCCTGGGAGGCCTTCACGTGGGCGTGCATCAGCAGGTAGTGGTCGCGGTAGGCGGGATCGGCGGGGTCCCCGGGGTCGTTGTGGGCCAGCAGCCGGCGCGCCAGGTCGCGGTAGCGCACCTTCTCCACCAGGGGCATCGAGTCGCGGATGACCTCCTGGAACAGCTCGTGCAGGTGGAAGGTGCCGGGCCGCACGGAGGCGAGCCGTCGCCGCCGCATGAACTCCAGGACCCGGTCCAGCCGGGCCTCGTCGCCGAACAGCTCCTCCTGCTCCGGCGTGGCGGCCAGGTCCCGGGCGCGGGCGAAGAACGACCGGGACAGCGGCAGCGGGGCGAGGAAGGCGCACAGCCGCGCCAGCTCGACCACCGCCCGCCCGGTCGCGTCCCCGGCGAGCAGCTCCTCGGCCTGGATCTCCCAGGCCGCCGCCAGCGGGGCGGTGTGCTCGTCGTCGGCGCCCATCCGGGTGACCTTGTCCGTGTACCGCTCCTCGAAGCGCTCCAGGAACTCCTCGGTGCCCAGCGACGACTCCCGCAGGAACGCGCCGACCTGGGCCAGGGCCAGCGGCAGGTGCTCCAGCTGCTCGGCCAGGCGCTCCCCGGCGCCGATCGGCTCCAGCCGCTCGGGGCACAGCCTGCGCAGCAGGGACAGGCTCTCGGCGGTGTCGAGCCGGGGGACGACGCGGCCGTCGACGAGGCCCGGCACGCCGCGGTGCGGGCGGCGGCGGTCCCGCCCGGTGATGAGGACGCGGCCGCCGCCCTCGGGCATGTAATCGGCGGCCAGGGCCTCCAGGTCGGCGGCGCCGTCGAACACCAGCAGCCAGGACCCGATCCCGGGGTCGTGGGCCAGGGCCCGGCGCACGTCCCGGACGGTGCGGGCGATGTGGTCGTAGGAGGCGTCCAGGCCGATCTGCTCGGCCAGGCGCAGGTAGGAGCCGTTGGCGTCGATGTCGGTGGCGGCGGGCACCCACCAGATCAGGTCGTAGTGGTCGGCGTACCGGTGCGCGTACTGGCCGGCGATGAGGCTCTTGCCCACACCGCTGCCGCCCTCGATGAGGTAGCGGGCGCTCCCGCTCCGGTGCAGGGCGTCGTGGATCTGTTCGAGGATCGCCTCGCGGCCGGTGAAGTCGGGGTCGGCGGGCGGTACGCCGCCCATCACCGGTGGGTGGTCGCCGCGGCGGCGCCCGCCGGTCCGGCCGGTTCCGCTCGTCATGGTCCTCCCGCTTTCTGTACGGCGGCTCGGGAAGGCCGTTCGTCCTCGACTCTCGGACGGGAACGGGGGTCGTCGAGGGGCGGGGGCGCGGGGAGGGCCGGTCACCGCCCTGATCCCAGGCTAGGCGGCGGTTCCGGGGATGTCGATACCGGTGCGGGGGCGGGCGGTCCCCGGCGCCCCACGGCCCGGTGAGGTCTCGAAGTGGTGTTTTTCCGGGGCCGTGTGTTGTGACGGCGGCACAAGTGGTGATGATCCCGGGCAATGCACGTGAGAAACGCGTGGGAACCCCGGCGCGTTCTCGACGAGAGGAACGGACTTGAACGAGTTCACACTCTGGGCCGTGGGGACCTTCGGCGTCTACCTCGCCGCCATGGTCGCCATCGGCCTGTGGGCCTACCGGAAGACCGTGTCCCAATCGGACTTCGTCCTGGGCGGCCGCCAGCTCAACCCCTGGGTGGCGGCGCTGAGCGCCAACGCCAGCGACTTCAGCGGCTGGCTGCTGCTGGGCCTGCCCGGCGCGATCTACGTCTCCGGCCTGGGCGAGGCCTGGATCGCCGTCGGCCTGGCCTGCGGCTTCGCCGGCAGCTGGATCCTGCTGGCCCCGCGCCTGCGGGTCTACACCCAGCGGGTGACCGACGCCCGCACGGGCGGGGACTCGGACTCGCTGACCCTGTCCTCCTTCCTGGAGAACCGGTTCAACGACCCCACGCGCCTGCTGCGCGCGGTGTCCTCGCTGCTCATCATCGTCTTCTACTTCTTCTACGTCGCCTCCGGCCTGGTGGCCATGGCCGCCCTGTTCGACCAGGTCTTCGGCCTGGACGCGGGCCCGGGCATCGCCATCGGCGTGGGCATCGTGGTCCTGTACACCGTCCTGGGCGGGTTCCTCGCCGTCTCCTACACCGACGTCGTGCAGGCGGCCATGATGTGGCTGGCCCTGCTCGTGGTCCCGGTGATGGCCATCACCGCCCTGGGCGGCTTCGCGGGCCTGACCGAGGGCGTCGCCGCCAAGAGCGACGGCCTGCTCTCCGCCGTGGGCGGCACCTCCCTGGACGGCGAGGCCGGGGCGTGGGTGTCCACCGAGACCCTGGGGGCGGTCGTCATCATCTCCGGCCTGGCCTGGGGCCTGGGCTACTTCGGCCAGCCCCACATCCTGGCCCGCTACATGGGCATCCGCTCGGTCAAGGACATCCCGGCCGCCGCCACCATCAGCGTCACCTGGGCGGTCACCGCCATGGCCCTGGCCGTCCTGGTCGGGTTCATCGGCATCGCCTACTTCGACACCCCGCTGTCCACCCCCGAGCAGGTGTTCCCGCTCCTCATCGAGTCCCTGTCCCACCCGCTGGTCGCCGGGCTGCTGCTGGCCGCCATCCTGGCCGCGGTCATGAGCACCGCCGACTCGCAACTGCTGGTGGCCTCCTCGGCGCTGACCGAGGACGGCTACAAGGCGTTCGTCGACCGCGACGCGAGCCCCAGGACCCTGCTGTGGATCAGCCGGGGAGCGGTGATCGCCGTCGCCCTGGGCGCGGCGGCCATCGCCCTGTGGGGCGACCGGTCGGTCATGGACCTGGTGGGCTACGCCTGGGCCGGGTTCGGCGCCGGGTTCGGGCCGATCCTGCTGCTGTCGGTGTTCTGGAAGCGGATGACCTGGGCCGGTGCGCTGGCGGGCATGATCGCCGGCGGCGCCACCGCGATCCTGTGGGACATCCTGGACGCGGCCGTCCTCGGCACCGGCCTGTACGCGATGGTCCCGGCCGCGGCTCTCAGCTTCGCCGCGATCTTCGTGTTCAACGGCCTGGGCAGGGTCAGCGACCAGATGGCCGCCGACTTCGACCGGGTCGAGGCCGAGATCCGCTCCGGCGGCGGTCCGACCGCCGTCGAGGACACCCCGGTCTGACCGGACCCCGGCACCCCTCCCGGGGCCCGTGCCGCCGAGGCGGTGCGGGCCCCTGACGGGCTTGGCGGCCGAGGTCCCGGAACGGTAGAACGGTGACATGTCGTTACCGAAGGAACACCCGGCCGCCTGGGCCCGGACCGACGTCCCGGAGGGGCTCGGGCTGGGCGCCCTCCTCCCCGCGCCCGACGGGTACCGCCTGGAGGCCGGGGAGACCGTCGTGAACGACGACGGGTCCGGATACTTCGTGCGCTTCGGCGTCCGCGCCGACCTCGCCTGGACCACCCGCGAGGTGGAGGTGGAGGTGCTCTCCGCGCGCGGGCCGTCCTCGGTGCGCCTCACCGCCCAGGACGGCCACTGGACCGACGCCGGGGGGCGCCCCCTGCCGGAGCTGGTGGGCTGCCTGGACGCGGACGTCGCCGCCACCCCGCTCACCAACACCCTGCCGATCCGCCGCCTGGGCCTGCGCCCGGGGGAGTACCGCGACATCGCGGTGGCCTGGATCGACGTTCCGTCCCTGCGGGTGCGCCGGGTGCGCCAGCGCTACACCCGCCACCCGGCCGAGGACGGCCTGGAGGTGTACACCTACCGCGACCCGCTGCACGGCGAGTACCGGCTGACGGTCGACGGGGACGGCCTGGTCGTGGACTACGAGCGGTTCGCCCGCCGGCTGTCCGGGGAACCGAAATCGGACGAACAGGTCGCCGATGTCACATCCGGTGTTGCGGACAGGCGATAATCGGCCAACAGCCGTACCGCATCCCCAGGGGGACACCACGTGACCGACACGGAGCCCGGCCGGGACCGCCGAGAGATCATCCGCGACCTGGAGGTCGCCGCGGAATTCGACGTGCGCGCCGAGATCGAGCGCCGCGTCGCCTTCCTCGCCGAGCGCTTGACCACCACCGGGGCCACCGCGCTGGTCCTGGGGATCAGCGGGGGAGTCGACTCCCTCACCGCCGGGCGGCTCTGCCGGCTGGCGGTCGACCGGGTCCGCGCCGCGGGCGGCGACGCCGAGTACGTCGCGATGCGCCTGCCCCACGGCGAGCAGAAGGACGAGGACGACGCCGCACGCGCCACCGCGTTCACCGGGCCCGACCGGCTCCTCACCGTCGACATCCGCCCGGCCACCGAGGCCATGGCGGCGGCGCTGCGCGAGGCCGGGATGGCCTACTCCGACGCTGGGGCCGAGGACTTCGCCATCGGCAACGTCAAGGCCCGCCAGCGCATGATCGCCCAGTACGCCGTCGCGGGCGGCCTGCGCGGCCTGGTGGTCGGCACCGACCACGCCGCCGAGGCCGTTACCGGCTTCTTCACCAAGTACGGCGACGGCGGCGCGGACCTCGTCCCGCTGACCGGGCTCACCAAGCGCCGGGTGCGCGCCGTGGCAGCCGCCCTGGGCGCCCCCGACGACCTCGTGGCCAAGGTCCCCACGGCGGACCTGGAGACCCTCTCCCCGCAGAAGCCGGACGAGGAGGCCCTGGGCCTCACCTACGAGCAGATCGACGACTTCCTGGAGGGCCTGCCCGTCCCCGCGGAGGTCGAGGAGGCCCTCGTGGCCCGCTACCGCGCCACCGCGCACAAGCGGGCCCTGCCCACCGCCCCCTGATGTCACGGGGGCGGGGACCCCGGCCATGGTGGTGCGCGCACCACCATTCGGGGTCGGATGAACCGCCCCTGGTAAAGAGGCGTCAGATCCATCGCGATCCCCGGTAGATCACACCTAAGGTCGTGGAATACGAAGCGCCCGGTCCGGTGGCCGATCCCCCCGCCCGGGCGCGATCCCTTCGACGGGGCGCGGGTGTGCGCGTCCTCCCCCCTGAAACCGGCCGGTGCGGCCCTCCCGTGGACACCCGCGTGTCCGGGCCCGCCGGCAGGAAGACCCAAGGAGTGATCGGATGACCGTGACCGCAGGCCCCGAGGGCCCGCCGACCCCGCAGACGGCCCGGACCCTCACGGGCGTCGAGTCGCACAGCGCCCCGGCCGCCGGCCGGGACCGCTTCCTCGACGTCCTCCGCCTGCTGGTCATGGTGCTGGTCGTCGCCCAGCACTGGTGGCTCCCCGTCCTGGCGCAGAACCAGGGCATGCTCGACGCCGGGAGCGTACTGACCACCGAGGGCGGCTTCGCCCTCACCTGGGTCTCCCAGGTGATGCCGCTGATCTTCTTCGTCGGCGGCGCCGCGAACCTCATCAGCTGGCGGGCCGCCTCGGGCAAGGGCGTCCCCGTCGCCACCTGGTACGCCAAACGGCTGCGCCGGCTCGCCTGGCCCGTGGTGCCCCTGGCGGTGCTGTGGATCGTGGTCTCCCACGTGCTGGTGCTGGGCGGCGCCCCCGCGCAGCCGGTGCTCGTGGGCGCGGGGGCCGCGGGTATGGTGCTGTGGTTCCTGGCGGTGTACGTGCTGGTGGTGGTCTGCACCCCGGTCCTGGTCCGGGCGCAGGAGCGCTTCGGCTGGTGGACCCTGGCGGCCCTGGCCGCCGGCTCGGTGGCCGTCGACGTGACCCGGTTCAGTGCCGGCGTCGAGTGGCTGGGCTACCTCAACGTCGCGTTCGTCTGGCTGGCCGTGCACCAGGTGGGCTTCCTCTACGTGACCGGCCGCGTCCGCCGGGTCCACGCCGCCCTGCTGGCCTGCGCGGGCGCGCTGACCGCGCTCACCCTGGTGGTGTTCGGCCCGTACTCGCTGAACATGACGGGCGTGTTCGCCGCCGAGACCTCCAACGTGGCCCCGCCGACCCTGGTGCTGGAGGCCCTGGGCGCGCTCCAGATCGGCGTCGCCCTGCTGGCCCGCGAGGCGATCGGCGCCTGGGCCGACAAGCCCGGTCCCGCACGCCTGCTGGACCGGATCTGCCCGCAGCTGATGACGGTCTACCTGTGGCACATGCTGCCGATGAGCGTGGTCGCCGGGGTCGTGGTGTTCGGCCTGGGGATCAACACCCCGGAGCCGATGACCTGGCTGTGGATCGTGTGGGGCGTCCTGGGCCTGGTGGTCGTGGTACCGCTGGTCCTGCCGCTGGCCCACTGGGCGGTGCGGTTCGAGACCCCGCCCAAGGTGCTGTCCGGCTCGCCCGGCCTGGTCCAGGTGCTGGCGGCGGCGGCCCTGACCGGCGGCGGCCTGCTCACCCTGACGGTGACCGGCCTGGGACTGGGCGCGGGCCCGCTGCTCGGCCTGCTCCTGGTGCTCGCCGGCGTCTTTCTCACCCGGTCACCGGAGCGTCGCCGGGCGTAGCCGCCAGGTGAGATCCGGGTGTGAAAACGACAGATTCCGTTCAGAATCCGTCCACGTACCCCGGGGTGCCCCGTCGCCCCGGGGTAAACAGAGCCTCATGGATCCGACACGCATCGCCTTCGAACAACGGGGCACCGGCCGCCCGCTGGTCCTCCTCCACGGTCTGGGCGACCGCCGCCAGAGCTGGAGCGCGGTCCTCCCACGGCTGGTGGGGGACTACCGCGTCTTCTGCGTCGACCTGCCGGGGTTCGGACGGACCCCGGCGCCGCCGATGGGCGACCCCTACGACATCATCTCGATGACCGACGCCGTGGAGGCGTTCTGCCGGTTCCACGAACTGGAGCGCCCCCACGTCGCGGGCAACTCGCTGGGCGGGTCCATCGCGCTCGAACTCGGCGTCCGGGGGGTCGCCGGGTCGGTGACGGTGTTCTCGCCCGCCGGGTTCTCCGACAGGCTGGGCCGCTGGGGGCTGCGCACGGTGGACGCCTTCGCCCGCCTGGCCACCCGCGTGCCCATGCCGGTCAAGGAGCGGCTGGCGAGCACGGCCCCCGCCCGGGCCCTGGCCAGGGTCGTCCTGCGCGGGGACCCGTCCACGCCGCAGGCCAAGGCCACCCACTTCAGCGTCCGCGGGCTCCAGGAGGGCTCGCCGTTCATCCGGATGATCCCGCGCGTGGCCGAGTACGACTTCGCGGCCCGGCCGATCGACTGCCCCGTCACCATCGCCTGGGGCGACCGCGACCGCACCCTGCTGCCGTCCAGCGCCCAGCACGCGCACCGCCGGGTGCCCACCGCGCGCATGGTCTCCCTGATCGGCAGCGGCCACATCCCGATGGCGGACGACCCCGTGTCGGTGGCCGAGCACATCAGGTGGACCTGCCGCTCTGCGGACCTGGGACAGCGGCGGCACGCGCGCTCGGCCGCCGGATCCGGGGAGGAACCGCCGACCGGGGACCGTTAAGCGGGGGGACGGGGTGACCGCCCCCCGGCGGCTGTGTCAACGTTGTCCTGAGTCCATATCGGCCGCCCGTCCCCTGGGTCCGGGCGCTGGAAGAGGCGAGGGAATGTGACTGTGACGCAGCGGCCCCCGGGCGACCCCGGTCGGTTGAGGCAGGAGGAGGCGCGCCTGCGCGGCTTCGCCGCCGCCTCGACGGTGGCGGACGGGTTCGGCGCCCTGGACGCACGGGGCCGGGTGGATCCGGACCGGCCGGTGGAGACCTGGATCAGCGCGCGCATGACGCACGTGTTCTCCCTGGCCCACCTGCGCGGCGACGCGGAGGCCGCCGAGCAGGCCGACCACGGCGTGCGGGCGCTGGCGCGGGGGCCGCTGCGCGACGCCGAACGGGGCGGCTGGTTCGACGAGGTCCCGCGGGAGCGCTCCGAGGGCCGCAAGTCCGCCTACCCGCACACCTTCGTCGCGCTGGCCGCGGCCTCGGCGGCCGTCGCGGGCCGGCCGGGCGCGCGGGAGCTGCTGGACGAGGCGCTGGCCGTGATCGAGGAGCGGTTCTGGGACGAGTCCGCGGGGGCCCTGCTGGAGAGCTGGGACGCGGACTGGACCGAGACCGAGGACTACCGCGGCGCCAACAGCAACATGCACGCGGTCGAGGCGTTCCTGGCCGCCGCCGACGCCACCGGCGACGCCGTGTGGACCCGCCGGGCGCTGGCCATCGCCGAGCGCCTGATCCACGGGGTGGCGGCGGACCACGGCTGGCGGCTGCCCGAGCACTTCACCGCCGACTGGCGGCCCCTGCCGGACTACAACCGGGACCACCCCGACCACCCGTTCCGGCCGTTCGGGAGCACCACCGGCCACCTGCTGGAGTGGGCGCGCCTGCTGGTGCACCTGGAGATCGCCCTGGGCCGGGCGGGGGAGCCCGTCCCCGCGTGGCTGCGCGCGGACGCGCGGTCCCTCTTCTCCCACGCGGTCGAACGCGGCTGGAACGTCGACGGCGCGGAGGGCTTCGTCTACACCCTGGACTGGGACGACCGTCCGGTGGTGCGCGAACGCATGCACTGGGTGGCGGCCGAGGCGACCATGGCCGCGTGGGCGCTGGCCCTGCACACCGGCGACCGGACCCTGCTGGAGTACTACGAGCAGTGGTGGGACTACGCCGAGCGGCACCACCTGGACTTCGAGCACGGCAGCTGGCACCACGAGCTGGACCCGCGGAACCGGCCCGCGGCCACGGTGTGGGCGGGCAAGCCGGACGTGTACCACGCCTACCAGGCGACCCTGCTGCCGCAGCTGCCGCTGTCGGTGTCCCTGGCTGCGGCGGTGCGCGAGCACGCCGCGCCGCACCTGGTGGTGGTCGGCGAGAACGTCATGGACCTGCTGCCGGTCCCGGGCGGGCCGGGGCTGCTGCGGGCCGCCCCGGGCGGGGGGCCGGCCAACACGGCCGTCGCCGCCCGCCGGCTGGGGGTGCCGACCCGGTTCCTGGCCCGGATCGGCTCGGACGGGTTCGGGCGGACGATCCGGCACCGGCTGGCCGTGGAGGGCCTGGACCCGGACGGGCTGCTGGCCGCCGAGGAGCCGTCGGCGCTGGCGCTGGCCCGGCTGGGCGCGGACGGGTCCGCGGTGTACGACTTCCGGATGGACGACGCCGCCGACTGGCGGTGGCGCTCCGGCGAGCTGCCGGAGGAGCTCGAACCCGGGGTGCGCGCCCTGCACGCCGCCTCCCTGGCGCTGTTCCGGGAGCCGGGCGCGGGCGCGGTCGAGGCGCTGCTGCGGCGCGAGCACGGGCGGGGCCGGGTGACGGTCAGCGTCGACCCCAACATCCGGCCGGGCGTGATCGGCGACCCGGACACCGCCCGCGCGCTGGCGCTGCGGAACGCGGCGCAGGCGCACCTGGTCAAGGCGAGCGACGAGGACCTGGCGTTCCTCTACCCCGACCAGGACGTGGAGAAGGCGGCCGCCGCGCTGGCGGCCCTGGGCCCGTCGCTGGTCGTGGTCACCCGCGGCGCGCGGGGCGCCCTCGCCCTCGCCCACGGGGCGCGGGCCGAGGTGGCCGCGCCCCGGGTCGAGGTGGTGGACACGGTCGGCGCGGGCGACACCTTCATGGGCGCCCTGCTGGCCTGGCTGGACGGACGGGACCGGCTGGGCGAGGACCCGCGCGCCCGGCTGGCCGGGCTGACGGAGCGGGACCTGGAGGAGATGCTGTCCTTCGCCGCCCGGGCCGCGGCCGTCACCGTCACCCGCGAGGGGGCGGACCCGCCCACCGCCGCCGACCTGGGGCACGGGGGGTCATAGCCCTTCCAGCGTGTGGTCGATGAGGTGGTCCACGACGTCGGTGAAGCGTCCCCGGCGGTCGTGGGCCGCCCGCTGCCGGGCCGCCCCCGAGCCCCGGCGGCGCAGCCGGTCCAGCAGGTCGGACGCCAGGTCGGCGTCGCCGTTGTCGAGCAGTCCCGGCAGGGCCGCCGCCAGCAGCCGGTCCATGGCGACCGCCGCGGGCAGGGCCTCCCCGGTGAGCGGGTCGGGGACCACGCCCTCCAGGCCGTCGCGGGCCGCCCGCCACATGGCCGCCCGCAGGCCGGGGTCGGAGATCTCGGGGACGGGGGCGCCGCGGCGCACGTCGGCCAGCACCCGGGTGACCAGGCCCCGGGTCAGCGCGGCGAACAGCAGCGCCTCCTCGGCGGTGGCGGCCACGTCGCCCACCCGGATCTCCAGGGTGGGCAGGTGGTCGGAGAGGCGGACGTCCCAGTAGACCATGTGCCGGTCCAGGATCGCCCCGGCGTCGGCCAGGGCGCGCACCGCCCGCTCGTGTTCGGCCAGGGAGCCCAGCCGCGGCGGCGGCCCCGCCGAGGGCAGCCGGTTCCAGGCGATGGTGCGCCAGCTGGCGTGCCCGGTGTCGCGGCCGTTCTGGAAGGGGGAGTTCGCCGACATCGCGATCAGGAACGGCAGCCACCGGCGCAGGTGCCCGGCGGCGAGCACCGCGTCCTCCCGGTCGGGGACCCCCACGTGCACGTGGCACCCGCACACGACGTGCGACTCGCGCAGCGACCCGAAGTGGGCGGCGATGTCGGCGTAGCGCGCGCCGTCGCTCACGTCGGCCCCGGCGGGGTCGCCCAGGACGGCGGTCCCCGAGGCGACCACGGCCAGCCCCGTGACGTCGGCGGCCCTGGCCAGCTCGCGGCGGGCCTCGCGCAGGAACCGGCGCGCGTCCGCGGCGTCGCCGCACACCGGGCTGTTGGCCTCCACCTGGACGCGGCTGAACTCGCCGCACAGGCGGTCGGCCAGGCGGGTGCGGGCCAGCAGGTCGGGGGCGCGGGACAGGATGCGGCGGGTGCGCGGATCGACGACGAAGAACTCCTCTTCGACACCGAAGGTGGGCGGGACGACCCGGGGGCGCGGGTCGTGTGCGAGCAGAGGGCGGTTCCGCATCGAGGTGGTTCCCTCCTGTCGTCGGGTGCGTCCCCGCACTGATATCCCGGGCGGGACGGCCGCGACAGTGTCCCGGAGAGGACAAAAAACTATCTCGCGGCACCTGTGTCCTTTTTGTCGGAATCGCGGGACCGGGTTCCCACCGCGTTACGGCTTGATAACCGCGGTGTGCGGACGGGAAACCCCCGAAGGCGGGTCGAGTGGTGATCCACATCACCTTTTGAAGGGGTGGAACCCCAGGTGAAACGGGGGGAACAGGCGTCCCCGGCTTCTCGCCGCGGCGCCGGGGGCCGCCGCGCGCCCGCGCCCGTGCGACTCCGTGCGGGGATCGGTGAAACGACCAGTGTGACCCCGGACACCTGCCGCGACGGGGTCCCGCTGTGCGAATCTGGGCCCGTGATCGGCGGTAACACCGACCCCGGGGCGATCCGCCTCCGGGGCCGTGACACGGAACTGCGGGTCCTCGCCGGAGTACTGGACGACGCGAGGGCCCGGCGCGGCGCGTCCCTCCTCCTCACCGGCGGCCCGGGCCGCGGCAAGAGCGCCCTGCTGGCGCACCTGCGCGCCGACGCCGGTGATTTCACCGTGCTGCACTGCGGGGGCGTCGCCGACGAGGCCGACCTCCCCCTGGCCGGGCTCGAACGCCTGCTGCGCCCGCTGGCCCCGCACCCGGCCCCGCTGGGCGAGGCCCTGACCCGGGGCCGGGTCGGCGACCGGCTGGCCCTGTCGGCCGCACTGCTGGACCGGCTCACCGGCGACGGTCCCCTGCTGGTGTGCGTCGACGACGCGGAACGGCTGGACAGCCCCTCCCTGGACGCCCTCGCCTTCGCGGCCCGCCGGCTGACCGGCACCGCGACGGCGATCGTGTTCGCCGCACGCGACGGACGGGTCAAGCCCGGATCCACCCACGACCTGGTGCCGGGCGTGCCCGAGCAGCCCCTGCCCCCGCTGAGCGAGCGGGCACTCCACGACATCCTGACCGACCGGTCCCCGGTCGGGCTCCCGGCCTCGGCGCGCACCGCCCTGGTGCGCGCCGCCCACGGCAACCCCGCCGTCCTCCTGGGACACCTCCAGGCCCGGACACCGGCGCCGGAGGACCCGTTCCCCGGGGAGCCGCTCCTGCCCGTACGGCTGCGCGCCGACCTGCTGGCCCCCTACCGGGACCTGCCCGAGCGCACCCGGTCCCTGCTGCTGCTGGCGGCCCTGGACGAGGACGTCCCCCTCCACCTGCTGGCGCGGGCCGCCGGCACGGGCGGGTCCGCGGCGGACGACCTGGAGCCCGCCGAGGAGGCCGGGGCGGTCCGGGTGGAGGACGACGCCGTCGTCTTCACCGACCCGCTGGTGGGGCGCGCCTTCGCGCAGGACGCGCCGGCCTCCGCCCGGCGCGCCGCGCACCGGGCCCTGGCGGGCGTGTCCGACCCCGGGACCGAGCCGGTGCGCTTCGTCCGGCACACCGCGGCCGGCGCGGACGGCCCCGACGCCGTGCTCGCGGACTCGGTGGAGGCCGTCGCACGGACCGCCAAGCAGGCCGCGGGGCGCACGGCCGCCGCGCTCGCCCACGAGAGGGCCGCCCTGCTCACCCCCGACCCCGACGTCCGCGCCTGCCGCCTGAACAGCGCGGCCTACGAGTCGTACATGGCGGGCCGCTCCGAGTACGCGGCGCTGCTCACCGCCAAGGCCAGGCCGCTGGCCGCCACCGACCGGCGCCGGGCCCTGATCGACCTCGTCGACGCCCAGATCGCCATGCGCTCCTCCAACGCGATCGACGTCGCGGAACGGCTCTACGGGGTGGGCCGCGACCTCATCCCGCACGACCGCCTCCTGGCCCTGCGCACCCTGGTCCGCTCGGCGGACTCGGCCTCGCTGGCGGGCGACCCCGTCCGCCACGCGCGCGCGGCCGA
The DNA here is from genome assembly GCF_018316655.1 of Nocardiopsis changdeensis. Lineage (GTDB taxonomy): Bacteria > Actinomycetota > Actinomycetes > Streptosporangiales > Streptosporangiaceae > Nocardiopsis > Nocardiopsis changdeensis. The sequence continues at coordinate 6,866,839 of NZ_CP074133.1, read as the reverse complement.
GCTGGCGCTGCCCCTGGTGCGGCCGCAGGACCCCGACCGGGTGCGCATGGCCGCCTCCTTCCTGGAGGGGTGCACCATCTCCTTCCGGGGCGACTACCCCGGCTCCACCCCGCTGCTGCGCGAGGCCGTCCGGCTGTCGGAGGCCGTCGACCGGCCCTCGGAGCTGATCTGGGGCGGCGTGGCCGGGCTGCGCCTGTCGGACAGCCTGTTCGTGCGGCGCGCCAACACCCGGGCCGTGGAACTCGCCCGCCAGGCGGGCGAGCGGGCCACGGTCCCCGCCGCGCTGGGGTTCCTGGTGTTCTCCGAGTTCTGGAGCGGGCGGTTCCCGTCCGCCGCAGGGACCGCGCTCCACGGGCTGCGGGTGTCCCGGGAGAGCGGCCAGACCATCTGGGCCACCCAGCACCTGGCGTCGCTGGCGATGATCGCGGCGATCCAGGGCGACATCGACACCTGCCGGATCCGGGCGCGCGCCGTCGCCTCCCAGGCCGGCGAGAACAGCCTCGGACTGGCCGCGGCCCTGGCCTCGTGGGCGCTGGCGGTCCTGGAGCTGTCGCGCGGCAACGCCGCCGAGGCGTTCTTCCGGCTGCGCTCGCTCGTCCACGCCGGCCCCGGGCACGGGCACCCGACGATGCGGCTGCTCACCGCGCCGCACTTCGTCGAGGCGGCCACCCGCATCGGCGAGACCGAGTGGGCGCGCACCTCCCTGGCCGGGTACCGGCGCTGGGCCGACTCGATCGGCTCCCCCGCCGCCCTGGCCCTGGCCGAGCGCTGCGCCGGACTGCTGGCCCCGCAGGACGAGGCCGCCGACCACTTCGAGAGCGCCCTGGCCTTCCACCGCTCCTGCGGCGACGACGACGTCGAACACGCCCGCACCCAGCTGCTCTTCGGCGCCTACCTGCGCCGGGCCCGGCTGCCGGGGCGGGCCCGGGAACACCTGCACAACGCGCAGGAGTCCTTCGAGCGCTTCGGCGCCCGGCTGTGGGTCCGACAGACCCGCGCCGAGCTGCGCGCCCTCGGAACGGGGGAGCGCGGCCCGGAGACCCCGTCCACCGGCGAGCTGACCGCGCAGCAGCAGCAGATCGCCCGGCTGGTCGCGGAGGGCGCGACCAACCGCGAGGTGGCCGCGCACATGTTCATCAGCCCGCGGACGGTGGAGCACCACCTGCGCGGCATCTTCCGCAAGCTCGGCATCCGCTCCCGGGTGGACCTGGCCCGCCTCTTCAACTGACGTCCCGAGGCCGCGGACGGCGAGTTCGCGCCACCTGACCATACCAACCGGTCGGTATAGACCGGTTCCGCGACACGAAAGGCGGGGTGGAACGCATCCCATGACGACGACAGCGACCGAACACCTCCTGACGGCGGAGGGGATCACCGTCCGCTTCGGCGGCCTGACCGCCCTCGACGACGTCGGGCTGCGTGTGCCCCCGGGCGGCGTCACCGGGCTCATCGGGCCCAACGGAGCGGGCAAGACCACCCTGTTCAACGTGCTCTCCGGGGTCCTGCGCCCCACCGCCGGCACCCTGACCTGGAAGGGCGGCCCCCCTCCCGGGCACAGGCCCCACCACCTGGCCCGCGCCGGGATCGCCCGCACCTTCCAGGGCCTCAACCTCTTCCCGCTGATGACGGTCCTGGAGAACGTCGTCGCCGGGGCCGACCGGCTCGCCCGCGGCGGCCCCTTCTCCCTGGTCACCGGCCTGGGCCGGCACCACCGCGACGAGCGCGAACTCCGCGAGCGCGCCCTGGCGGCCCTGGACCGCTTCGGCGTCGCCGACAGCGCCCACCGCCTGCCCGGCACCCTCCCCTACGGCGTCCAGAAGCAGGTCGCCCTCGCCCGCGCCTGCGTCTGCGACCCCGAGCTGCTGCTGCTCGACGAACCCGCGGGCGGGCTGTCCGGCGGCCAGATGGACGAGCTCGCCGCGCAGATCCGCGCGCTGGGCGAGGACATGGCCGTCGTCCTGGTCGAGCACCACATGGACCTGGTCATGGAGGTCTGCGACCACATCGTCGTCCTCGACTTCGGCCGGGTCATCTCCACCGGCACCCCTGACGAGGTGCGCAACGACCCCCTGGTCACCCGCGCCTACCTGGGCACCGCCGACGACGAAGGGGACGCCCGATGAGCACCGACCTGCTGGAGGTCGTGGACCTGAGCGCCTCCTACGGCGCGGTCCGCGCCCTGGACTCCGTCTCCTTCACCGTCCCGGAGCGCGGGTTCCGGGCCGTCCTGGGCGCCAACGGGGCGGGCAAGACCACCCTGCTGCGCACCCTCACCGGCCTGCACCGCGCCGACGCGGGCCGGGTCCTGCTCGGCGGCGAGGACATCACCCGGCTGCCCGCCGAACGCGTCATCACCCGGGGCCTGGCCCACGTCCCCGAGGGCGGCGGCGTCATCACGGAGCTGACCGTGGAGGAGAACCTGCGCCTGGGCGCGCTGTGGCGCTCCCCGCGGCGCGACCGCGCCACCGAGGCCGAGGTGCTGGACCTGTTCCCGCCGCTGGTCCAACGGCTGGGCCGGTCCGCGGGCACCCTCTCCGGCGGCGAGCGCCAGATGCTCGCCATCGGCCGCGCCCTCATGGCCCGCCCCCGGGTGCTGCTGCTGGACGAACCCTCCCTGGGACTGGCGCCCCTGGTCACCAAGCAGATCTTCGCCCTCCTGCGCGACCTGCGCGAACGCACCGGGCTCACGGTCGTCCTGGTCGAGCAGAACGCCGCCGGGGCGCTGGCCGCCACCGACAGCGGCGTCGTCCTCAACCAGGGGCGGGTGGCCGTGGAGGGCCCCTCCGCGGACCTGCTCTCCGACGACCGCACGCGCCACGCCTACCTGGGCTTCTGACCCCGGACCCCGAGGAGCACCCCCTATGGACCACTTCGTCGACCTGACCCTGAGCGGACTGGCGTCCGGCGCGGTCTACGCCGCCCTGGCGCTGTCCCTGGTCATCATCTACCAGGCCACCCGCCTGGTGAACTTCGCCCAGCCCGCGATGGCGCTGGTCGCGGTCTACACCGCCGCCACCGTCGCCCCGCTCACCGGCTCCTACTGGATCGGCTTCGCCGCCGCCCTCACCGTGGGCGCGGCCGCGGGCGCCCTCGCGGAGCGGTTCATCGTCCGCCCCATCGCCCGGGTCTCGCAGCTCAACGGGATCATCGTCACCCTGGGCCTGCTCCTGGTCGCCCAGGGGGGCGTGGGCATGGTCTGGGGCAACGAGCAGCACGGCTTCCCCTACGCCTTCGACTTCGTGGGGCGGCCGTCCCCGGCCGACGTGTTCGCCCTGGCCTCGGTGGCCGTCGTCGCCGTGCTGCTGTTCTGCCTGTACCGCTTCACCCCGCTGGGGCTGCGCATGCGCGCCGCCGCGTTCCGCCCCGAGGCGGCCCGGCTCAGCGGGGTCAGGGTGGGGCTGATGCTCACCGCCGGGTGGGCGATCTCCGCGCTCATCGCCGCCCTGGCGGGGATGCTCGCCGGACCCCCGTTCATCTCGCCCAACGTGTTCGACATCGTCTTCGTCTACGGCATCACCGCGGCCGTGGTCGGCGGCCTGGACAACCCGTTCGGGGCGATCATCGGCGGCCTGCTGGTCGGCCTCGGCATGTCCTACGTGTCCGGCTACGCCGGCCCCGAGCTGGCCACCCTCACCGCCCTCGCCCTCGTCGTCCTCGTGCTCAGCGTGCGCCCGGACGGCATCCTGTCCCGCCCGACCGCGCGAAAGGTGTAGCCATGTCCACGTCCGCCACCGAGCGCGAACCCCGCTCCGCCGAGAGCGCCCCGGACCGCGGGAGCGCCCCGCGCCGGGGCTGGGCCGACCTGCCCTCCCCGCTGCGCCACCTGCTGCTCGCCGCCCTGGCGCTGGCCGCCGTCACCGGGCTGCTCCTGGTCACCGGCGACCTCACCGCGCTGCGGATGGCCGCCGTCGGGTACACGATGCTGGCCGTCGCCGGCCTCCAGCTCCTCACCGGGGGCAGCGGCCAGGTGTCCCTGGGCCACGGCGCGTTCATGATGATCGGCGCCTACACGATGGCGCTGCTGGTCCTGAACCTGCCGATGCTCCCGCTGGCCGCGAACCTCGTCCTCGTGGTGGCCGTGGCGGTGGTCGCCGGCATCGCCGTCGGCGCCGCCACCGCCCGCCTGCACGGCCCCTACCTGGCCGGCGCGACCCTCATCCTCGCCGTCGGCCTGCCCGGCCTGACGCACCGGTACCACGAGGTGTTCGGCGGCAGCAACGGCCTCACCGTGCGCACCGCCGGGGCCCCGCCCTTCCTCCAGGGCCTGGTGACCGACAGCGAGTGGAAGGCGCTAGTGGTCTGGACGGCTGTGGTCCTGGGCCTGGCCGTCCTGGCGACGATCTCCACGGGGCGGCTCGGCCGCCGGATGCGGACGGTCCGCGACGACGAGACCGCCGCCGCCATGTCGGGTGTCCCGGTCGGGGGCACCAAGGTCACCGCGTTCGTCATCGCCTCCGCGGCGGGCGGCCTGGCGGGCGGGCTCCAGGTGTACGTCCTGGGCACCGCCACCCCGAGCATGTTCACGCTCTCGCTGTCGCTGACCCTGCTCGCGGCCCTGGTCCTGGGCGGCATCGGCAGCATGTGGGGCGCCCTGTGGGCCGCCCTGGCCGTGGTCTACCTGGAGATCTGGCTCTCGGACGCCGTCCGCGCGTTCGAGCTCAGCAAGGACGTGGAGAACAACCTGCCGATCGTGCTGTTCGGCGTGCTGCTCATCCTCGTCCTGCGGTTCCAGCCCCTCGGGCTGCACGGCATCCTCCAGCGGCTGCGCGCGCTCCTGCGCCGGTCCCGCTGACCCGCACCCTCATCCCGCACCGCACCCCCCACCGAAGGAGAACACCGTGCGCACCACGATGAACACGGCGAGACGAGGCGCCCTGGCCGCCTCCCTGGCCCTGGCCCTGACCGCGACCGCCTGCACCGGGGCCGGAGAGGTCACCGAGTCGGAGGGCCCGGACCTGTCCGTGTCCACCGGCGTCACCGACGACGCCATCGTCATCGGCACCCACCAGCCCCTCACCGGCCCCGCCGCGGCGGGCTACATGTCGATCTCCCGCGGCGCCGCCGCCGTCTTCGACTACGTCAACGAGCAGGGCGGCATCCACGGCCGGGAGATCGACTACCGGGTCGAGGACGACGGGTACGACCCCGCCAGGACCATCGACGTCACCCGGCAGCTGGTGATCGAGGACGAGATCTTCGCGATGTTCGGGGGGCTGGGCACGCCCACCCACGGCGGTGTCGTCGACTACCTCAACGAGGAGGGCGTTCCCGACGTGTTCCCCGCCTCCGGGGCCCTGGCCTGGAACAACACCGAGGAGCACCCGCTGACCTACGGCTGGCAGGTGGACTACACCAAGGAGGCCAAGATCCAGGGGCAGTACATCGTCGAGAACTTCCCCGGCCAGGACGTCGGCTACCTGTTCCAGAACGACGACGTGGGCGAGGACTCCCAGGAGGGGCTGGACCAGTACCTCACCGACGAGGTCGTCACCCGCCAGCACTACGAGTCCGAGGTCCCGGACCTGAGCGCCCAGGTCGCCGAGCTCAAGCGCTCCGGGGCCGAGGTCGTGGTCTGCTCCTGCATCCCGGCCTTCGTCGCCCTGGCCATGCTGGAGGCGGCGAGCACCGACTACGACCCCCAGTGGGTCGTCTCCAGCATCGGCGGTGACACCGCGACCCTCCAGGGCCTACTGGCGGCGTTCACCGAGGACACCGACGCGGAGGGGGTGCCGGCGGACACCTTCCTGGACGGGCTGATCATCACCAGCTACATGCCCCGGGTCGAGGACACGGAGGACGAGTGGTCGGCGTTCTTCATCGACGTCTACGAGGAGTACGGCGAGGGCGACCCCCTCACCAACACGCACATCTTCGGTATGACCCAGGCCGTCATGTTCGCCCAGGTCCTGATGTCCGCCGGGCCCGACCTGACCCGCCAGGCGCTGGTCGACGCGCTGGAGGAGCAGGAGTGGCAGGGCCCCGGGCCGGTGCCGTTCTCGTCCTCCGGCGGGGACCACGGCGGCCACCAGGGCGCCTACATCGTCCAGTACCAGGAGGGCGGGGCCATCGAGATGCTCCAGGAGACCCGGGTCACCGACCGCGACGGCGGCCCCATCGAGGAGGTCGACTTCACCCCGCTGTCCCCGGAGGAGCTGGTCTTCCACGACTGAGCGGGAGACGGGCCGCCGGAGGGGTTCCGGCGGCCCGGAAGGACGAGAGGGCGGCGCCCCGGGGAACGGTCCCCGGGGCGCCGCCCCCGTGTGCGGGTCAGGAGCCGTGCGGGCAGGAGTCGCGGTAGTCGGAGAAGTCCGTACCGAACCCGGTCCGCGGCGGCGGGCACAGGAACTGCTCGTAGCGGGTGTCGTCGTCGACGAACCGCTTCAGCCAGGAGATCGAGTAGCGGGCGATCGTCGTGTTCGAGACGTTCGGGGCGAAGTGGCTCGCGCCGCGCAGCTCCAGGTACGCGCGGTCGAGCGAGGAGGGCAGGCTCTCGTAGAACGGGATGGAGTGGGTGCGGACCGAGGCGACGGAGTCGTTCTCGGCGCCGATGACCAGGGTGGGAACCTCCAGGTCCGACCAGTTCTTCTGGGTGTGCCACGGGGTCAGCGGGATCGCCGCCTGCAGCTCGGGCCGGTCCTCGGCGATGGCGAGGGTGCCGCCGCCGCCCATGGAGTGCCCCATCACGGCGAGCCGGGAGCCGTCCACCCGGTCGGCGACCCGGCTGTCCTCGACCAGGTAGTCCAGGGCGGCGTCGAGCTGGCGGCCGCGGCTGTCGGGCTGGTCGTAGCGGGTGATGGTGTCGATGGTGAACACCACGAAGCCCTGGGAGGCGATCCGCTCCCCGTACCAGGACATGGACGACTGGCTCGCGGTGTAGCCGGGGGCGATGACCACGCCGCCGAAGGTGCCCTCGCTGCGGTCGGTCGGGTAGTAGATGGTGCCGCCGCCGAACCCGCTCACCACGAGGGAGGAGACGGAGACGGTGTCGGTGTCGAAGGGACCGCGCAGCGCGGTGACGCTCTGCTCGGTGGGGGCGGGCCCGCGTTCGTAGGGATTGTCGGCGTGGGCGGGCGCGGCGGTCCCGGCCGCCACGGCGGCGGCCATCAGGACGGCGGCCGCCGTGCGGGCGGCCCACGACCGCAGCCGGCGCGGGGTGGGGGTGATATCGGGGGATTCGGGGGAAAGGGTTGTCGTGTGCACGTTCATCCTTTTCTGCGGGAACCCGTGCCGAAGCGGCCCGGGTCGGGGGGACACGTCTTTCCGACGTGCCGAGAAAAGGGATCCCGTCCCGATCGGGTGTGAATGTACCCTGCAATTCGGGCGATTTCCCGCTTTCACTATCGTGTCCATCCGATGAACGCGCATCCGTTGAATCACCGGTCGTGTACTCCGGGTCACCCCGGTGTATTCGGTGGTTCAGTGCGAAAGGCGGTGATCGGGGTGCGATTCGGGCGGGCTCCGGCCCCTCCGCGGCCTCAGCGGCGCAGCGACCGCCACCAGGCGAACAGCCGCCCCAGCGGGTCGTCCGAGCCGGTCCGCGGCTCCTGCCCTGAGTCCGCGGCGGGGAACGGATCCGCGGCGGGGGCCGGGCGCGGCCGGGGCGCGCCCGGCGTGAACTCCACGGGCAGGGCGGCCAGTCCGCGCACGAACGGGGACGGCACCCGGCGCAGCAGGACCGGGTCCATCGCCGGCCGCAGCCCCGCCAGGCGCTCGTGCAGGGCGCTCACCCCGGTCGCGGCGATCATCCGGGCCAGCTCCCGGGCCGGACAGGCGTGCGGGCCGGCGCCGAACATCAGGTGCGCCCGCGCCCCGCTCACCACGCCGGTCTCCTCGCGGCCGCGGCGCACCGCCGGGTCGCGGTGCGCCGGGTCGAAGCCGATGAGCAGCGCGTCCCCCGTCCGCACCTCGGCGTTGCCGATCCGCACGTCCTGGAGGGCGAACCGGGCGGGCAGCACCTGGAACGGGGTGTCCGTCCACATGACGTGGTCGAGCAGTTCCCGCACGGAGAGCCGGGCGTCGGCGTGCGCGGCGCGGATGCGCTCATCGGTGAGCAGGGTGTGCATGGTGTTGCCGATGAGGTGGGTGGTGGGCTGGTGGCCCGCGTTGTTGATCAGCGCCGCCTGGTGCGCCACCTCGTGGTCGGTCAGCCCGTTGGCGTGTTCCAGCATCCACGACGCCAGGTCGTTCCCGGGGGAGCGGCGCTTGCGGGCGACCAGCCCCGCGAAGTACTGCTGGGTGCGGACGACGGCCTCCCCGGCCCTGCGGGCGTCGTCGCCGAAGACCACCCGGGTGAGGTCGCCGAGCATGTGCCCGTAGCCGTCGGGCAGCCCGTACAGCCGGTTGAGCACCAGGACCGGGAGGGGGTCGGCGAACCCGCCGATGAGGTCGGCCTCGCCGTCGGCGATGAACGCGTCGATGAGGTCGTCGGCGATCCGGCGCACCTCGCGGGCGGTGGCGGCCATGTCCACCCGGGACAGGGCCGCCACGATCGGAGCGCGCAGCCGGGTGTGCTCGGCGTCGTCGGCGTACAGGGCGTTGGGCCGCCAGGACAGGGCGGGCCGGGTCGCGGACGGCTCGACGCGGCCCTCGACGACCTCGCGCCACCTCCGGGTGTCGCGGGAGAACAGGTGCGGGCTCTGCAGCACCGTGAGGTTCTCGTGGTAGCCCAGCAGCAGCCAGACGCGGACGCCCGGCTCCAGTTCCACCGCGGCCACCGGGCCGTGGCGTTCGCGCAGCTCGTCCCAGAGGGAGTCGCGCCCGGTGTCGGGGGTGGGGCCGTAGAGGCGGGGGAGACCGGCGGGAACGGGGCAGGCGGGCTCCCCGTCGGAGGAACGGGTGGTCATCGGGTGCGCGGTGCCCGCTGTGGCAGGGGCCGCTTCCCTCCCTTCGGGAACGGGGGTGTGCGTGCACGGGGCAGGGAGACGCGAACGGCGCGTGGGCGCGGAACGGGGCGTCCGATGGCGAAGGGGCGGGGGCCGACAGCCTGAGCGTGCATTCTAGGAGCCGACGACGGCTTTTTCAACGGCTCCGGAGAAATGTCGGATTCAACTGATGGATTTCTCCGGCGAAAGCCGCCCGATATGACGAAAGAGACCTTTCGTGTGAATGGCGCGAAATATCGCCGAGGGGGCGCGCCCGGGCCAGCATGGCACGCCCGGGCGACAATCCGGTGAAGCCTCTCCCGGGCCTTCCCGCAGGGCTCGTTTTGTCGGGGTCGACCCGTAGTGTTCTTGTTGTGAGCGACCGATGGAGTATCGACGACGTATGGGCCGTCGCCCCGGACGCCGCGTCCCGCAAAGCCGCCGTCAAGGTGGGCAAGGCGGCGTCGTGGCCGCAGCGGGGGGCGGTCGCCGCGTCCGCCGGCGGCACCTCCGCCGTGTGGGGCGAGTGCCAGGGCAGCGGCTCCAAGCCCTACCTGGCCGCCGTCCACCTGGACGGCGGCACCGGCCCCGCCTACAAGTGCAGCTGTCCCAGCCGCAAGATCCCCTGCAAGCACGTCCTGGGCCTGCTCGCCCTGTGGGCACAGGGCGAGGTCGCCGACCGGGAGGACAAGCCCTCCTGGGTCGGCTCCTGGCTCGACGGGCGGGCCGCCCGGCAGGCACGCGCCGCGGACCCCGCCAAGGCGGCCCCCGCCGACCCGGCCAAGGCGGCCGCCACCCTGCGGGCCCGCGAGGAGGCCGTCGCCGCCGGACTGGCCGAGCTGCGCCTGTGGCTGCACGACCAGATCGACGCCGGGCTCGCCGAGGTCCCCAAACACGGCTACGACCACTGGGACCGCATGGCCAAGCGGCTGACCGACGCCAAGGCGCGCGGCGCCTCGGGCTGGGTCTCCCGGCTGCCCTCCGTGGCCCGGCAGGAGAGCTGGCCCGAGCGGGTCCTGGAGCACCTGGGCCTGCTCCACCTGCTCATCGACGGCTACGGGGCGGGCGACGCCCTGGGCGAGCGCACCCGCGGCGCGATCCGCTCCCGGGTCGGTATCACCCTCAAGGCCGACGAGGTGCGGGCCGGCGGCGAGAGCGTCGGCGACACCTGGGTGGTGCTGGGCCGGCGCACCGTCCCCGGCGCCGAGGACGACATGACCGGCCTGCGCGTGTGGCTGCGCGGCGCCCGGACCGGGCGCACCGCCCTGGCCCTCAGCTTCGGCCGTGCCGACCAGGCGCCCACCACCCCCTACCGGCTCGGCACCGCCGTGGAGGCCGACCTGTCCTTCTACCCCGACGGCCACCGGGTCGTCCCCGACCCGGGCACCGAGCTCCCCGGACCCGTCCCCCAGGGCACCACGGTCGCCGGCGCGCTCGACGCCCACGCCGCAGTCCTCGCCGAGGACCCCTGGCGGGAGACCTGGCCGGTGGTCCTGGCCGACGCCGCACCCGCCCGGGACGACCGCTGGTACCTGGCCGACCCCGGCGGCGACGCCCTGCCCCTGGCCACCGGCGTCCCCCGGCGCCTGCTGGCGGTCACCGGCGGGCGCCCGGCCACGGTGGCCGCCGAGTGGTCGCCCGCCGAAGGACTCACCCCCCTCGCCGTTTGGGACCGGACCGGAAAGGCGATCCCCCTGTGACCACCCCCTCCCCGGCCCCCGACTCCTGGGACCTGCTGGTCTCCGCCGCGCTCGTGGGCACCGCCCGCCGCGCGGTCCCCGAGACCCCCGACCTGCCCGCCACCGGCGAGAGCGAGGGCGCGGCCGCCCTCCTCGACCGGGCCGCCCTGGCCACCGTGCGCCGCCTGGCCGGGTACACGCCGGCCCGGGTCGACCCGATCGACCCCGACCCCGGTCCCGACCTGCCCGAGGTCGGGGAACAGGCCGTCCGGCGCCTGGAGGCGATCCTGGCCGACCGCTCCGAGCTCCTGCCCGAGTGGCTGGAACTGGTCGCCGCCGCGGGCCTGCGCGCCCCCGCCGAGCACCTGCCCGCCCTGCTGGACCGGGGCGCCCGCGACAGCGCGCTGCGCTCCGCGGTGGCCGCGGCCGGCGGCTCGCGCGGGCGCTGGCTGGCCCGGTTCGACCCCGACTGGGCGTACCTGCTCACCGAGTCCGACCCCGCCGACGTCTTCGACGAGGACACCTGGCTGCACGGCACCGAGGGCGAGCGCCGCCGCATGCTCGGCGCCCTGCGCGCCGCCGACCCGGCGCGGGGCCGCGAACTGCTCGCCGCCGTCTGGCCCGACCTGCGCAAGGCCGAACTGCGCCGCCGCCTGCTGGAGGCGATGGAGACCGGCCTGGGGCCCGAGGACGCCGACCTGCTGGAGACCGCCCTCGACGACAAGGGAGCCAACGTCCGCGGCCTGGCGCTGTCCCTGCTCACCCGGCTGCCGCACAGCGCCCACGCCGACCGGCTGCGCGACCACGTGCGGGCCCACGCCGGGCCCGGCCCCAAGGACACCGTCGTGGTCACCCCCGTCGAACCCGACGAGGCCGGCCTGCTGCGCGACCTCGCCCTGGCCCGGCCCACCGGCGAGATCGGCCTGCGCGAACGCTCCGAGTACCTGTGGACGCTGGTCACCCGCACACCGCTCGACGTGTGGACCGACCTGCTCGGCACCGATCCCGCCGGGGTCCTGGAGCGGGTCGCCCGCTCCGGCGACGACGAGCTGCACGACGCCCTCCTCAACGCCATCGGCGTCCAGGAGGACGCGGTGTGGGCCCGCGCCGCCCTGGGCCTGCTGGAGGGCCGGGTCACCGACCGGATGGTCAAGGCCGCCCGCGGCCGCCGCTCCCTCCAGCTCGAACCGCTGCTGCGCGTCCTGCCCGTCGGAGAGCGCTGCGCCCTGGTGGAGCGCTCCTTCGGCCCCGGCACCGGCACCCGCGACGTGTGGTCCCTGCTCAACGCGGTGCCCGGCCCCTGGACCGCGAAGCTGGTGCACCAGGTCGTGGACCGTCTCGGCGGCAAGGGCTGGGACCGCGACCAGGGCGGCTACCGGTCCGTGTGCCTGCTCGTCGCCGAGCGCACGCCGCCCGAACTGGTCCACGACCTGCCCAGGGAGACCCCCAACCTGGCCGCCGTCGGCGGCGGCCCCAGCGACCACGCCTACCAGAGCCTGCTCAACACCCTTCGCTTCCGCCTCGACATGCACAAGGAGCTCGTGTGACCACCTCCTCCGCCCCCTCCATCTCCACCGACGCGGCGCAGGCCCTGCGCCCGCACGCGGAGCAGACCTACGCCGCCGAACTGGAGGCGCTGGCCAAGGCGGACGACCGGCGGCGCCCCCCGGGCTGGCGGCTCTCCCCCTGGGCGGTGACGCAGTACCTCCTGGGCGCCACCCTGGAGGACGGCACCGAGATCACGCCCAAGTACATCGGCGCCCGCCGCGTCGTCGAGGTCGCCGTCGCGACCCTGGCCACCGACCGCGCGCTGCTGCTCATCGGCGTCCCCGGCACCGCCAAGACCTGGCTGTCCGAGCACCTGACCGCCGCGATCTCCGGCGACTCCACGCTCCTGGTGCAGGGCACCGCGGGCACCTCCGAGGAGGCCGTCCGGTACGGCTGGAACTACGCCAGGCTGCTCGCCGAGGGCCCCTCCCGGGAGGCGCTGGTGCCCAGCCCCGTGATGACCGCCATGGCGCGCGGCGCCATCGGCCGCATCGAGGAGCTCACCCGCATGCCCTCCGACGTGCAGGACGGCCTCATCACCGTGCTGTCGGAGAAGGCGCTGCCCGTGCCCGAGCTGGGCATCGAGGTGCAGGCCCAGCGCGGGTTCAACATCATCGCCACCGCCAACGACCGCGACCGCGGCGTCAACGACCTGTCCAGCGCGCTGCGCCGCCGCTTCAACACCGTGGTGCTGCCGGTGCCCGACAGCGCCGAGGACGAGGTCCGCATCGTCACCCAGCGGGTGGAGCAGCTGGGCCGGTCCCTGGAGCTGCCCGACGTGCCCGCCGGGCTCGACGAGATCCGCCGGGTGGTCACCGTGTTCCGCGAGCTGCGGTCCGGGGTGACCGAGGACAACGGCACCAAGGTCAAGTCGCCCAGCGGCACGCTGAGCACCGCCGAGGCGATCTCGGTGCTCACCAACGGGATCGCGCTGGCCGCGCACTTCGGCGACGGGGTGCTGCGCCCCGCCGACGTGGCCGCCGGGATCCAGGGCGCCGTGGTCCAGGACCGGGTGTCCGACGGCGTGGTCTGGCGCGAGTACCTGGAGACCGTGGTCCGCGGCCGCGAGGGCTGGGGCGAGTTCTACCGCGCCTGCCGCGAGGTGGGCGCCTGATGGCACGACTGGACACGAGCGGTCTGCACGTCCTGGGCGTGCGGCACCACGGGCCGGGTTCGGCCCGCGCGGTCCGGGCGGCGCTGGCCGAGATCAAGCCGGACGCGGTCCTCATCGAGGGGCCGCCGGAGGCGGACGCGCTGATCCCGCTGGTGGGGGAGCTGGAGCCGCCGGTGGCGCTGCTGGTGCACCTGGCGGACCCGCCCAAGGACGCCGCGGCGTCTGCTGCTGGGAAGAAGACTACTGCGGCCGGAGGCCGTCCGTTGAGGGTGGCGGCGGGCGACGGGTGGGCGTTCTGGCCGTTCGCGGCGTTCTCACCGGAGTGGGAGGCGCTGCGCTACGCCGCCGAGAACGACGTCCCGGTGCGGTTCTGCGACCTGCCCGCCGCGCACACCCTGGCCGAGCGGCTCGCCGAGACCGAGGCGTCGGAGGAGGACGGGGCGGCGACCGAGGAGGGTGTCACCGAGGACCCCGAGGCGGTCGGCCGCGACCGGCTGCGTCTGGACCCCCTGGGCGTGCTCGCCGAGGCCGCCGGGTACGACGACGCCGAACGCTGGTGGGACGACGTCGTCGAGCAGCGCGGCGACGGCGAGCCCTCGCCGTTCCCCGCCATCGCCGACGCCATGGCGGCCGTCCGGGAGGAGAGCGGCCCCGAGCAGGGCCGCGGCGCCCGCCGCGAGGCGTACATGCGCCAGGTGCTGCGGGCCACCCTCAAGCAGGGGCACGAGCGGGTCGCCGTCGTCTGCGGCGCCTGGCACGCGCCCGCCCTGCGCGGCGTCGCCGACTTCCCCGTCAGCGCCGACACCGGACTGCTCAAGGGCCTGCCCAAGGTCAAGGTCAACGCCACCTGGGTGCCCTGGACCCACGGCCGGCTGGCCTCCGCCAGCGGTTACGGCGCCGGGGTCACCGCCCCCGGCTGGTACCACCACCTGTACACCGCCCCCGACCTGCCGATCCACCGGTGGCTCACCGAGGCGGCCCGGCGGCTGCGCGAGGAGGGCCACCACGTGTCCTCCTCGCACGTGATCGAGGGCGTGCGGCTCGCCG